>JASLCD010000105.1 GCA_030146295.1 Chryseobacterium sp.
CCGTAAAATAAATGTATGTTTCAAAATATTATCAAAAACATCTCACGATTTGTGATCCTGACCCCGGAAGAGGAGAATATATATGAAGGTTTGCTGACCCTTCAGAAATACCCGAAGAAAACACATTTGCTGCGCGAAGGAGAGATTTGTCAGTTCGAAGGATTTATAAAAGAGGGGTGTGTGCGAACGTATTATCTTGATGAAAACGGTTTTGAAGTAACCCTTCTGTTTGCTGTTGAAGATTGGTGGATTACCGATATTGATTCTTTTAATAATAGAACACCCTCGAAGATTTTTATAGAAGCCCTGGAAGATACCGAAATTTATATGCTGAATCCGGAAACCAAAGAGGAATTGATGCAGAAGGTGCCGAAGTTTGAAAGAGCATTCCGGCTGATGATGCAGCGGTATGTGGTGACACTGCAAAACCGACTGGTTAACACCATTTCTCAACCGGCTACAGACCGTTATCTGGAATTTATCAGGGTATATCCCACCATTCCGCAGCGTGTAGCACAGTATTATATTGCATCGTATCTTGGTGTTTCTAAGGAGTTTGTGAGTACTATTAGGAAACGATTGGCGAATAAGGTAAAATAGATCAATAGTGTAATAGTATAAAATGCCGGA
The DNA here is from genome assembly GCA_030146295.1 of Chryseobacterium sp. GTDB lineage: Bacteria > Bacteroidota > Bacteroidia > Flavobacteriales > Weeksellaceae > Chryseobacterium. The sequence goes on from JASLCD010000105.1 coordinate 631, forward strand.
TATGGAAAATATCCGGCATTTTTTTGTGGGAATTCCTGCAATAAAGGATTGTATGTTGCTTTGCTTAAAAATCCCAACTTTCGTCAGGATTTTCTCTTATTTTGATTTTTAAATTCTTTTTGTAGCTGATCGATTTCACTTTCGATCTTCTTTAATTCTTTTTCATTGAGTTTTGTAAATAAATGTAATAGATCAATTTCAAGAAAATTACAGAATGTGACAAGACTTTCAATGGTTGGATTAGTTTCTGCCCTTTCAATTCTGCCAACATGGTTACTTGAGATATTGAGCTCATTTCCAAGTTGCAATTGTGAAAGTCCTCTTTTAAGCCTATGTAACTGAATAAGCTTTCCAATTTGAAATTTTAATTCTTCTATTTTCCATTTATACATGTAGTAAAGTTTGAACTTTCTAAAATTTTTCATCAACACATATATGTTGTTTTAATTATTTTTTTCTTACATTTATAAAAAATACAACCCATGAAAAAGATAGAAACACATTTCGATCGCCAATTTCGGGCAGGGAAGAAGCACTCCGGCCTACAGCTGATGGAAAATTTCTTTCAGTTCAATGAGCTGGATGTTTCCAAAGAAAGGCTCAGCAACATTATGAATTATGCCGTAAAGAGAAATAGCTGGATCCATGAAGATCCGGCGGTCATCTTCCGGTTTCATCAGTCGATGAGGTCGTTGATCCGGGCAGGCTATCTCATCATGCTGAAGGAAAGAAAATGGACTGTTGATAGCCAGCCCGAAAAGATTTCTCCGTGGGTTCTTGGTCTGCTTTCGGAGAAAGAATACCGGAATCCGCTGCTGGTTTTCAAAAAAGCATTCAGAGCTTATAGCATCAAAGAATTTGATTATTTTATGTGCGGAATCGTTTATTTCTCTATGGGTGTCTATGAAAATCTGCCGGAAAGGAATATCGTGATGCCCTACATTCATACAGTCAAAATGCTGGATGCTGCACATCTTATTCTTCAGAGAAGGAGAGAAAAGATGATCGCTGAGACCAGTTAAGAATAAAAAATGCCCCTTTTTCAGGGGCATTATATTATTGTGCTTTTACTTGCTCTATCTTTATATAAATTTTAGAAAGGTTGGGTTGGGCACTGCCTGAGGTAGGGGCTCCTGCCATAATGGTTGCGGTATAAGCGGTTTTTGAAGAAGAATTACTGTCTATCCAGGTATATCTTCTATGCTCAGGTCCGCCACTGGAACCATCTATAATCCCTACGTTCCCCCAGTAAGCGCTTCCTACCGCTCCGGTGCCTTGCGGAAACCAGGTAGCCGTTGCATCTCCCATACCGCCCCATACTCCTGAAGTAATATTGTTGGTAGTTTGGGCTGCTCCAATATAACCGCCATATTCGGTATTGTAATTCCAATATAGATTTACGGTAGAACCTGTATTGTTATATAATTGTACGTTAGGAATTGCGGCGGTTGTACCACTTGTAGTATCAAATATTACTCTGATGGAATACTTACCATCCGGGGTAGCAAGAGGGAAGGTGTAAGCTTGTTTGCCGTTGGAATCGGTTGTCAGAGAAGGATATCCCATTGCAGCAACAGGTGCAATGTCTGCACGGCTGGTATTTCCCACAGTAGCGGTGCAGTTTTGTGCTGCTGTTAAGAAAGGAATGGTAGAGCTGCTCATAGGAATAGCCATATCATTAGCCGTGGTAGGAGTTCCGGTAACTGAGAATACCAGTTCGCCATCACCAAACTCCAGAGTTCCGGGTCTGAGTTGGAAGGTTAATCCGTTCACTGTAAAAGGAGATCCTGAATTATACGCACCTCCGTTTCCCTGGCTGTAGGTTACTCTCAGATTTCCGTTGAAAGGAGTACCTGCTGTATAAGTAGAAGGATTTAAGTAGGCTGTAGTACATTGTAATGCAGAAATCGCCGGAGCCACAGCATTGGTGGCTTGGGTAAGTCTTTGCCATACAGAGCCGTCAAAATAATAATAGCCCATCGCCGTAACATTCACACGCTGCCCGGCAGTATCTCCACCAGTAACATCCGTAATATAAATTAATGCTCCGCTCTGATTGCTGTTATAGGTAGCCGTATTTACGGTAAGCTCAGCTCTTGTAAGCCTCGGAGCCTGTAATCCGAATGTTTGTGTATTATCCGTAATCACCCCCGAAGTGTCTCTTTTAGCAGATACATCCATCGTTGTTTTGGGTAAAGCTGTATTAATACCTATTTGACCAAATGAAAATCCAGCAATAAAAATAGCACTGAATTGTGTAAATTTTGTTTTCATATAAGGTGTTGTTTTGGGTAAATCAAATATAGTCTTTTTTATCGAAAAATAAAAAAATAACCTTTGTGGTTGAGAAAAATTAATCAATTATTAATATTATGTTTGATTTTGTTATTTTATAGTGGATTAAGGCTGTTTATATTAAATTCTGTTTTTATCTGAAATAAGATGATTTTTGTTTGATATTTAGATAGGATTACTCATTATTTTATTTCTGATATCCTGAAGAGATAAGGCTGTTTAAACTGAACCATAGATTGCACAGGTGTTTGCGGTAAATGTTTAAAAAAAAACTTAAGTGTGCTTATTACACGTAAAGCGGGTCACTTGGAATAACGTAAGTGTTACCAGGTTTTGTGGTTTTATAAAAAAGTGTAAACGACTTTTCTTGTGAAATTCAGCGTATAATTCTTTTAAAGTTAAAAGAAAGATGATTTACTTATATTTGCCCCGCAAAGCAAATTCATATGTTCAAAAAAGTAATTACTGTATGTATCCTTAGTATTTATACAGGTTTTTGTTCGGCTCAACAGGTTCGGCCTTCAAAATCATCTGAAATTTACCGTGAACTCAAAACCCTAAAACACCTGCCTAAAGTTTTATACCTTGCGGCTCACCCCGATGATGAAAATACAGGATTACTTTCCTGGCTAATCAACGACCAGAATGTGGAGACAGGCTATCTGTCTTTAACCAGAGGAGATGGTGGTCAGAATTTATTAGGCACAGAACAGGGGGCTGCATTGGGTTTAATCAGAACGCATGAGCTTCTAGAAGCCAGAAAGTTAGACGGTGCCCAACAGTTTTTTACCCGCGCAATTGATTTCGGGTTCTCTAAAAATACAACCGACACCTTTAAACAATGGGATGCAGACAGCATTACAGCGGATGTGGTCTGGGTAATCCGCCAGTTCCGTCCGGATGTTATCATTTGTCGTTTTCCTCCTACTGCTGCGGCAGGCCACGGACAGCATGCAGCTTCGGCTGTGGTGGCAGAAAAAGCTTTTAAGCTGGCAGGTGATAAAAATGCTTTCCCGAATCAGCTGAAATATGTAAATGTGTGGCAGCCAAAACGCGTATTGTGGAATACTTTCCGCTTTGGGGGACTGGATACAACAGCTGAAAATCAACTGAAAGTCACGGTTGGCCAATATGATGCACAGCTCGGAATGGGCTATGGTGAACTGGCCGGACTAAGCAGAAGTCTCCATAAAAGCCAGGGGGCAGGAACACAGTCTGTAGCCGGCATCAAAACTGAATATTTCAGCCACGTTATTGGCGAACCTGCGAAAGCAACTCTTTTTGACGGAGTGCTTAAAACCTGGACTTCACAAGGAAATGCAGACATTGATCAATCATTAGATAAAATTATTTCTGCATTTAATTTCAACGAGCCAGACCGCAGCTTACCTGCTTTGCTTGCTTTGCGAAAAAAGGTAATGGCGCTCACCGATGAAGAACTGAAAAAAGATAAACTAAAATCTCTAGACCATATCATTATAAGCTGCGCCGGATTTATGGGTGAGGTAGTGACCAATCAATCAGAAGCGGTTGCCGGAGATCATTACAATTTCAGGTTAAATCTGATTTCAAGAGCTGCTGATCCTGTTGTGTTAGAAAATGTACAGTGGCTAAGCCAATCAGAAAACTTCAACCGAAAACTATCCAAAGATTCTTTAATCACCATTCAGCATGATATTCAGATTCCTGCAGATGCAGCACTCACAGAACCTTACTGGTTGGCAAAACCAGCTGTGAATGCAGCCACTTTCTCTGTTCCCAATGACACTTTGGTGGGATTGCCTGAGGCAGAATCACCTTTGAATGTGTTGCTTGGTTTAAAAATCGGTTCGGAAAAGTTTCAGGTTAAACTTCCTTTATCTTTCAAGAAATTAGACCCCGTGCGTGGTGATGTGGTAGAAGCCCTGCGCATCGTTCCTGCGCTGGAACTGAAATTTACACAGCCTCTGTATGTAGTCAAAGAAAATGAAGATCTGCATTTGAGTTTAAATTTTAAGGTTAATTCTGGCAAACCGTTCAATAAAGGTATTCTAAACCTGATGTATAACGGAGAACGATTGGGCGGCACAGATCTAAGTTCACTCAATGGAAAAGATTTCACCGTGGATTACGTCATTCCAAAAGCTAAGCTTGCCTCAATACACTCGTCCCGTTGGCAGCTGGATGCCAGTTATGTCGCAGATGGAGTTACTTATAATAAAAAACAGATATTAATTCAGTACCCGCATTTACCGTCCTTGCAATATTTTTCGCCTGCCACTGCCACTGTAATGAAAGGAGATATTCAGGCGAATGTAAAAAAAGTGGGATATATAGAAGGTGCCGGAGATTTTATTCCCGATTTCCTGCGCATTGCAGGTGTTCAGGTAGATGTCCTGAAAGATGGAGACTTTTATGGCAGTACAGATGAATCCGGTGGAAGCGGAAGCCGGAACAAACTGTCGCAATATGATGCCATTGTAATGGGGATTCGTGCCAATAACACAGAAAAAAAGCTGGGTCGCTGGATGCCTTTTCTATGGTCTTATGTAAAAGGAGGAGGTAATCTGGTGATGCAGTATAACACCAACCAGGATACAACCGTTGACCAATTGGGAATGTACAATTTCAGTATTGCCAATAAGCGGGTTACCGAAGAAAATGCTG
>JASLCD010000144.1 GCA_030146295.1 Chryseobacterium sp.
TTGTCCAAGGGAACGCGAATGCAAATAAACCTACTGCAATAAGTCCCATAATCACTACTCCTAAAGAAATAGTATCATTGGATTTTACTTTTTTGTTGACAATAGTCATCAAAACTGCTGCAATAAGCATAGAGAATGGGTGTTCAACATATTGAAATCTCAATGCTGCATTTTTCATTACTTCTCCCATGTTTAATCCTTTGCTGAAAGTTGTGATCAGCATAATGATTCCCAATAAAAACTGAACGTGGAAGAAAATCATCGTGAATAGCGTTGTTTTCTTCAAAAATTTGTTCACTTTTCCACTGAAACCAAACATGGTGGCTAAAAGTGCAATGATGAATAATGTTACCAAAAGAATTTCAAGATACCCGAAACCTTTGTGGGCATTAAGTAAAATGTTGTAAAAATCCATAATCCTATTTTTTTGTACACAAAGATAACAAAAATCCCGGCTCAAAGCCGGGATTGATATTTATAAAATCTAATATTGTGATATAATTAGAAGTTGAATGATAAGGTTGCTGCCCAAGTAGTTCCGAAACCGAAATAAGCACGGTTACCTGTTGCAATACCATTGTACATCATACCCAATTGTTGGTAAGTCTGATTCGCTGTGTTAAGTGTTTTTCCATCAGCTAAGTATTTTGGTTTGTCATCAGCAAATACACTTGTAGCAGAGTCAGAGATGTAAGTTTTATCAAATAGGTTGTAAACGTTAGCCCCGATTGTGAAATATTGAGCTTCGTTTTGTAATCTGATTTTGTAAGAGAAACCTATATCAAATAAGTTGAAATCAGGTAATTTCAATACTCCTCTGTCCTGAGCTGCAACATTGGTGAATGTTCCGGCGTCAATAGTAGAGTAAAGTTTACCTACATATCTCCATGTTCCGAAGATATTAAGATCTTTAACTGGTTTCACAGTTAATCCTAATGATGCAGTCATCTGAGGAATACTGTTGTTGCTTGATCCTCCTACTTTTACTTTATCTAAGTATAATGTATTTCCAGAAGAATTAGCTAAAGTAACCGGATTGTTATTATCGTCGAATGAAGCTACATTAGCATTTCCTTTATAATAGTAATCTCCCCAAGAGAACATCCCCTGAACTTCTAGGAAACGGTTCGGTTTGTATACTCCGTCAAATTCAACTCCCTGGTGAACTTCTGTAATACCATTGATTTCAGAATAACCTGTAGTTGTTGAACCATCAGCTAAATTGAAAGTCTGGCTGGTTTTTCTCAACCATCTGTCTTTCCACTGTGTTCTGTATACGTTAACATTTGCAGTGAATTTTGCAGATCTGAATCCGTAACCAACTTCAGCAGAAGAGATCTTCTCGTTCGTTAAGTAAGGGTTAACAAGCTGTTGGTTACTTGGATACACAGTGTTAAGGAATGGCTGCTTGCTATAATAACCTATGTTAGCAAAAACGTTATGCTGCTCATTAATGTTATAGTTAGCTCCCCCTTTAATATTATATCCGAAAATATTTTTAAATCCTGTTTTCGTGTTGATGGTCTGACCTCTTAATGTGCTTCCGTCTACTACGAAGTTATCAATTCTTTGGTAACCTTGATTAGATACGGAACCTTGTAAGAATGCAGATAATTTATCTTTGGTATATTCTACCTGTGCAAATCCACTGTACCAAATAACTTCACCATCGTTGCTATATCCTACCTGATCTTCAGCCGGAGCTAATTTACCTCCAAAAGGATTCCAAGAAAGTTTCTTGTAATCGTAAAGTGCATTTACAATTCTAGGAGCAACATTCTTGTTAGCATTATCTTTGTATCCTGCAGCACCATAAAGATCTGTAAGAACCTGATAGTGATAACCATAGTAATATCTGTCATCCGTACCGATTGAGAAATTCCAGTTATCGTTAACTTTATGCTGGAAGTTTGCTAAGATACCATACCAGTTGTGTGAATTGATACTTGATCGACGAACAATTGTGCTTCCTGCACCTGCAGTATTCAAATTAACTGCTGCATTGGCTGCAAAAAGAGCATCATAGTTAATGTGTCCTGCTGCATCAGTAAAACTAGCATCATTGATTGTCTTAGTTCCAAGTTTACCTAAGTCACCAGTTCCACCACCTCTACCATTAGACATATATAAAACTGTACTTAACTTAGACTTTTCGCTCATTGTCCAGTCCCAGTTTAGCATCATTACCGGCTTAGAATAGTAGTTGGCTCTGTTGGCTAAAGCTACTTTATTTCCGCTTGCATCAGTATAATATCCAAAATCTGAGTTATATCTTCTGTAAGGATTTCCGTCATGATCAGGATTATAGTTGATGTAATTTTGGATGGTTGGTGCAAAAGTTCTTTGATCGTGCCACTGAGGTGCAGATGTAATTGAGAACTGTAAGTTATGTTTTTTATTGATCTCATAACCTAATGCAAAGAAATATGCATAAGATTCGTAATCAGTATTTTCAATATAAGTACCTCCCGCTTGTCTGCTCATTAGGAATGATGCAGAAACACCATCCTTAGATTTTCCAGTATTGTAAGCAAAAGATGTTTTTAAATAGTCATTGTTACCAACTCCTAATCTAATAACCCCTCCTCTTTTCATATCTGCAGACTTGGTGATGAAGTTCATAGTACCTCCTACAGAAGCAATTGCTAATTTAGAAGAACCTAAACCTCTTTGAACCTGTAATGTACTTGTTACGTCAGATAATCCAGTCCAGTTTGAGAAATAAACAGTACCACCCTCCATATCGTTTACAGGCATACCGTTTACCATTACTGCAATGTTTCTAGACTCAAACCCACGCATAACAATTTGAGAGTCTCCGAAACCACCACCTCCTTTTGTAGCATATACAGAAGGTGTTGTGTTTAGTATTTCGACAAGTTCTTGGTTTCCTTGTCTTTCTAAAATCTGTGCAGCTTTAATAGTAGATACTGCAACAGGTGTTTTTCTATCTTTAGCGATATCTGTAACACCTCTTAAGATTACCTCCTCAATGTCCTTAGATTTAGTTTTCGTAGAATCCTGAACCTCTTGAGCGTAATAAACACTAGCTGTAGATAATGTAATAACCGCAGTTAGTATCGATTTGTTGATTAATTTCATAATCGTTAGTAATAATTAGATTTAATTTTCTGCAAAATTCGCAA
>JASLCD010000341.1 GCA_030146295.1 Chryseobacterium sp.
ATGCAGGTGTAAAAGATGCATTAGTACAATGGTGGTATGGGCACAATGCAGTAGCATTTGTATTAACCACCCCTGTATTAGGTCTGATGTATTACTTTATGCCAAAAGCAGCACAACGACCGGTATTCTCATACAAGCTATCCATTATTCACTTCTGGTCGCTGATCTTTGTATATCTTTGGGCCGGGCCTCACCACCTGCAATATACAGCTTTACCTGCCTGGGCTCAGGCTGTAGGAACAGGATTCTCTATCATGCTTATTGCCCCATCATGGGGAGGTATGCTGAATGGTCTTCTTACGTTAAGAGGAGCTTGGGACAAAGTAAGAGAAAATCCTATTCTGAAATTCTTTGTAGTTGCAATTACCTGTTATGGTATGGCTACTTTTGAAGGACCCTTATTGGCCACAAAATCATTAAATAAAATTGGTCACTATACCGACTGGGTAATTGGCCACGTACACTTAGGAGCTCTTGGATGGAATGGTTTCATGGCATTCGGAGTGGTGTATTATCTTGTTCCGATTATGTGGAGAACGTCGCTTTGGTCTAAAAAACTGGCCAACTGGCACTTCTGGCTGGGAACATTGGGAATTATCTTCTATGCCGTTCCTATGTATATTTCAGGATTCACACAGGGATTGATGTGGAAACAATTCAACCCGGACGGGACATTATTGTGGAAAAACTGGCTGGATACTGTTACAGCAATCATTCCATACTTTAAAATGAGATTTTTAGGAGGAGTTCTATATCTGTCCGGTGCTATATTAATGGTGATCAATGTGATCAAGACTATTAAAGCAGGTTCATTCCAGAAAGAGGTTCCTGCAGAAGCACCTGCACTGGCCAACATCGGTACTTCAAGAAAAGAAGGTGAAGGGGTACACCTGTGGTTGGAAAGAACACCTACACTCCTTTCTATATTAGCTTTTATCACGATAGCAATCGGTGGATTGGTAGAAATTGTTCCAACACTCTCACTGAAGCAAAGTGTTCCGACAATCACGGCAGTAAAACCATATACTCCGCTGGAACTGGAAGGTAGAGATCTTTATATCCGTGAAGGCTGTAATGCCTGCCACTCTCAGATGATCAGACCTTTCCGTGATGAAGTGGTAAGATTTGAAGGAAAAAACGGACAGTATTCCAAAGCCGGAGAATTTATTTATGACAGACCATTCTTATGGGGATCTAAAAGAACAGGACCGGATCTTCACAGAGAAGGAGGCAGAAATCCGGATTCATGGCACTTCAAACATATGTACAACCCAAGAATAACTTCTGCCGGTTCTATCATGCCTCGTTTTCCATGGCTGATCACCAATAAACTGGACCGTGATCAAATGGTAGATAAGATGAAACTGATGAAAAACGTTTTTGATGTTCCTTATACAAAAGCACAGATAGACTCTGCCAACCAATGGGCAGACAACCAATCCAAAGCAATTGTACAGAGAATCTACTCTGAAGCAACAGATGTAAAAGATCAGATGGTAAAAGAAAAAACAGCAAAAGGATCTGCTTATGTACCACTTGAACAGAGAGAAATTGTAGCAATGATTGCTTATCTGCAGAGATTAGGTACAGATATTAAAACAACACAGGTACAAACTGCCAGCGTTGAGTAACATTTAAAATTGAATTGCAATGAAAACGAGAACCCCAATTTCAATATATATCGCAACAACGATAGGTTTAACGATCATGGCCTTTGAAATGTTTGCCAGTGATTCAGGATATTTTTCTTCTCCTTTTTTCTGGGCGTTGATATTAATTGCCATTATCCTCCTGCTGATCATGAATTCGATTGGAGATCTGGTGGAAAATGAAAATTTCAACAGATTATCAGAGGAAGAGAAAAAACAATATCTGGCAGAAAAAAATATTCCTTATTATCAGAAATTATGGAACTCTGCCTTCAAAAAACAATCTGTCACGGAAGAAAAGGATATCCTTATCGACCATGGTTTTGACGGGATTACAGAGCTTGACAACTCTCTTCCGAAATGGTGGATTGGTCTGTTCTGGTTCGGATGTATCTTCTGTGCGGTTTATCTGATAGCTTTTTCTTTTACAGATTACGCCCATCCGGAAGTAGAATACACCAAAGAAGCAAAAACCATGTTGGCTTCAATTGAAGAGTATGAGAAAACAGCTCCTCAGATCAATCTGGAATCTGCAAAATACAGTGCTGATAATATCGCGGAAGGTCAGGAACTTTTCAAAACGAATTGTGTTACCTGTCATGGAGACGGTGGAAAAGGAGGTATAGGTCCCAACCTTACCGATACCCACTGGATCAACATAAAAGAAAAAAGTTTATTTAAAAATGTATTTTGGATGCTTGAAAACGGTTCTCCAAACAATCCTACCATGAGACCTTTCATCAAGGAAGGAACCATCACAGGAAGAGATGCTGAAAAAATTGCAGCCTACATTTACCATATCAACCAGGAAACGGCTCCTATTACAACGGCACAAGGCGGTGCCGCTCCGCAGGGAGAAGAGGTAAAATGGGAAAATGGAAACAACTAAAAAATTATTATCTATCATATAAACCATGCCAAGCCCCCTTTGCAACTACACTAACATTTGAATTTCATTTTTGCTAACTAACCTTTTCAACATTAAAAAATGATATAAAGGGGGCTTTTTAAAAAATAAATATCCATACCTTGGTTTGTCTTACTCAACTATTCACTTGACAGCTACAAACTAAAAATTCCATAATAAGGCAGCCAAGGCAGGATTTTTGCATTTGCAAAGGATACCACAACAAAGACTAAGTAAAATAGTATTATTATCTTTGTTAGAAACCACCTCGCATTTGAAACTGAAAATCAACACCACAAAGCTTTTAAGGCGTATTGTAATAACCTTTATTTCAATATTGGTTTTTCTTACCCTGCTGATACTAAGCTTAAGACTTCCTGCTGTTCAAAATTTTATAAAAGACAAGCTTATTGTTTATCTTGAGAAAAAAATCAAAACTAAGGTAAGCCTTGAAAAAGTTTACATCGGATTTCCCAACAGCCTGGTAATGGAAAATCTTTATCTTAAAGGACAGGATGTAGACACCCTACTGGCAGTCCGGAAACTGGATGTAGGTTTACATATGCTGAAGCTCCTCAATTCTACAGCAGATATTACTTCAGTCAATATGGAAGGAGCCCGTGCTCATGTGGTACGGAAACAGGATGGCAAATTCAATTTCGATTATATTATCGATGCTTTCGCAACCAGCGACAAAGAAGAAAGTTCTTCCAAGCCATTCATTATTTCTCTTGATAAAATCAATTTAAAAGATATTGGCGTTATCTTCAATGACCAGCAGTCCAGAAATGATATTAAACTCTATTTTAAATCGTTTGATACAAGAGTAAAGACTTTTGATCTCAACAAAAATAATTATGCCGTTAACGATATCAATCTTGATGGATTAAAATTAAAGTTAAAACAGGGGCTTGTAGAAGAAGTCACTCAAAAGGTTGAGAAAAAAGTAGACTCTCTCAATGAAAAAAAACCGATGAATATTGGATTGAGAGGCATTAAACTTACTCATTTCGACATTGATTATGGTGATGAAAATACCAAGACATTTGCAAAAGTTATATTTAAAGAGCTTAGTACAAAGGTCAATAAACTTGATCTGGAAAAAAATGCTTTCAACGTAGCCAATGTATTTCTTTCCGGAGCGGATATTAATGCCAATCTTTATCTTCCAGCTCAGAATGCCAATCCGAAAACAACAAAAGAACCTGAAGTTTCCAAAGTTTCTGATCAGGATAAAGCCATGAAACTTCTCTTAGGGAAACTTGTTCTGAACGATGTAAAGGTCAATTATAACAATACTGCCATTGCTCCAACGAAACAGGGAATGGACTTCAATCACCTTAATTTTTCAAAAATGAATGTGGAAGTGAGAAGTTTCAAAATGGAGAATAATACTTTTGCCGGAACCGTAAATTCTGCAGAAATTAAGGAGGGCAGAGGACTGGATATCCAGAAATTCAATACGGATTTTGTTTACGCAGAAAAGGAAGCATATCTGAAAGATCTTTATCTTCAAACTCCTAAAACCCTATTGCGTGATGAGGTTATTTTAAATTATAACTCAATTGATCAACTTAGCAAAAACTTAGGTGCTGTAAAGATTTCGGCCAACATTAAGGACTCAAGAATAGGATTCTCAGACATTCTGAATTTGGTTCCTACTTTAAGAAATACAGTTCCATTTAATAAATATCCCAACGCTATTCTCAATGTAAACGCTAATGTAAAAGGAAGTGTGAATGATCTTTTCATTCAGGATCTGAAAGTTTCCGGATTGGATCAGCTAAGGGTAATGGCATCCGGAAAAATCAAAAATGCAATGAATCCGGATCAGTTGTATTATGATCTGAGAATCGGGGAGTTTTCTTCCGGCGCCAAAACGATCTTCAATCTGGTCCCGAAAAATACAATTCCTTCCAATATTTCGCTTCCTTCCCATTTCAGCATCAAAGGAAATGCAAAAGGAACGACAAAAGTGGTGAATACAGACTTAAACCTTTACTCTACTTTAGGAAATACTGCAGTCATCGCACAGGTAGACATGCGAAGAAAAAATCATGAATTGTATGATGTAAAAGCCAATCTTCAGGGTATACAGGTAGGAAAAATTATTCAGAATAAAGATATTGGTCCTGTCACGGCACAAATTGCAGCCAAAGGAGAAAGCTTTGATTTTAAGAATGCCAATGCAGATCTGAAGGGGCACGTTGCTTCTGCTGTCTACAAAGGCTACCGTTATCAAAACATGAACCTTACAGGAAAGATCAACAAAGGAGCTTATCATGTTATTTTAGATTCAAAAGACCCTAATGCCAGTTTACAACTGACTGCTTCGGGAGTTTATGATGAAAAAAATCCTACCGTAAAAGTAAATGGAGAGGTTATCAAACTGGATGTCAATAAGCTTGGGTTCTATGAAAAGCCAATGATTATTGCCGGAAAAATTGATGGTGATTTTACGAGTCTGGATCCCAACAATCTGAACGGATATCTGAACCTTAAAGATTTTGCATTTTCGGATACCAAAGAAGTATATCCTGTACAGGAAGTTAATCTGAAGGCTTCATCTACACAGGATTCTACACAGATTATTTTCAACTCTCAGGTGGCAGATGTGGAACTGAAAGGTAAATATAAACTTACCCAGATTTTTGGAGCTTTAACGCAAACAGTCAACCAATATTATCAGTTTCAGAAACCGGATAAAAAGCAGAAAATAGATCCGGGACAGCATTTTACCTTTACGGCGAAAATCAAAAATGATGATCTGATCAGAAAATTTGTTCCGGATCTGAAAGATTTTGAAACCATCAATCTGGCTGGAAATTACGATGCAGATTCTCAGAAAATTGAAATTGACGGACAGATACCGCGGTTGTTATATGGCGAAAATTCAATTGAAAAAGGAGCTTTAAAGGTAACAAATGAAAATCAGGCATTACAGTACAGTCTGAATGTTGCCGCTTTAAAAAGCTCAAGTTTTTCTTTGAATAAAATTAATATTGACGGTGATGTTGCTGACAACACCATTCGATACAACGTTACCACAAAGGATGAAAAAGACGCTACGCAATTCCTGATTGCAGGAAGTGCAAAATCCTTAAATGATATTACAGAAGTTTCTCTGAACCCGAATGGCTTAAAACTCAACTATACGGATTGGAACGTTGCAGAAAACAACAAAATCCAGATCAGCAATAAAGGAATTCTGGCAGATAACTTCATCTTGTCTAATGGCAGCAGTGAAATTGCTGTACAGTCTGAAAGCAGTAGCCCAAGCAGTCCTTTGAATATTTCGTTGAAAGATTTCAAGATTGAAACCATTACAGAGCTTATTAAAAAAGATACGGTTCTGGCAAGGGGAACTATTAACGGAACCGCACAGCTTCGTGATGTGACTAAAAATATGACCTTCACTTCTGATCTGAATATTTCTGATTTGATCGTTTATGGAAGTCCTGTCGGAAATCTTGCTGTAAAAGTGAACAATGCTTCACCGAATGTTTTAAATGCTGATATTGCACTTTCCGGAAATAATAATGATGTAAAAATCCTTGGGGATTATAATACTTCTTCCAGTACTTTCGACCTGAATATGGCGATCAATCAGCTTCAGATGATGAGTATTCAAGGGTTTTCTATGAATGCGATTACCAACACGGAAGGTTATCTTTCAGGAAACTTAAAGATCACCGGAACTACCGATAAACCTAATATTTTAGGAAAAGTAAAATTCAATGATGCCGGATTGGAAATTGCCAAAACAGGAAGTGACTTCAGACATCTGAGTGATGAAATAGATTTTACAAGCCAGGGAATAGAGTTTGATAAATTTAAAATCAAAGATAAAGACGGAAATGCTCTTGTTGTGGACGGTCAGGTTCTTACTCAAACCTACAGAGATTTTGCCTTTAATCTGAATGTGAATGCGAAAGACTTTAAAGTTGTCAATTCAGAGAAGTCAAATGATGCGATGATGTATGGTATTCTGGCCATTGATGCCGGACTTCATATCCGTGGAAACCTTGATCTTCCAAAAGTAGACGGAAGACTGAGCGTGGCAGACAACACTGATTTCACTTTTGTTCTTCCTCAATCCAGCCCTACTTTACAGGAGAGAGATGGTATTGTAGAATTTGTGGATCAGGATCAGGTGGTTTTAAACAAAACAATCAAAGCAGATTCTCTTAATGCGCAGAGCCGCATCAAAGGAATGGATGTAAGTGTTAATATTGAAGTCAGCAAAGAGGCAAAACTGTCTCTGATCATTGATAAAGCCAATGGTGATTTTGTACAGCTTCAGGGTGAAGCTGAATTAACCGGAGGAATAGATCCGTCAGGAAAAACTACGCTGGTAGGAGTATATGAAGTGGAAAAAGGGAGTTATGATCTTTCGGTGAGTTTCCTGAAACGTAAATTTGACATCCAGAAAGGCAGTACCATTACCTGGACAGGTGAACCTACAACGGCTCAAATGGATATTACTGCCGTATATAAAACAGAAGCACCACCTATTGACCTTGTGGAGCAGCAGATCAGTGGAGAGAGTGCCTCAACGATGAATCAGTTTAAGCAGAGGGTTCCTTTCAATGCTTTATTAAAAATGAAAGGGGAATTGCTGAAACCTCAGCTTACTTTCGATATTACTACAGATGAGAAAAATAATTCTGTATCTACGAATGTAAAAGATGTTGTCGATCAGAAACTTGCCCAGATCAGAACTCAGGAATCTGAGCTGAACAAACAGGTATTTGCCTTATTGCTTCTGAACCGCTTTATCGGAGAAAATCCATTTGAAAGCGGTGCCGGAATGTCTGCAGAAACCATGGCAAGACAGAGTGTGAGTAAAATCCTTTCTCAACAGCTGAATAATCTTGCAGCAGGCCTGATTAAAGGAGTAGATCTTAATTTTGGACTTGATTCTTCAGAAGATTATTCCACCGGAGAGAAAAATACCCGCACCGACCTGAATGTAGATATCAGTAAAAAATTATTGAATGACCGACTGAAAGTAACGGTAGGAAGTAATTTCGGACTGGAAGGCCAGGCCCGCCAGAATGAAAACATGACCAATATTGCGGGTAACGTTTCCGTAGATTACAGTCTTTCCAAAGATGGAAGATATATGCTGCGCGCTTACCGTAAAGATGAATATCAGGTAGCTCTTCAGGGGCAGATCATAGAAACCGGAGTTGGCTTTATCATTACATTGGATTATGACAAATTCCGTGAGATCTTCCAGAAGTCTAAAGAGAAAAAGCAGAAAAAAAATCAAAATAACCAAGTGGTAGAATTTAAATAATGAGTAATAAGTTCCATATATATTGTAAGTATCTGTTGGTTTCCGGGATGGCATCCACGGTAATCTCGTGCAGCAACACCAGGTTTTTGAAAGAAGGCCAGATGCTCTACACAGGAGCCAAAGTAAAGATTGAAAATGATACGATTTCCAAAAAAGAAAAAAAAGATCTTGAGTCTGCACTGGAAGCGAACCTCACTCCAAAGCCTAATTCCACATTTTTAGGACTGCGTCCCAAGCTGTATTTTTATAATATTGCCAAGGAGCCTAAAAAAGACAAAGGTTTTAATTACTGGCTTAAATATAAAGTGGGTGAAAAACCAGTATTATTGGGAGATGTAGATCGTGAGTTCAATAAAGATATCATTGAAAATTATTCTGAAAACAAAGGATATTTCAATGCCAGAGCTACTTATGACACTGTTTCAAAGAACAAAAAAGCTCAGGTTATTTATACAGTAAGGCCTGGTTCAAGATATCTGATAGACGGTGTAAAATTCCAGAAAGATTCTACACTGGTCAATCATGAAATTCAAAACCTTACGGATAAAACTCTTCTTAAAAACGGAAGACCATTTGACCTGGATGTCATCAAAGCAGAAAGAGAAAGAATTGACAACAGGCTAAAGGAACGAGGTTTTTATTATTTCCATCCTGATAATATTATTGTACAGGCTGACAGTACAGTAAGCAAAAATCATAAAGTTGAGCTTAATGTAAAACTGAAAGACAATACTCCGGATTTAGCAACTCAACAATTCAGTATCGATAAAGTTATTGTATTTCCCAATTATAACATTCAGGATGTAAAAGATGGCAAATATAGTATTCCGATGAATAAAGATTCTCTTTCTAAATATAGTTTTGATGATATTTATGTTATTGATCCGCAGCATAAATTCAAACCAAAGATTTTTGACAGAGCTTTATATTTCAAAAAGGGAGATCTTTATAACCGTTCCAATCACAATCTTACCCTGAACCGATTAATCAGTCTGGGTGTTTTCAAATTTGTAAAAAATGAGTTTATCGTTTCTGATTCTTTAAGTCATCAATTTGATGCTTATTATTTATTAACTCCAAGACAAGTTCAGTCGCTTCGTCTGGAAGCATTGGGAAGAACAAACTCCGCCAACTATGCGGGTAGTGAGTTGAACCTGAACTGGACCCACAGAAATTTCTTCAGAGGTGCAGAACAATTTAAAGCAGCCATCTATGGAGCTTTTGATTTCCAGATGGGAGGGGCTCAAAATGCCAATAATATTTTCCGTGCAGGAACAAACGTACAACTTTCTATTCCGAGAATTGTTGCTCCTTTCCGTTTTCATTCTTCCAGTGAATTTGTTCCAAGAACGAATATCACATTGGGATATGAATTCCAGAACAGAACACAATATTATACCCTTAATAATTTCACCGGATCATTCGGATATGTGTGGAAAGAAAACGCAAGAAAAGAACATGATCTGAAAGTGATTGATATTACATTGGTATCTCCTGCCAATGTTACGGAAGAATATCAAATTAAAGCTGATGCAAATCCGGCAATGGCAAGAGTTGTGGCAAAGCAGCTTATTTTCGGTCCTACCTATTCTTATACCTATACCAATACCATGCTGCCAAAGACCAATACTGTTTATTATAAAGGAACGCTTGATCTGGCAGGAAATATTACAGGACTGGTAACTGGGGCAGATGTAAAGAAAGATAAGGAGAAGAAAATATTTGGTATTCCTTTCAGCCAGTATATAAAAATTGAAAACGATTTCAGATTCTATCATAAGTTTACTGAAAAATCTTCACTGGCTACAAGATTCATCGGAGGAATTGCTTATCCCTACGGAAATTCAGAATTTATTCCTTTCTCCAAACAATTTTTCTCAGGAGGTAGTAACAGTATCAGAGCATTCCGTGCAAGAACATTAGGTCCGGGAAGTTTTGACCCAAGAACGATAGATCCTGGGACTTACTTTGACCAGTCCGGAGATATCAAACTGGAATTAAATGCTGAGTACAGAGCCAATCTTTATAAATTTTTAAATGCTGCCGTGTTTGTAGATGCCGGAAATATCTGGCTGCTTCACGATGATGATAAAAGACCGGGCGCTAAGTTTTCAAAAGACTTTTTAAATGAAATTGCGGTGGGAGCCGGAGTAGGTCTGAGACTGGATTTTTCCATCCTGATTCTAAGACTGGATCTTGCGATGCCACTGAGAGTTCCTTACTATCAGAAAGGAGACAGATGGGCCTTCGATAAAATTAATTTCGGAGACTCAAGCTGGAGAAAAGATAATCTTGTTTTTAATATTGCCATCGGATATCCATTTTAATATGATCAATACCGCTAAATTTTTCTGGGAGGTTCTGAAAGATACGTTTACAGAATGGAACAATTCTACTGCATCAAAAGATTCAGCAAGTCTTGCCTATTATGCCATTTTTTCTATCCCGGGATTATTGATTATTATTATATGGGTGCTTGGAAATTTCTTTGGTGAAGAAGCTATTCGCGGACAAATCAGTACACAGATCAGCGGTATTATGGGACCGGATGTGGCTAAAAGTATTGAAGGTATGCTGGCAGGTGCCCTGATTGACAAAAAGAATATTTTCATGAAAGCAGTAGGAGTCGGATCATTGGTTTTTGGTTCTACGACTCTTTTCTTTCAGCTACAACATTCGTTAAATACACTTTGGGAAGTAGAAGCGGCTCCCAAAAAAGCACTGATCAAGTTCTTATTAGACAGAGCCAATTCTTTGGGAATGATTCTTATTCTGGGATTTCTTCTGATGATCACCATGATTTTGTCTTCTCTGATCAGCCTTTTTAATACTATTATCACTCAGTATTTTGGTTTTGAAACCTATATGCTGGTAGAAACTGTAAATTTTGCAGTGGGTTTTGGCCTCGTCATGCTCTTATTTGCTTTAATGTTTAAAGTGCTGCCTGATGTTCTGATCAGCTGGAAACCGGTATGGAAAGGAGCATTTCTTACAACTATTTTATTTACTCTCGGGAAATTTTTATTAAGTCTTTATTTTAACCAGATAAAACCTACTTCAGCCTTTGGAGCTGCGGGAACAGTCATTCTGATAATGATGTGGATCAACTATTCCTGTATGCTGATATTCTTTGGAGCAGAATTCACCAAGGTTTATACGTACAAAAAAGGATATAAGGTTGTTCTTTCCAAACACGCACGATGGACTCCTGCTAAATTATATGCGGATAGCCTGAAACAGATGCATGGTGAAAGTAATGATAAAACATAGGTTCGGGTTTCGAGATTCGGGTTATTCTGATATGAGATATTAATCCTTATATACAAAAAATCCTCCTGAAATTCAGGAGGATTTTATTTTTACATTCTGTTTACTGTTCCGATTCCCAGTAGTTCCAACGATTTCTTGATGGTCTTCGCTGTGATATCTGAAAGGTTTAAACGGAATTGTTTTAAATTTTCATCTTCCAGTTTCAGGATAATATTACTTTGGTAGAACGAATTATAAGATTTAGCCAGATCATAAACATAATTGGCAACCAGGGCCGGGCTCAATGCTTCTGCTGCTCTTTCAACAATTGTTTTGTAGCTGGCCAAAAGCATGATCAGTTCTTTTTCATACTGGTTTAAAGTTACATCCGAGATTTCTTTATACTGGTAATCTGCTTTTGCAAGCAAAGACTGTGTACGAGCGTAAGTATATTGAATAAACGGACCTGTATTTCCATTAAATTCAATACTTTCTGCTGGATTGAACAACATCTTTTTCTTAGGATCCACTTTTAGCATGAAATATTTCAGAGCTCCCATTCCAATAATTTCATAAGAAGCTACTTTTACTTCTTCTGAGAGACCTTCAAGTTTTCCTTGTTCTGTAGCTTTTAACTTTGCCGTTTCATGCATTTCTGCCATCAGGTCGTCTGCATCTACAACGGTTCCTTCACGGGATTTCATTTTTCCTTCCGGAAGTTCAACCATACCATAAGAAAGGTGGAATAACTGATCTGCCCATGAATATCCAAGCTTTTTCATTATTTTAAATAAAACCTGGAAGTGATAATCCTGTTCATTTCCAACAGTGTAAATCAACTTTTGAATATTGTTGTCTTTAAAACGCTCTACGGCTGTTCCCAAATCCTGGGTCATGTAAACAGAAGTACCGTCTGAACGTAACAATAGTTTCTGATCAAGTCCTTCATCAGTAAGATCACACCAAACAGATCCATCTTCTTTCTGATACAATACTCCTTTATCTAAGCCAGCCTGAATAAGATCTTTTCCTAAAATATAAGTGTTACTTTCGTATTGAACCTGATCAAAGTCTACCCCTAATCTTTTATAGGTTTCATTGAATCCTTTATAAACCCAAGAATTCATTTCTTCCCAAAGCGCTCTTACAGTTGCATCCCCATTTTCCCAATCCAAAAGCATTTTTTGCGCTTCTTTCATCACAGGAGCCTCTTTTTTAGCCTGCTCCTCTCCTACACCTTGTTCTACAAGCTCTGCAATTTCTTTTTTATAGTTTTTGTCAAATTCTACATAATAGTTTCCAACAAATTTATCTCCTTTGGTATTGGTAGTTTCAGGAGTTTCTCCGTTTCCGAATTTTTCCCATGCCAGCATCGATTTACAGATATGAATCCCTCTGTCGTTGATAATCTGGGTTTTGATTACATCATACCCGGCTTCTTTTAAAATTTGTGCTACAGAAAATCCTAATAAATTATTTCTGATGTGCCCTAGGTGTAATGGTTTATTGGTATTCGGTGAAGAATATTCTACCATTACCGTAGCATTTTTCTTTTCTACAGTAGAGAAGTTTTTGCTTACAGATCTGAAGTTATCTACAAATAATTGGTTTTTAACCTTAACATTAAGGAATCCTTTTACGACATTAAAACTTTCAAAAAGATCTGTTTCTGTCAAAGCTTCACCTAATTCAACCCCGATACTCTCAGGATTTTTTTTCAATTGTTTTACCAACGGGAAAGTGACGATGGTAAAGTCACCCTCAAATTCCGTTTTATTTTCCTGAACTTCCAGCTTGATGTCTTTTAACTGATAAACATTTAAAATAACTTCTGAAAGTTTTTCTTCTATACTATATTTAATATTCATGTTTCTTAATTCTCTTTTAATGCCTATAGCTGAAACATTTTCATAATATGCTCCTGCCTGAAATCTGAGCTACAAATATACGGAAATAAAAAAACCGCCCGAAGGCGGTTACAATATATAAGTATAAAAACTTTTTTGCTAAAATTTATCCCAAAATAGTTTTGTAGTAGCTTTGTCACCCCCAATTTTAGAGGCTGCAGCTGTTACATTAGTTTTATTAAGTACGTATTCCTGATCAGAGTAAGGCATTCTAACCGGAACTCCATCAGTCTTTGAGTTTGTAGGATTAACCAAAACCGGAGAATCTAATCTTCTCGTAAAATTCCAAGCTGCAAACGGGCTATTAAATAAAGCTACCCATGCCTGATTTCCTATAGATGCTTTCCAGCTGGCAGCATTATATGGATTAGCAGCAAGATAAGAAGTGATATCAGCGGCAGCAATACCATTCTCGTTCATTGATGCAGTAATTGCTGAAGCATATAGAGTTGCAGCAGTACCTCCTGCATTATATCCTCTTGCTGCAGCTTCAGCTTCTAAGAATAATATTTCACTATAGCTTAATAAGTTTGCTGGAGCCGTACTTGACAATAAAGTTGAATTTAAATGAGAATAGTTTCCAAAAGGGTTAAGCGAACCAAAAATACCTCCTTTATATACTCCCCCAACCGTGGTAAACCAAGCTGCTCTCCTAGGATCATTTTTCGTGTTCATAAAATCGACTAACACTTTAGAAGGAACAAAATCATTTCTTCCAGATGCTACAAGATCATCGAATACGGGGTTTGTAAATGTTCCTCCAGAAAAGATCATAGAATATGAATCAGAATTACTACCTAAAACCCCAGAAGCGATTGCACTTTCTGCTGCCGCCTTAGACGTTACAGGATCTACATCTGCTAAATTCATTGCCAACCTTAATTTTATTGAATTAGCTAATTTTTTCCATTTAGACATATTTCCAGCGTAAATTAAATCTTCAGGGTAACCCGTTGAAGAAGTATTTATTTTTGTAATAGCAGTATTTATTCTGGATAATAAACTGGTATAAATTCCTTTTGCATCATCATATTTGGGAGCAAATTGACCTTGATTAGATAATAATGCTTCAGAGTATGGTACATCACCAAAGGTATCCACTATATTTTCCCATACAAAAACGGAAGAAATTTCCAGAGTAGCCCATTTATTATTATAAACTGAAGTATCAGTAATTCCTTCATTTGAAAGATTCTGCATAGCCTGATAAAAATTATTCAATGAATATACATACATCCTGTTGAAATGGTTTCTTGGCTGGTTTCTGGTCACCAGATCATAATTGGTTTCATCAGTATAGGTGGTTTCACTCCAATATTGATTAAAGAATCTGTAATTATTAAAATTCACATTTCCGGTGTACATATAATAAAACGACTGGTATTGTCCCGTTGCTAATAAATTCCCAGAAGGAAGTACTGAAGGATGTTTAGGGTCATTATTCAGAGAGGTTATATCTCCTTCGCACGATGTAACGCTTAAAGCGGCCATCATTAATCCTATCATTAAAAAAAATGTCTTTTTCATTTCTTTGATTTAAATATTAATACAATTAAAATTTCAGTGTTACATCAATTCCTATATTTCTTGTTGTAGGCAATGTACCTGTAGAAAAGCCATAGGATCTGATGGAACTTCCCCCCACCATAGCTTCGGGATCTGCATAAGGAAGATTTTTATGTATAATCCACAGATTACGTCCTACAATTGAAATTTTTGCCATGTTTATAAATGTACCTGCCAAAACAGATTTTGGTAAAGTATACCCTATACTTGCTTCTCTTAGTTTTACATATGAACCATCATAAACAAATCTTTTGGCAGGCATGCGGGAATATCCATCTAAATTTCCAAATGCTGAAGGATTGGCAGTTACAGTTGTATTTGTTTGTCCGTTTGGATTTACTCCTTCCCAAACTACACCAGATTCTCTATAATCTGCAGTCTCTGCATATAAACCTGTTGCCAAACCATAGTATTGATCCAATGAAAATACATCTCCACCATGTTTAATATCGATCAGGAAGCTAAGACTAATTCCTTTATAGCTGAATGAGTTTCTTATTCCCCCCGTCCAATCCGGAGTAGCATTACCAATAACCTGATTACTTTGTCTAAGATACCTACCCGTTGTAGCATTAATTACAGGCTGTCCATTTAAGTATACATAATCAGAACCGATAAGAGTTCCCCAAGCCTCACCTTCACGGGCGTTTAATGAAACTCCGCCTTGGAAGCTGTTTAAAAGAATATTAGATACATCAGTAGTTGAATTATGCAATAAACTAACTACCAGGTTTTTATTCTTGGCCCAGTTTACATCAATATTCCATGAAAAGTTATTAGACTTGACAGGTACAAATCCTAATTGAACTTCCACTCCTTCATTATTGATTTGCCCTGCATTTACAGGAGCTCTTAACAATCCTGATGCTGAAGATATAGGAAGACTTATAATCTGATCAAATGTCCTGGTCTTATAGTAGGCGATATCAAAAGATACCCTGTTTTTAAATAACTGTCCTTCCATACCAAATTCAACTTCTTTAGACCTTTGAGGTTTTAAGTTTTGATTAGGCATGTCTGTTTGGCTGTTATAAACCTTTGTACTACCAAAAAGCCCAGCACTTTTATATTGGGGATATAGCAAATACGGATCAGCAGTACCCCCTACTTCAGCATAATTTGCTCTAACTTTCCAAAAATTAAGGAATGAAACTTTTATCAGCTCAGATAAAATTAAAGATCCAGTGATGGATGGGTAGCTATAGACATTATTCCCTTTTGGTAGAGTAGAAGATTCGTCAATTCTGAAAGTTCCGTCCAGATAGAATATCTTCTTATAGTCGATAGAGGCTGTTGCATAAGCACTATTAGTCTGTGTAGTATATTCATCTTCTGCCGGATCAAGAACAGCTCCTCTGGAATTTCCTAATGCGTAAAGGTTAGGAGCAATTAACCCTCCTTCAGTAGAAGCATATATAGAATTATAATAATTTCTTCTTACGTTTCCTCCTACGACCCCACTCACGTTAATATCCGGTGTAATATCATACTTGTAGTTGAAAATTACATCATAATTGATTTCGTTTCTGTTGATATTCTGCCTTGCATAGCCAGACCCAATATCTTTACCGGATGCTCCAAATGTCTGAGCCAAAGAACCAACAGCTAATCTATTTTCAATCAGAACATCTGATTTATCAAAAGAAATTTTACCTGTTACCCCGATATGGTTTGAAATATCATATTTTACCTGTGCATAGCTAAATGTTCTTGTCCGGTTATCAGACTGATAGTTTTGATATCTTTGAAAATAGGGATTATTCCAGAATATAGGCTGTCCTTCATCTGCAGATACTCTGTTCCATACAAAATTGCTTTGGCCATTATTAATATAAGCATTTTCAAGCGCCTTGACATCTACATTTGTTTGCCACCATTGTCTGAAACCAGTAACTATATTATCAGAATATCCTGTTTCGTTTCTTCCTTTAGTATTTTGCAAAGTCAATGTAGAATAAACTGTTGCATGAAGTTTAGGGGTAAAATCATAATTGATTTTTGTAGACAATGTATTTTTTTTCAGGTCTGAATTGGGAAGTAACCCGTTAGATAGCATGTTATCATAAGTCAGCGTGAAGTTTGCCGCTTTTGTTCCCTTTTCTAAACTTATTGTATTTGCATAAGTTACAGGAGTATCAAAGAATTTTATAGGTCCGTTTTTTGCAGCAACCCATGGAGTAGCTTTGCCGTAATTTGGTGAATGTGGATCAAAAGAATCCCATTGATATACTAAGAGATTAGGATCAAATTTTGGGCCCCACGAGGCATCTTCAGAAAAATTGGCATAATCATGACCGTCCGGTGCAGTCCCGGAATAAAAGCTAGGATCATAGCCTCCTCCATATTTATTCTGATAGGTAGGGAAAGTTGATTTATCAATAAAGCCAGCCTGAATACCAGAGCTAAGGGTTACTCCCCAAGAGCCATCATCTTTACCTCTTCCGCTTTTAGTGGTAATTACAATTACCCCATTTAATCCTCTTTCTCCATATAATGCAGAGGCGGCAGCGCCTTTCAGAATATTCATGGATTCTATATCTTCCTGATTGATATCCGACAAAGCATTTCCTAAATCAAAATTAGCCCCATTTGTTGAGGAGTTGTTTACAGGAGAGCCGTCAATGACTATTAATGGATTACTTCCTTGTAGAGTTTTAATCCCCCTGATCACAATATTGGTAGAACCTCCAAAGTTTCCATTACTATTTACCAAGACACCTGCAGCTTTTCCTGATAGTAAATCAGCTACGTTGCCCGTTTTTGTAGTCCCCTCTGTTAATTTATCTGCCTTAATTTCTTGTGAGGCATATCCCAAAGATTTTTTTTCTCTTTTTATCCCAAGTGCAGTTACTACTACACCTTCAATTTCTTTTGTCTGTGTATCGGTTTCTTTTTCCTTTTGCTGGGCATTGGCAACAGCAAAAGGTGAAGATAATGCCAAAACAATCAGACTCACTGTTAGTTTCTTCATATCAATTAATTTTTACTCAGTAAATTTGTATTTTTTTTGAAAACTTAACAAATAAAACTAATAAAAATGATAAAATAGCCAACAAATCAAATAAAAAGAAATTAAATAATTAAAAAAATACATTAAAAATAAAAAAATCAATAAAAAAAATAACATCAATTTCCTCATTGATGTCATTTACTTTAAGAACTATATAACATGTTAAAAATCTGACTTTTATAAACAATAAGTCTAAAATATAGTTTTAATTTTCTAGAGAAAATTAATTACAAATAATATTATATTTAAATAACGCTATTTCTACAAATAAAAAAAACCACCAAATGGTGGTTTTGTATGGATAAAAAATATTTACTCTTTTCTAAAAACTAAGACACCTTCGTCATTTCCAGGTGTATTATCTAAGTTTTTGCTGTTGTCATTAATTCTGAGTTCAGTACTGGAATAGGAATCTATTTCCTTTTTTAATGTTTTGGAAACCCCAGCTTCAGTATAGGTAAGGGTTAATGTTAAATACATTTTATCAAAGGTCCATTTTCCTCCAAAAGAATCAAACAGATTACAATTTCCTGAAGAAGAAGAAACATCATACCTTTCATAAGATCCGGAGAAATCCGGATTTATAAATATGAGTCCTTTCTTTTCACAATCAGTCAGCATGATATCTTTACCCTTGAATTCGTACTTATATGGTTTCCAGGTTCCATTAATATTTACATTTTCATTTACAACTGCATGGTCATCATCACTAGAACATGATGCAAGACTCATCAAAAAAACAATTCCTATAAAAAATCTCATATAAAAGTTTTTATATTCTTCAAGCCTACAAACAGGCTTGAAGAATTATTATTTAATTTAAAATTTATCCCAAAATATTTTTGTAGATACTTTATCACCTCCAATTTTTGAAGCGGCAGCGTTCACGTTTTTAGAATTAAGAAGGTACTCCTGATCGGAATAACGCATTCTTACAGGCACTGATTCTACTACAGAACCTCCAGGATTTTGGAAAACAGGGAAATCCAGTCTTCTTGCAAAGTTCCATGCCTGGAATCCTTTATTAAACATTGCTATCCACGCTTGCTCCCCAACAGATTTTTTCCAATTGGCAGCATTGTATGGGTTGGCAGCAATAAATGCACTTGTAGTAGGAGCATCTATACCATATTCAGTCATTGAAGCTGTAATAGCAGCTGAATACAAATTAGCGGCAGTATCTCCAACATTAAATCCTCTTGCAGCAGCTTCAGTTCTTAAAAACTGAATTTCAGAAAAATCTAATAAAAAGCCTTGTGCATTCTCTCCCGAAATTACATTGGTAAAGTGAGAATAGCTGCTGAAAATATTCTGATCACCATACACCCCTCCAACATAAGCACCAGCAACTTTTGTAAACCATACTGCTCTTCTTGGATCAGAAGTGGTATTCATAAAATCAACAAGAATATCTGACGGAAGAAAGTCATTTCTACCAGATTGAATTACATCCTGATATACGGGATTGGATAGTAATCCTGATGGGAATGTCTGAAGACCGAAATTATCTAATTTTTCAGTAAATAAGCCTGCGTTATATGCTGCTTCTGCATAAGTTTTAGCCAAAGCCGGATCACTATCTGCCAATGTTACTGCCATTCTGAACTTCAATGAATTACCCATTTTTTTCCATCTGCTCATATCTCCTTTGTAGATCAAATCATTAGTATATCCACTACCGGAAGTATTAATCATCGCAACCGCAGCATCAATTCTTTTAATAAGATCCAGATATACTGTTTTGGCATCATCATAAGGAATTTCTGCACTTCCCGGATTCTCTGCTGTAGCTTTTAGTGCTCCAAAATAAGGGATATCACCATATGTATCAACCAAATTAGCCCATGCATACACATTTACCAATTCAATCATGGCAATATTATTGTTTTTGGTAACAGCGTCTACGCCTTCACTATCGAGAAATCTTCTTGCATCTCTAAGTGCAGATAATACTCCCGGAGAATTAATGGTTGCTGATGCTGATGCCATCATACGGTTATAGTGATTCCTTGGGATAGGTCTTGTCACCATATCATAATTGGTCTCATCGGTATAGGTAGTTTCAGACCATTGTTGTGTAAAAAACCTTGTAATATTACGGTTTACATTGGCAGATAATAACTGATCAAGAAGGGCATGTTCAGCACTGGCAAAAAGTACTCCGGAAGGGACTTCTGTGGGGTGTTTAGTGTCTTCATTCAGTGAAGTAATATCTCTTTCACACGATGTAAACGTTAACGCTAATGAAGCTACACCTATAATTAAAATTAATTTTTTCATTTTCTAGAATTTTAAAGTTATATCTATTCCAATATCACGAGTAGTCGGTAATACTCCGATAGAGTTACCTTTAGCCGCTAAACCGTTCCCCGTACCTGCTTCAGGATCTGCATAAGGCAGGTTTTTGTGGATGATCCAAAGGTTTCTACCTACAAGTGAAATTTTCGCGTCACGAATAGAAGTATTGGCAAGAATTGATTTTGGAAGATTATATCCTATACTTGCTTCTCTCAGCTTCACATAAGATGCATCATAAACAAATCTTTTATTCGGCATTCTTCTATATCCGTCAACGTTACCAAAAGATCCAGGGTTGATAGTAGGTGTGGTATTTACATTTCCATTAGGATTAACCCCAGGATTCACGACCCCGCTTTCTCTGTAATCTGCCGTTTCTGCATAAAGACCAGTTGCCAGTCCGTAATACATATCGGTAGAGAATACATCTCCTCCTTTTTTAACATCAATAAGGAAGCTTACTGAGAAATCTTTATAACGGAAGCTGTTTCTGATACCCCCTACCCAATCTGGTGTGATATTTCCAATAACCTGATTATTATTTCTTAAATAACGACCTGTAGCCGGGTCAACTACTTTATCCCCATTCTCATTGTATACATAATCTGATCCTACTAGGGCACCAAAAGATTCTCCAACACGTGCGTTAAGGGATACTCCACCCTGATAACTTGCCATCAGGTAATTCTGTGAATCCCCATTTAATGCAATAACTTTATTTTCGTTTTTAGACCAGTTCACGTTAACATCCCATGTAAAATTATTAGTTTTAAATGGCGTACCGTTTAACTGTACTTCTATCCCTTTATTATCAATCTGGCCTGCATTAACAAGGAATGTTCTATATCCTGTTGCAGAAGAAACCGGTAAATTGATAATCTGGTCAAATGTTCTGGTTTTATAGATAGCGATATCAAAGCCTAATCTATTTTTGAAGAACTGTGCTTCCATACCAAATTCCGTTTCTTTAGACCTCTGAGGTTTTAAGTTTGGATTGGCAAGAAAATATGGTTGATCAAAAAGCCCCTCACCTCTTGCTTTGAAAGTATTGACCAATCTGAAGTTGTTAGTAGAAGAACCTACTTCAGCGTAGTTTGCTCTCAATTTCCAGAAGCTTAGCCAAGGCTGTTTTACAAATTCTGAAAGAATAACTGCACCGGTAACGGAAGGATAACCATAGCTGTTATTTCCTTTTGGCAAATTGGAAGATTGGTCTACACGATAAGTACCATCAACGAATAAGAAGTTTTTGTATCCGAAAGATGCTGTAGCATATAAACTCGAAGTAACCCATTTTGCATAATTTTCATCAGGTGGAAGGATTGTTCTTATTGAATTGGAAATAGCAAACAGTCCAGGTTTAGATAAACCTCCTTCTGTGCTCATATAAATATTGTCAATAAGATTTCTTCTAACGTTCCCCCCTGCAATACCACTCACACTTAGGTCTGATGTAATATCAAACTTGTAATTAGCAAATAAATCAAAGTTGATCTCAGTATTCTTCACATTGGTTCTTGCATATCCTGAACTTACATTAAGCTGCGAAGCACCAAACGCCTGAGGAAGAGACCCATTCATTAGTCTCTCTTCTACAACCATTTGTAAATCATCGTAAGACAATTTCCCTGTAATTCCAAAATTCTTAGAAACATCGTATTTCAACTGAGCATAACTGAATATTCTGGTCCTGTCATCAGACTGATAATTCTGATATCTCTGGAAATAAGGGTTATTCCAATACTGAGGAGTTCCATCTGCAGCTGTAGACCTGTTCCAGGAGAAGTTACTGTTTCCGTTGTTAGCATAAGCATCTCTTAATGCCAATACGTCTACGTTTGTCTGCCACCATTGTCTGAAACCGGTAACAACGTTGTCAGAATACCCTGTTTCGTTACGACCTTTTGTGTCTTGTAAAGTTAAAGTTGTGAAAACAGAGGCATGTAGCTTATCTGTGAAATCATGATTAAATTTCGCTGAAATTGTATTTTTTCTCAGTTCTGAATTAGGCATCAGACCATTGGAAAGCATATTGGAATATGATAAGGAAAGGTTTGAAGTTTTATTTCCTTTTTCAATGGTGATTGTATTAATGTAGGTGACTGGTGTTTCAAAGAATTTAATAGGTCCGTTTTTCGCAGCAACCCAGGGTGTAGCTTTTCCATAGTTTGGAGAGGAAGGATCAAATGAGTCCCATTGGTATACCAATTGATTGGGATTAAATGCCGGTCCATAAGAGGCATCATCTACGAAGTTAGCATAATTGTAGCCTCCAGGACCTGGATCTTCATTCCATGCCTGGCCGCCATATCCTGCTCCGTATTTTTTCTGGTAGGTTGGAAATGTAGATTTATCAATAAATCCGGCAGTAATTCCTGAGTTTAGAGTAACCCCCCAGCTTCCGTCGTTGTTACCTCTTCCGCTTTTCGTTACAATCAAAATTACCCCATCACTACCTCTTTCACCATACAAAGCAGATGCTGCAGCACCTTTCAATACGTTTACAGATTCTATATCTTCCTGATTGATATCTGAAAGAAAGTTACCATAATCGAATGTAGACCCGGTTACCGTGTTATTGTTCACTGGTGAACCATCAATTACAATAAGTGGAGATCCTCCTGATAAAGACTTATATCCTCTGATCAAAAGGTTGGCAGATCCGCCAAAGTTGTTGTTTGTATTTACCTGTAGTCCGGCCACCTTACCTGAAAGAAGAGATGCTACGTTACCGGTATTGGTAGTTCCACCGGTTAATTCTGCCGCTTTTACTTCTTCAGAAGCATAACCAAGAGATTTTTTCTCTCTTTTAATCCCGAGCGCGGTTACAACCACCCCCTCAATTTCTTTTGTTTTAATAGTATCATTCTTTTGCTGGGCATTAGCAACAGCAATTGAGGAAGACAATACTAAAACAAGAAGACTTGCTGTTAGTTTCTTCATATCAAATTAATTTTTGTGACTTTACAAATTTGTAAAACTTTCTTAATACCACAAAGCAAAACTTGAAAAAATTGCAACTTATTCAATAATTTAGAATAAAAACATACAATAAATTATTAAAATTAGTTAAAAACAAAATATTTAACAAAAACAAATCATTTAAAACTTATATTTTTTTAAGAAATAATAACAATCAGTTAAATTGATATAATCTATATTATAAATTCAGTTATAATTATAAACAAATTGAATATCAATAAATTAAAAATATAAAAAATTAAAATAAGGTAAAATACCACAGCTGATATTATGTATGGCATATTTTATAGGCAGAGGACATACAGCCTCCTAAAACAAAAAAAACCGCCCGAAGGCGGTAAAATATATTAAAATTGTATTATACAAGAATTAATTCTGATTCCAGAATGGAGTCGTTTGGTTCTTAGTAAAACATTGAGCATTTGAAATCTGAGGAACGTTCGCTGAGTTAGCTACGTATTCAGATGACGGATACATCAATCTGTATGGCTTATTCGGTTTTGCAGAAGTTGTTGCCATTGGAGTAACCGGGTAACCTGTTCTGTTATAATCGATGAAAGATTCTGTAGGGTTGATACCTGCAGTTCCTAACCATTTTTGAGTCATAATAGCCTCAATCTTATTTTCATTAGTACCAGTCCATCCTAAACCAACTTTAGTTTGAATTGCAGCAATATAAGTAGTAGAAGCACCAGCTGTTGCATATAAGTAATCAAAAGATGCTTTGATACCATTTTCAAACTTAGTCTGACCGTTAGAGAAGATACTTGGATATCTAACAGCTGCTTCTGCCTGAAGGAAATCACTTTCTGCACGAGTCATCAAAACTCCTGATTTTGCAGATCCTACAGATGTCAACTGAGCAGTAGTACTTGGGCTACCTTGTCCAAAAATCCATCCATTACCGAATCTAGAAACTGTAGTAAGATCAGTTGGAGCTCCTGGCTGACCTGGTGTAGCACCTTGTCTAACTCCTTTAACAACTGAAAGCCCATTATAAGTAACCAATGAGAACATTCTACCTCTTCTTCCATCTATGATCCCGTTAAATTTCTGATATACATTATCAGCCATATTGTAAGGGTTACCATTAAGACAAGTTGCAATATGCTCAGAAGCTGTAAACAACGTATTGTTTTGTAACTGAGAGTTTGAACTGTTTCTTACATAATATCCATAAAACGGATTCTGCTGATCGTCATTAGCAGCACTATATCCAGGGTTTACTAAAACATCACCTTCTACAAAACTAGCTCCTGCTAAAGTCTGAAGTTGCTGATCTCTAAAGGTAGCCATAGCTCCGGTCACTTTAGACATTCTCATCAACATTCTTAACTTAACAGTATTTGCCAGACTTTTCCAGTTACTCATCGATCCTTGGAAAACAATATCTGTAGCACCTAGCTCAAGTGCAGCTGCATTACCATTATCAATAAGAGTGATTGCATCATTCAAACCAAGAATTAATGATTTGTAGATTTCCTCGTCATTATCATATTTTGGAGTAGCATTCACTTGCCCCATAAATGCCTGAGAATAAGGAGCATCACCATACAAATCCACAATAGTCTGCATGTAGAAAGCTTTCATTACTTTCGCAGCAGCTACATAATTATCATACTTGTGAGTAGAGTTATCATATTTTTCAATAGCTACAAAATTACTTACGTTTCTATATAGCCCATCCCAAATTTGTGGATAAAAAGAACTGTCTACATTCAATGTATAATCATTACCAAATGGAGCTCCGAAAGAATAAGAGTTACCAGCATAAGAATTCATCATAAGCCCTCCAAATCTGTTCATCCATGTAGCCTGGGTTCTGTAAGTCTGAGCAACAGCTCCAGGAAATAGTAAAGTTGGTGTAATAGCTTCCGCGTGGATATTATTTGGATTTTCATTAATATCCAGATAATGATCACATGAAGTCAACGTCATTGAGGCAACGATTAAACCAAGTATTGTATATTTAAATTTTTTCATTTTTAAGTAATAATTAATTAAAGTTTAGAAAGATGCTTTAAGGTTTACCCCAAAGCTTCTAGTTGATGGATACTGCGTCGTATAAGCAAAACCAGCTGCATTTCCTGTAGTACTTGCTGTTTCCGGATCTGCATAGTTTCTGTTATTATCTGCATACTTAAAGAATGGGTTTCTTGAGTAAACACCCACTGTCAATGAATTCAAGAAAGTTGAGCTTAAGACTGATTTTGGTATATCATAGCTTAAAGCAATTTCTCTAATCTTTAATGCTGTTGCATCCACTACTAAGTTTTCACCAACACCTCTGTAAGCACTACTAGAGAAATAGTTAGTAACGTTAGTATAAGTTCCTGCTCCACCAACTGGAGTATTGTTAGGAGTATACACCGGGTTTGCAGCTGTACCAGTATTCTGTACTGAATTAGGAACAATATATCCTTGAGTTCTGTCAAATTCAGCAGATTCTTCTAAACCTCCTGTAAAGGCAAGTAGGTTTTTTGTAAAGGATACAAACTGACCACCTTTTCTAAAATCTCCCATTGCAGATAAAGTAAACCCTTTATACTTAATGTTTGTAGAGAATCCAAGAATATAATCAGGAGTAGCTCTTCCAAGAACCTGAAGGTTACTTGTTGTCAAAGGATTTCCTTTAGAGTCAACAATAATTCTTCCCTGATCATCTCTCTGGAATGCACTTCCTTTAATAACCGGGAAGTCAGATCCTTTTACAGCGAAAATACCTACCGCTGCTGCAGTACTGCTCAATAAAGAAACTTCGTCTGCTCCATCAGCCAATTCTAAAACTTTAGATCTATAGGTAGAGTAAGACACCTTCATATCCCAAGTAAAATCACTTGTTTTGATTGGTGTAATTCCTAAATCAAGTTCAAGTCCTCTTAGTCTCATTTTACCAACATTATCAAGAATGCTTGTTAAGCCAGATGCACTTGATGCAGTTCTTGCTGTAATCAGATCATCAGTTGTAGATTGATAAACGGATGCATCCAATCTGATTCTATCTTTAAGGAATCCTAGAGACAATCCAAAATCCAGAGTATTAACAAATTCAGGTTTAATGTCTACAGATGTAGGAGTCTGATTATTAATATATGAGCTTAATCCATTGAATGGGAAACCTGTAGGGAATACTCCGATTTCGTCTGTTCTATAAGGATCTACAGCTGTTGTATTACCTACTCTTGTAAATGAACCGGTAATTTTTGCATAATTAAGAATATCTCCTTTTAAGTTAGCAAATGCTTTAGTTGGTACAAAAGATAAACCTACAGAGTAATAAGGATAAACTGGGTTTGTTCTTTTTCCTGTACTGAAAGGTCTTGTTGACAATACTGAAGATTGCTCAATTCTAAAGGTAGAGTTTAAGAATAAATAATCATTATAACTTAAATCCATATTGGCAAATCCAGCAATAATTCTACTGTTTGTCTGGTAGTTATCTAAATTGGCACTTGAATAAGGATCCGGGTTAAGAACGTTCTTAATATGGTACCAACCTGGGATGTCAAGATTATTTCCACCTACAGATGTTACATTATAAGTTCTGTCCTGAATGTTGTTACCAATGTTAAGCTTCAAGTTGATCTTATCAGATAGATCATAATTAAAGTTAATCATTAAGTCCCCATAATAATTTCTTTCCTTAGATGTACTTTCATAGAACCAAGATGTGATATCCCCATTTCCTAAATCACCAAAAGTAATTCCGTCAATAGAAGTTCCAGGAAGGTTATATGTTTTAGTGAAAATTGCACCATCATTATGTCTGGTATAAGTCATCCCTCTTGTTGTAATGTTTCCATTATAGGTAATGTTGATGTTCTTATTCAGCTCATAATCTAAACCAAGGATAGCACTAAAATAATCACTACGTCTGTCATATCTTTCATGATCAATAGTCCAGTATGGGTTTACAGCATATCCGGTATAGTATCCTTCAATCCC
Source organism: Chryseobacterium sp. (assembly GCA_030146295.1). Taxonomy (GTDB): domain Bacteria; phylum Bacteroidota; class Bacteroidia; order Flavobacteriales; family Weeksellaceae; genus Chryseobacterium. The sequence continues at coordinate 26,816 of JASLCD010000341.1, forward strand.
GCTGTTTCTATAAAGCTTAATGTTGTTATTCGTTGGAGTCTGAAGAATATCATCATATAAAGATGAGTTGGTATTGGAAACAATTCTGTTGATGTAGTTGATGTTACCATCAATTTTCAATTTTCCAATTTTCTTACCAGCTTTAAAGATAAAACTGTTTTGTCTCAGTTTATCTCCTTCAACCACGAAATTATTTTCTGTTCTGTTGGCAGAGAAAGACACATAAGAATCAGATCCACCTGCTGTTGCAGTAATTCCGGTTTGAGTTAATATTCCAGTTGAAAAGAATTTACTCATGTGATTTTTCACTGGAGAATATCTTTCATAAATAAATGATCCGTCAGCCTGTGGAAGACCTGAAGGCATCATAGTTCCTCCGATAGCCGGATTGTCATATGCAGCTCCCCAAGACATATTTTCCCATGGCACATAGTTTGTACCACCATAACTTACATCACTCCATCCTTCATCCTGAACTCCTTTACCATACTTCTGCTGAACTTTTGGCAGCATAAAAGCATTTGAAATATCAATAGATGAATTGAATGTCATCTGAAGTTTCTCAGATTTAGTACCTCTTTTTGTAGTAACAATAATTACTCCGTTTACCCCTTGCTGCCCATAAAGTGCTGCTCCTTGTAAACCTTTAATTACGTTAATGTTTTCGATTGCTTCTGGTGGTATCTGCTGTAAGATGTCAGCAGATGAAATAACATTATCAATTACAATTAATGCTTGGTTGTTACCCGTGATAGATTTAGCACCTCTTAAGACAACTCTATAGCTGGGATCCACACCATTATTTGTCAAATTGATTTGCAAACCTGAAACCTTTCCTGTCAACGCCTGTACAGCCGTTGGTGCAGACGCCTGATTCAGTTCTTTTGTCGTTACAACTTGCTGTGTATTTGTTATCGCATCAGCCTTTCTTTTGATACCTAAGGCACCGGTAACAACTATCTCCTCTATATTTTTGGTTTTTAGAGTATCCTTCGTGTTTTGCGCTGATACCATCATAAATGATGACGATAGTACAACCGCAAATACACTCGCAGTTAATTTCTTCATATCAAATTCAATTATTTTTACAGGCTACAAATTTGTGAAACTTTCTTAAAAACACAAAGCTTTTTCTTAAAAAAATATAAAAATTTTAATTATTAATAATAAAACAAGTAAATAAAATATTAATATTTGTTAAAAAAACTTTTTTTAACAAATATTAGTACACATTTAAACAACATTATTTTAAAAAACACAACGGTCAAATTCATTAATAATTATCGCCAAAAACAAACAATAACAACAATATAATCAGCCAAATAGATCAGAATCAACGAAATAAATTCAATAAAACAACAATAATATTAACAAATCACTAATACACACATTATTATTCCTTTATCAAAAAAAATATAAAAAGTACAAAAAGTACAAAAAATTTAAAAAAATAATATAATTATCAAAAAAGCATCTCTTTTTGGCAGAAAATGTTAATCACAAAAAAAAATCATCCAAAAATACAGTTTCAGAGTATTACGATATGTTTGAAAAATCATCTAATCAAACAATGGATTAATATATTTGTTTTTTTTAATTTTGTGTTTGTTATTTTGATAAATATGGAGCTAATAAAAAACTGGTCAAATCTTTACATCGAGGCTGGATGTGATGAAGTGGGAAGAGGATGTCTAAGCGGTCCGGTGGTAGCGGCAGCGGTAATTCTAGACGATGATTTCAAACAGAACCTGGTGAATGATTCAAAAAAATTAACGTTCAAAACCCGAATGGAACTGGATAGCTACATCAAAGATAACGTAAAAGACTACGCCATATCAGAGCTTCCACCTTCATTTATTGATCAACATAATATTCTTAACGCAAGCATCCATGCCATGCATCGCGCACTGGATAAACTGACAATAACGCCTGAACTTATTCTGGTAGATGGCAACAAATTCCACCCCTATAACTACATTCCGCATCAATGCATTATTAAGGGAGATTCTAAGGTTTTGTCTATTGCTGCGGCCTCTATTCTTGCCAAAAACTACAGAGACCAATTAATGATTCAGCTTCATGAAGAGCATCCCGAATATGGATGGGACACTAATTTTGGATATGCGACAAAAAAGCATCAGGAAGCCCTGATAAAGCATGGTCCCACATCGTACCACAGACAATCTTTCAGACTGAAATACGACTGAAACAATTCATTTTCAATTATTAAATTTTCATACCAGGATCAAAAATTTAAAACCATTCTAAATAAAACCCCAAAATAAAAAAGAGAAGCAATGATCCATTGCTTCTCTTTTTTTAAGTTATAATTAAGAATTATTTCTTCTTATTTTTTTGCTGCCCTTGCTGAGCTTGTTGCTGCTCCTGAGCCTTCTCCATCATTTCTCTCATTCTCTTCTGGAACTTACCTTCTGCTTTAGGCTTTTCCTTATTAGACTGAATCTGAGCATGGATTTTCTTTTCATCCAGAATCACATATTTAATAACCAGGATAATCAAGATATTAATTGCATTCGATACAAAATAATACCATGAAAGACCTGAAGCTGAAGTATTCAGGAAGAATAAGAATGTAATCGGGAAGATATACATCAACACCTTCATATTAGGCATCCCTTCCTGTTGCGGCTGCTGCATATTTCCTGAAGTCATCACTGTATATATTAAGATAACAATTGTACAAGCTAATGCAAAAATACTTAAGTGATCTCCCAGGAAAGGAACTTTAAACGGAAGCTTGATCAAATCATCATAAGCAGTCAAATCCTTTGCAAACCAGAATCCTTGTCCTCTAAGATCAATAAAGTTCGGGAAAAAACGGAATAAGGCATAGAATATAGGAATCTGAACCAATGCCGGTAAACATCCCGCCATCTGATTTACTCCTGCCTTTCTATAAACCTCCATTGTAGCCTGCTGTTTCTTCATTGGATCTGCATCCTTGAACTTCGCATTTACCTCATCAATTTCCGGACGGATCACCTTCATCATTGCACTTAGCTTGTGCTGCTTATACATAATTGGTGAAAGGATCAGTTTCACAATGATTGTCATTACAAAAATAACCCAACCTGCTGATAATCCCCACGCCGCGATAATGCTATATAACCACATGAAGAAATAACGGTTCATTGCTCCGATGAATGACCAACCTAAAGGAAGAATCTCATCAAAATTTTTGTCATAAGATTTAAGCAATGGTAAATCCAGTGGCATAAAATACCATGTGAAATCCTGGTTCAGCTCACTTCCTGTCATTTGAACAAAACCTTCATAGTTGAATTTCTTCAAATACTCTCCTTCTTCAACATTTTCCTGATTTCCTTTATTTTGAGTAAATCCGTTTTTAGCTTCGATTACTGAAGAGAAAAACTGTTGTTTTACCCCAATCCAGTTAAGGGTTTCTTTTTCCTCTTCCATTGTTGTTCTTCCATCATAATCATAGTCTTTATAATTATTGAAAGCATAAGAAAACTCTGAGTGAGACTGTTCCTGAGCTCTACCCTTTTCCAGGTTTCTTACATTATAATCCCAAATGAAATCTGCTTTGTTATCAGAAGTAATTTTAGAAAGCCCCTGAGTTCTTACTTTAAAATCAAGGGTATATTTTGGAAGCAGTGTGTAAATAAATTGAATTACAGCACCATTATAATCTGCAGTTAAGGTTACCGCATTTCCATTAACAGTAGGTGAGAAAACTAAATCTTTAGTATTAATAACCTTCCCCGTTTTATCTTTAAACTGAAAACCGTAGTTTGAATTATTTTTAGTGATCAGATACAGAGGCTGATCTGCATTGTCTGTTTTGTGATTGTAGGCTTTATACTTTAAAAGCTCTACTTTGGAAACCTGTCCTCCTAAGCTTGAAAATTCAAGTTTCAATTCATTATTTCCAAGGCTTGCCGTCTGGATTGCATTAGGAGTTACATTTGGATTGATATTGTTTGCCTGAGTTTGCTTTACGGCATTTTTAGCCTGTTCCGTTTTTTGCTCCTGAGCTTTCAACTCCGCTTCTTTCGTTTGTTTGTTCTGGAAGTAGAACATAAAACCGAAGAGAACAAGGCATAAAACCGCGAAACTAATCATCTGCTTCTTATCGATTCCGTTGTTTTGTTGCATTTTATTTTATATTAAAATTTTAAATTTAAAATATACGTACTGGCGTACGTAATTTGAGCTGACAAAAATACTGTTTTTTTATCAAAACTCTATGCTTTACGTTGTTACTATATAATAAACCCAGGCTGATTATTCTCAGCCTGAGTTTATATGTAGACGTTTATGATAAATTTTTACCTTATTTCTTTTCGCAAGCCTTGATGAAAGCTCTGAATAGTGGATGTGGTGTTGCTACCGTACTCTTATATTCAGGGTGATACTGAACCCCTACATAGAATGGGTGATCAGGTAGTTCCAGCGCTTCTACCAAACCTGTTTCAGGATTGGTACCTGTAGCAAGGAAACCATTTTTTTCAAATTCCTGAAGATAATCACTGTTGAATTCATAACGGTGACGGTGTCTTTCAGAAATATTTTTGCTTCCGTAGATATCAAATAGTTTAGAACCATTTTTCAAAGAACATTTCCAAGCTCCAAGACGCATCGTTCCACCTTTATCTACTACATTTTTCTGTTCTTCCATTAAAGAAATTACAGGATCCGGAGTAGCTGTATCAAATTCCATAGAGTTTGCTTTGGTATGCCCTAAAACATTTCTTGCAAATTCAACAGTCATGATCTGCATTCCTAAACAGATTCCCAACATTGGAATTTTATTTTCTCTCGCATATTTTGCCGTAAGAACTTTTCCTTCAATTCCTCTGTCTCCGAAACCTGGAGCGACAAGGATACCATTCACACCTTTCAGTGTATCTTTAATATTTTCTTCCGTAATATCTCCACTGTAAACCCATCTTACTTTTACTTCAGTTTCAAGATCAGCTCCTGCATGTTTAAATGCTTCTGCTATAGAAATATACGAGTCCTGAAGGGAAACATATTTTCCTACCAATGCAATCTCAACGGTTTTCTTAGGGTTCTGGAATTTCTTAAGGAAATTCTTCCAGTCTTTAAGATCAGCTGTTTTATCACTTTTCAGATCCAGCTCCTTCAATACAACATCATCAAAGTTTTGTTTCTGAAGATACATTGGAACTTCATAGATGGTTTCCAAATCTTTACACTCAATAACGTTTTCTAAAGCAACGTTACAGAATTGAGCTAGTTTGGCTCTTTGATCTTTAGGAATTTTATGTTCTGTTCTGCAAACTAAAACATCTGCCATAATTCCGCTTTCCATCAACTGACGAACGGAATGCTGGGACGGTTTGGTTTTTAGTTCTCCACTTGAAGCCAGATATGGCAGTAAAGTCAGGTGAATCACCATAGAATTACTCTCTCCCAACTCCCACTTCAACTGACGTACAGTTTCAATGTATGGTAAAGATTCAATATCTCCTACAGTTCCTCCGATCTCAGTAATAATGATATCGTAGTTCTGTTTTGAAAGGATTTTAATTCTACGTTTGATTTCGTTCGTAATATGAGGAATTACCTGAACTGTTTTTCCAAGGAAATCTCCTTTTCTTTCTTTTTCAATTACAGTCTGATAAATTTTTCCTGTAGTAACGTTGTTGTTTTGGGATGTAGGAGCATCAAGATAACGCTCATAGTGGCCTAAATCCAGATCTGTCTCCGCACCATCTTCAGTTACATAACACTCTCCGTGCTCATAAGGGTTTAAAGTTCCTGGGTCGATATTGATATAAGGATCTAATTTTTGGATCGTTACATTAAAGCCGCGTGATTTTAGTAGAAGTCCCAGAGAAGCAGAAACGATTCCCTTTCCCAAAGATGAAGTTACACCTCCTGTCACAAAGA
>JASLCD010000192.1 GCA_030146295.1 Chryseobacterium sp.
AAGAAATATCACAATTATCATCATCAAAAAGACCAAATCTGATATTACTGTTTCCTACGTTGATTACAATTGAATTCATTGACATATTTTTCAGAAGAAATTCATTATATATAATTGAAATTCCCGCTTAATTTTGAGGCAATAAATTTAATAATTTTAAGAAAAATAATCTGTTATTATCAAACTAAATTATAATGGCTCATTTATTTTTCTTTCTTGGGAACAAATCAGTATATTTAATTGCACAATTTCATTATTCAAAACATCTCATGAAAAAACTGATCTTCAGTATTTTATTATGCTTCAGCATTTCTATGTTTGCACAGTCTGGTACTTCAATGGCAAGCATTTTACAAAAAATAAAAAGTCAGTCGAAAATTGACCCTCACGATCAGGTAGTTTATGATCTGATGGATGAGTTTTATCAAAAAAATCTTCAGGCTGACAATGATGAGGTGACTCCCGAACTTACCCACAGAATTCAAAAAGCCGTTTCTGATCCTAATACCAAAAACATACACCTGCTCTATCTTCTTCTGATGTATCAGCAGCATATAAGCCAGACAGTGGCAGAAGGAAAAAATTCCAATCCTGTATTCCAGATAGAAACCATTAATCTTCTGGAAAGTGAAACAAAAGAAGTGTATGGAAAACTCCCGGCAATCATTTATATTTTTAAAGCAGAAGCCTTAGATAGTGGCCAAAAAAAGGATGAAGCAAAAATTACCATTGCCAACGGATTAAAAGAATATCCTGATTCTGTTCCTTTAAAGGTTTATAGTTACTTAAACACCAAGGATGAAGCCTTGAGGCAGGATCTTATCAAAAATCATCCACACCACTGGATGGTGCAGCAATTTGATATAAAATAAAAAAATCCACAGACTCATCTGTGGATTTTTATTTATAATAGTGATAATAATTATTTTACTTCAACAAAGTTGTTTTCCATATTTACATCTGCTATTCTCTGGCTGAAATCAATTCCAAGGGCAGACAACTGAGATTTGGTGTAAGGAATGGTAAGGGTATATTCTTTCTGTGTCCAAGGCCAGTAAGGCATTGTTTTAAGATCACCATAAATATCCTTTTGTTTCCATGTATGAGTCATATTCAACGGAATCTGGTAAGTCACTATTTTCTTATCAGTGGTCATCACGCCAAAATCTATCGGCATTGGAACCTGACCATTGTTGATTAAGGTAATAGTTGTTGATTTTGCATCATATTTTACATCCTTTATTCCATAATCAATAGTCTTTGTTGTATTGATCCAATAATTATGAAACCATTTCAGATCCATCCCGGAAACTTTCTGTGCAATGTGAAGAAAATCTCTGTCTGAAGGGTGTTTCATACTCCATTGGTCATAATACTGCTTTAAGGTTTCTGCAAGATTCTGCTCTCCCATAATATATCCAAGCTGAACCAGATATAATTCACCTTTTACATAAGACGCATACGTGTAGGCCGTTCCGTTATCATGATGGTCACCTAACCATACAGCAGGTTCTTCGATTCCTTTTTTAATAAACTTTCTGTAAGCATCCAGTCTTTCAACGAAAGGATTCGGAAGATCTTCAGGAAATAACTGATACATAGTGTAGCCTTCTGCATAGCTTGTGAAGCCTTCATCCATCCACGGGCGCACAGATTCATTAGTGGCAAGCATCTGCTGATACCATGAGTGAGATCCTTCGTGAGCCATTAAACCCATTAAATCTTTAACGTTTTTAGCTTCACCCAAAATCATGGTACACATCCCGTATTCCATTCCGCCATCACCTCCCTGAATGAAAGCGTAGGTAGGATACACATATTTTCCGAAGTGAGAATTCATGATCTGGAAATACTTGGTGATGTAAGGCTGTGCTTCACCCCAAGCTTTTGTTTTATCATTTTTTTGATACACCAAGTATACTTTCGGACCTTCAGGAACATCAAAACTTTCTACAGAATAATCTCTGTCTGCACTCCAGGCAAAATCAAGAATGTTCTTTGCCGTCCATTTCCAGACTGCTTTTTTGTCTTTTTCTGTTTTTATTTTAGCATTGGTGTCATAACCTTTTACTTCTGCCGGATTCTCAAGAATACCTCCTGCTCCTACCACATAATCTTTATTGATTTTAATGGTAACTTCAAAATCTGAAAATGGAGCATGGAATTCTCTTCCCAGATAATCAAAAGTCGCCCAGCCGTCATAATCGTACTCTGCAATTTTCGGATACCACTGGGTCATTGTCATGTCTACTCCTTCCCTGTTATTTCTTCCGCTTCTTCTGATCTGCTGAGGAATCACAGAATCCCAGTCCATCGTAAAGGTTGTGGTTGAATTCGGTTTGATAGGTTCTGCCAGATATACTTTCATAATGGTTTCCTGAACTTCAAATTTCAGATCTTTCCCATTTTGTTTGATCCAGTGAATATTCTGAGAGCCTTCCTGATCCTTTGGAATGGAAGCCAGTCTTGAAATTCCGTCTTTCTGCAGCCTTGAGTCACCATTCTTACCCTGAGAAGCAACCCTTTGATCCATCATAGAATTAGGCTTGAAAGCATTCCAATATAGGTGAAAATAAACCACATTCAGCTCATCCGGTGAATTGTTGGTGTATTCTAAAGTTTGTTTTCCCTGATAGGTAAATTTTTCAGCATTCACATCAATATCCATCTTGTACTTCGCAGCCTGCTGATAATAAGCTCCTTGTTGAGCATGAAATTGTGAAATTATAAACGCAAACAGGATTGCAACCGATTTTTTCATTTAAAATTTTTTATTTTTTCTAAAGGTAAGTAATTTAAACAAAAGCCTCAAATATGGAGCTATGATGAGGTTTATTATGATTTTAGAACATTATGGATCTGTTAAATATCAGCACCATAAATCATCTTCTATAGCCCGATCAATACATCTATCTACAAAATAGCTAAAATTTCCGGTGGGACTAGCTTCTATAAAATTAGTACCATCATCCCAATAAGACTCATGTGCAAAACAATTATATTTAATTGGATCCTCTGAAAGTTCGTCCAAATATATAAAGCCAAATTGTGTACAGGCATCTAATTGTGATACAACAAAAAATGGCCTATCAATATTTTTACCACATTCAGCCAATTCTTTTTTTGCAATGTCTTGCATCCACTCATATCCATGACCAATATCAATATCTCCTAAGTTTGAGTGTTTGCCAGCGATATATAAATACTCTCTAAACACTTGAGGAAATAAATTCTTATTATTATATTTCTGTTCTAAAAATTCTATCTCCTCCAAAGACATCCCTATATTTTTCCACCCTCTTAATACTGAATGTTCTAACATTTTTCTTAAAAACAGTACCTCCATATTGCATTAAAAATTTAATTCAACATCTTTTTAATCAAAGTAATCTGTCCTAAATGATAATACGCATGCTCAATCATTCCGTCAATATTTCTTAAATACGTTCCGTATTTTTCATCGACAAAAATTTCATTCATTTTAGAATCGGGCATTT
>JASLCD010000221.1 GCA_030146295.1 Chryseobacterium sp.
AAACCCACCCATTTTAATGTAAAATTCGGGGTTTAATAAATCCTTCCAGCTATTGAAATCTTCCATAAATATCGATGAACAACAAAAGTAAGCCTAAAATGTCTGAAACAAAAATTAATTATAAGATTTTAACTAAAATTCAAATATGATTTTTATAGGTCGAAATCATCATCGGAAACTGCCGTCCCATCGGCCATTAAGAATGCTTTTAAGAATGGAGTAAGATTCCCGTTCATTACGGCATCCACATCGGATGTTTCGTGGCCTGAGCGTACATCTTTTACCAATTTATATGGGTGCATTACATAATTTCGGATCTGGCTTCCCCACTCTATTTTCATTTTGTTGGCTTCTATCTCGTTTCTTGCCTTCATACGCTCTTCCAATTCCATTTCGTATAGTCTTGAACGAAGGAGCTGCATGGCTTTTTCTTTATTCTGAAGCTGGGAACGGGATTCGGAGTTTTCAATGATAATTCCGGTAGGTGCGTGACGAAGACGTACTGCTGTTTCTACCTTGTTCACGTTCTGCCCTCCTGCTCCGGAAGACCTCATCGTTTCAAAGGATATATCTGCAGGGTTGATATTAATTTCGATGGTATCATCCACTAAAGGATAAACATATACGGAAACAAAACTGGTATGGCGTTTCGCATTACTGTCAAATGGCGAAATTCTTACCAAACGGTGCACTCCATTTTCACCTCTTAAATATCCGAAAGCAAACTCGCCTTCAATTTCCAGGGTAACGGTCTTTACTCCTGCAACATCACCTTCCTGGAAATTCAGTTCACGGATTTTATATCCTTGTTTTTCTGCCCACATGGTGTACATTCTCATCAGCATAGATGCCCAGTCACAACTTTCTGTACCTCCGGCTCCCGCAGTGATCTGAAGAACAGCAGAAAGCTCATCTCCCTCATTGGAAAGCATATTTTTGAATTCCAGGTCTTCAATTTTCTCCAACAATTGTGGGAATGTTTCATCCAATTCCTTTTCAGAATCCGGATCTTCTTTAGCAAAATCCACTAAAACCTGTATATCTTCAAACTGTGTCTGAATTTCGTCATAGCTTTCTACCCATTTTTTCTTGGAACGAAGCTGTTTTAAGAATGCTTCAGCAGTTTTCGGGTTGTCCCAAAATTCAGGTGCTGCTGTTTTTTCATCATCATTGGCAATTTCTACCTTCTTTTTTTCAATCTGAAGGTATCTGTGTAAATCTTCAATCCTGGATTGAACTTCTTTTATCTGGTCGTTGTTAATCACGAATGTTTCTTTTTGCAAAAATAAGGAATTCTTTTAGAGTTAAGAGTTTTGAGTTGAGAGTTAAGAGATTTTTGGAACGAAGAGATGCAAAAAAATAATCAATGTGTAATTATTCATTGATAATTTCGGCTTCAAAGCTTCTTCTAAGATATTCTTTTGATAGTTTACTTTCTGATTTGAACCCTACCATAGTTAAAGCATACACAAATAATAGCATACATAAGGGAAGAAAAAATTCTACCGATATTTCTTTTGCTCTCATATCTTTTATAGAAACACCTATGAAGAAAAGCAAGGCAAATAAACACCACACTATTAAAAAAAAGGATACAAAAGCATGTAATGACATAGTTACCTGTATTTTTACCTCATCATTTTCATTTTGAATTTTACCGTTTATCTGAGGAAGAAAAGAATTCCTGTACCGAATAACTTTACTTATTTCAAAGCTATTATTAGTGATAAATCCTTCATATTCTTTTATATAATTTCTCCCTAAACCGAATTTTTTGGGTTCTACAAAACCTGAAAGTCTTGTTAATACTTCCTGTTCAGATAAGTTTGTTTTGTAAGTGATACGTTCAAATGGCAAGTATTTCATCGGTATCAAACTTGGTATTTATATCATTTCTGCTATCATTTCACCAATCTTTGGAGCTAAAGCAACACCCATTCCTGAAAGTCTTACCGCACAAAACTGTCTTTCCGAAAGTTGCTTTACAATAGGTGACTTTTCATCACCCATAGCCATAATTCCTGACCAGCGTAGGGCAATTTTAAATTCATTATTGGGCAGTATGACTTCTTTTAAAAAGTTTTCCAAATGATTTTGCAGAAAATCTGTGGTTTCAAAGGCTGTAGTTTCTTCAGTTTTAAAGTCTTGATTTCTTCCACCTCCCAGTAATACACGGTCTCCAACGTTTCTGAAGTAATAAAACCCTTCATCATAATGAAAAGTACCCTTTAATTGTAAATTTTCTATAGGCTCAGTGAGAAGAATCTGCCCCCGTGCCGGAACTATATTTTCCTTTTTCAGAAATTTTGAACTGAATGCATTAGTACAGTGAATTAATTGGTCTGCTTTTACAGAAAGGTCTTGGGAAAGGCTGATATTCAATTCTTCTGAGGTCTCATCAATATCTTCCACTTCAGTTCCAAACAGAAACTCAACTTTCAGTTCATAACATTTTTCTAAAAGCTTATGCAGCAGCTTCCCCGAATGCAGACTTCCTTCACAAGGGTTTTCGATCAAAAATGCAGATTTCCCTAACCCGAATTCCTTTATTTTGTCCTGTTTCAGAATGTATGTTCTATGCAGTCCCGTTATGGCTTTCAGTTTTTCATTGACTGCATCAATATGCGATAAAGGTTCTTCATTATTTAAGATTTCATACCCTCCATTGAGTTCAAAATCAATTTCATCATTTTTAAAATAATGTCTGATTTTCTGAAGACCTGAAAACCTCATCGCAACGAGTTCCAGTGTTTTTTCCCAGCCCATTTTTCCGGAATCGGCAATAACTTCCGTAAGGCTTCCAAAGCAGGCAAAGCCTGCATTCCTTGTTGAGGCTCCCAGTGGAACAGCATTTCGTTCGATGATAAGAACAGATTTCTCAGGATATTTTTCTTTTATAGCAATGGCGGCCCAGAGCCCGGAAAATCCGCCCCCCATGATGATAACATCTCTTTTTCTATAGAAAGTGTCCAGCTCCCAGATACTGTTCATACGCAATGCTTTTTTTTATAAAATACTAAAATTCAAATCATGAAATCTTCTACAATCTATCCTTTATCTTCCTCGTCATTATGTGAAAATCCGATAGCTCTTCTCGGTTCTTCCACGACTCTGTAGGTTTCCAGTTCATTTTTTAATGCCTGAATTCTAAACTGAAAATCATCAAAATTGTTAATGATGGCATCGGCCAGGAATCGGGCTACCTGATCAAGATATTCTTCGGTAAGCTTTGATGCAGCATCTCTTAAAGCTTTGCTTAAAAGGTTCTGGTCTATCTTCAGCTTTTCATTTCTGGTTTTTTGGTACTGGTTTTTGATTCTTTTCTTTAAACTTTGAGTAAAATCGATCAGCATTGTGTTGCTGAAAGCCTTCATTTTTGCAGACGATTCGTGCCAGAAAGGGACTTTATCTGCTTTATTATTTTTAAGTATTTTATACAGTAAGGAATCTTCTTCAAGTCCTCTGGTCATTGCATATAAAATGATCTCCGAACGCTCTGAAGCATTGGGAGGAAAGATAGGAATCATCACATCAAACCTTCCCGGAGCAAGAATTTCTTCATCTATTTCTGAGACGGAATTGGCAGAACCCACCATCAGAACACCTTCTTTTTCGAATTTTCCTATATAATGAAGAATAAGTTCCTGAGCTTCCAGATTACAAGATGCAATATCGGTTTCCGCTTTTCGCTGCATCATAATTTCATCAAAATCGTCCATGAAAAGAAGCATTTTATTTTCTTTCATCATGCTCAGCAGGAAATCACTGAAATTGATTTCATTTCCGTCAATCAAAGAAGTTCCCAGATAATGTTTCTTGACTTCTTTGAACTGATAGCCTATAATTTCAGCGATCTTATTGGCCCAAAATATCTTACCGCTTCCCGGAGGACCATACAGAACGATTCCTGCAGGTTTGTTGATTCCCCAGTCTTTAATCTGCTGTGGATTCAGGAAAGGTTCCAACACTGTTGAAGTATAAAAAAACAAGTCTCTGTATCCTATAAAATCTCTTTGCTGCAGGCTGGTTTTATGTCCGAAATAATCATAAACAAACTGGTAGTTTCCGCCCAATTTGTTATCAATTCCATAGCTCGATATGGAAGATTTGAAAAAACCGTTATCAAAAATATTAAGGTCGTTATCTTTAATCACTTTTTCAACCTTTTCTTTAGGCTGATTGATAACTTCGGCAATCTGCTCCAGGGTTTTATTTTTATCCAGATCTTTTTCATATAGCCTTAAAAAGTCTATATTTTCACGGGCAAATTTTTCAAAATCTTCTTTTACTTCAAAATTGGTACTGATACAATCTACCAATTCAAGATCGAAATCCTGTATAAACTGTTTGATGGCTTCTGCAGAAACATTCAGTTCTTCTGCGAGTTGAATTAGCTTCATAAGTCTTGATTAATTCTATCAAATTTAATGTATTTACCTCTAAATTTATATTGATTTATGATAATTCTGTAACATTCTCTAATTTAGATAGACTACTACTATGTAAAACAAATTACATGGAAAAGATTTTATCAGTAAAAAATTTGACAAAAAAATTCAAAAGAGTTGTGGTCAACAATATTTCTTTTGATGTCGAGAAAGGAAATGTCTATGGTCTTCTGGGGCCAAACGGAAGCGGAAAATCTACAACTTTCGGAATGCTGCTTTCAACCATCAATGCTACCAGCGGAGACTGGTTTTGGTTTGGTAAAAAAGGGACGGATCCGGAAACTTTAAAGAAAATTGGAGCGATTATCGAGCAGCCGAACTTTTATCCTTATTTAAGTGCAGAAACCAATCTGAAGATTGTAGCAGAAATAAAAAAAACACCTTATTCAAGGATTGACGAAGTTCTGAAAACCGTTAATCTATATGAAAGAAGAAAAGATACTTTCAAAACTTTTTCTTTGGGTATGAAGCAGCGTCTTGCCATTGCTTCAGCGATGCTGAACAACCCTGAAGTGATGATTCTAGATGAACCTACCAACGGATTGGATCCTGAAGGCATTATTCAGATCAGAGAAATCATCGGTGATATTGCCAAGCAGGGAATCACAATCATCATTGCAAGCCACCTTTTGGATGAAATTGAAAAAATATGCAGCCATGTCATTGTACTGAAAGAAGGAAATTCTATCTACTGCGGAAGAGTGGATGAAATGACTTCCAATAATGGATATTTTGAACTGAAAGCTGATAATAACACCTTACTTTTAAATGCGTTGAATGAACTTCAATGGTTTTCTTCCATCAATCAGGAAGGAGATCTTATCAAAGCTCAGATCCGTGATGACGCTTCGATTTCAGCTTCAGCGATGAATCAGAAACTGGCTGAGAAGGGGATTTTCCTTTCCCATTTAACAAAGAAAAAACTATCTCTCGAATCTCAATTCCTTGAACTTGTAAAAAACACCAATTAGTCATGATAAAATTATTAAAACTGGAATACTACAAAAACCTGAACTACAAGCCTTTCAAAGTTTTTACAATATTATATTTTGCCATCCTTATTGCCTTACTTTTCGTTGGATTAGTGGATTTTGATATTTTTGGAGGAACTATCAACCTAAAAGAACAGGGGATTTATAATTTCCCCGAAATCTGGAACTTCACCACATGGATTGTTGCTTTATTGAAGATCTTCCTGGGACTGATCATTGTGTTCTCCATTTCACAGGAATTCAGCAACAGGATGTTTAAACAAAATACAATTGATGGATTGAGCCGAAAGGAGTTTATCATTTCAAAACTGCTGACGATAAGTATTTTCACCATTGTTTCAACCGTAATTGTATTTGGAATTACCATTTTCCTGGGTTATCAATATTCGAATACCAAAGAATCTGCGAAGGTATTTGCCGAAATTTTCTTCATTGGAAACTATTTTGTAAAGCTATTCACCTTCTTCTCCTTCTTGATGTTTCTTTCTATATTGCTGAGAAAATCGGTTTTTGTATTTCTTGCTCTTTTTGTTTTCTGGATTGGGGAAGGAATTCTAACCGCTGTTGAAGTATTCTCAAAAGTAAAAGGAATGCAGGGGCCACAGAGAAACGAGATCCTTCAGAATGACTTTTTTATCTCGCATCTTTTACCGCTGGAAAGCATGTCCAACCTTATTCCTAATCCGATGATGAGATTAAACATGGCTAAAATGATGGGCTTAAAATATGAATTCCACTACCCTACCGAAAGCCTTATCGCCTGCTTGGTGTGGTGTGCTATTTTTATATTCGGATCGTACTGGATCCTGAGAAAAAGAGATTGGTAGGATCAGTGTTTAGAATTAAAGATTGAATAATTTAAAGATTCAAAAAAAATAAAGTGGTTCGTTTCGAATCACTTTTTTTGGCTTAAAATTTTCATTCGGTACTGTCAAAAACTAGCCATGAAAAAAATATACTACTTTCCGGGATTGATCAGCGCTCTGCTGATTCCTGTTCTATTCTGGTATTTTGGAAATCAGAAATTTGAAGAAATCAATGTTTCTGTGATAGATATTGGCCTCCCTGCCAAAGAACGGGAAGGGATTAAAAATACTTTTGCTAGTTTTGAAACTGCAAGAAACTGGAATTATCAAAAAATAAAAATAGTCCCCGGTACTGCTAAAGAAAATTCAAAATTATATGTTTCTGAACTGAAAAAACTTCAGAAAAGAAATGAAAAAGAGTCTGGTATTGAGTTTATGTTAGATCAAAATAATAGCTATGGTGATTTCGTGTCTGTTTTGAATGATCTAGCAATAGCCAAACAGGATCAGTATGCCGTTGATCTGGAGAAAACGGGGCATATTTTTGCTGTTTACAGCTATATTGATCCCAAGGTGCAATATCCTGAATATGAATGTTTGCTTTGTAATGATACCATAGGTTGGGGACCAGCAGAAACTTTTACTATTTTTGAATCTACCCGCTATGGGAAAATCTTTAATTTATTTACTACTGCTTCCAAAGAAACCTCCTACATTATTTTTGGATTTCTGATATTTCTGAATATCTCTATGCTCAGCATCAAAGAAAGATTTCAATTACATCATTAAATCACAATAAAAAAGGCTGCCAATTGGCAGCCTTCCTTTCACATTACTTTTTATCTAACAACGGAAGATATTTTCCGTATCCTTTACTTTCCATTTCTGCTTTCGGAATAAATTTCAGCGAAGCACTGTTGATACAGTAGCGAAGTCCTCCCTTATCTGCAGGTCCGTCAGTGAAAACGTGTCCCAAATGGGCATCTCCTGTTTTACTTCTTACTTCTACTCTGTCCATTCCGTGGGTACGATCCAGCTTTTCATCAATCAGACTTTTTGTAATCGGTTTTGAGAAACTTGGCCATCCACAGCCGGATTCAAATTTATCTGTAGAAATAAACAAAGGTTCTCCTGTGGTAATGTCCACGTAAATTCCTTCGCGGGTTTCATTCCAGTATTCATTCTGGAAAGGTCTTTCCGTACCGTTTTCCTGAGTAACATTATATTGTTCTGCAGTCAGTTTTTCTTTCAAAACTTTTTTATCCTGTTTTTGATAGGCTGGTTTTGGAAGTGGATTTGCTTTTTTTGCCATCTCAAAAAGTCCCGGTTCAATATGGCAGTATCCGCCCGGATTTTTATCCAGATAATCCTGATGATAGTCTTCTGCTCTGTAGAAGTTTTTCAATGGAATGGTTTCTACAAGTAGTGGCTTGCTATAGTTTTTTGCCAGTTTCTGAACTTCATTTCTTACCACAGCTTCATCTGTTTTATTGGTGAAATAAATTCCTGTTCTGTACTGATTTCCTCTGTCATTTCCCTGCTGATCTTTACTGGTAGGATCAATGGTTTTAAAATACAGATCAATCAAGAGTTTCAGATCAACCTGTTCAGGGTCATACTTTACTTTTACGGTTTCTGCAAACCCTGTTGTATGACTTACCACCTCTTCATAAGTAGGATTCTGGGTATTTCCATTAGCATAACCCACTTCTGTTCCTACCACTCCACGAATTTGTTGAAAAAAATGTTCTGTTCCCCAGAAACATCCACCTGCAAAATAAATCTCTCTAACGTTTTTGTTATCCATAATTTTCTCATTTTCTTTTTTTATTTCCACTACATTAGGCTTGTTTTTTTTGAAAAGCCCGGATCCCGCAGCAAAGACTGCTATACCCAGAATGATTCCAAGTACAATTAATATATTTTTCATTTTTATCTTTTTATTCATTACTTACTATTTTGAACGATCATGAATCCAAATCCTAAAAGCATAAGGTCTTTTAAAATAAAGAAATCCGTTACAGGCACTCCATCTACAATTTTCCACATTCCCGGTGTTGTCAATAAATAGCTTAAGGTTACCAGAAAAGTTACTATCATTCCTATACCTGCATACTTTTTCAATACAGCAAATTTCGCACTAAATATCAGGAGTAATGCAATGATAATTTCTATCGTTCCGATAAGATTTGACACTGTTTGGATGCTTACAATTTTATATACGAAAAAAGTAAGGAAATGGTTTTCTACCAAAGGTTTTATCGCCGCCGCTTCCGTAGGGGTAAATTTGAAAATACCAATCCACAGCAAAATAAGGGCAGCCCCAAAAAGAGAAATGTAATATCCGATTCTGGATTGTTGATTCTGATTAAATTTTTGTTCTGTTCCGACCATTTTTTTAAGATTTTAAATGAATACTTTATTGTTTTCAAAAGTATAGTCGGTGGTTTTTCAGAATCCTGACAAAAAAATTCTAAAAATTTAATTTATCAATCATTTTATTTTTAAAGTCCTGAATTTCAGAATCATTAATTTCAGTTTCCTTTTCAGAAAAAGTCTTTTTAAAAACTTTATCCAGAAGAGCAAGCTTTTCATTGTACATTCTGCACCATTTGCAGATCATCAGATGCATGCTCAGCATCCTGTTTTCTCTGGCAGAAATAGATTGGGCATTCCTTTTTTCCATGAGTAAAGTTGCTTCACTGCATGGTAAAAATAATATATGTAATATTCTCTTTATCATTTCACTTATGATCTTGAAAACCAGTTGAACTCCAGGCATTCTCTGAGCTGCATCCGGCTTCTTTGAAGGATCTTCCAAAGGTTAGTCGTAGAAACATCCAATTCCTGACTGACTTCCGGTGCTTTTTTTTCTTCAATATAATACATTTTCAGCAGGATCTTCCATCTGGAGGGCAATTCTTCAATACATTCCTCCAAGGTTTTATTAAAATCTGTACTGTCTAAAAGTTCATCTCCTTCACCCGATATATTCCAATCCGTCAAAACATCATTGTTTTTCCACGATCCGGTTTCATCAAAAAAATGATCGAGTCTTACATTAGGTTCAGACTTATACTTTTTCCGGTAAAAATCGGCCACTTTTCTGTTCAGAATAGCCATCAGCCAGGTTAAAGTCTGGCTTTTTCCTTCAAAAGAATCGTAGGCTGAATAGGCGGCGAGAAAAACTTCCTGAACAACATCCTGTGCATCTTCTTTATTTGATAGTACATACAGTGCCCGCTTCAAAAGTGGTCCGGAATATTGTTCTATCCAGCTTTTCAGCTCTTCATCTTTTGTCATGGGAAGGATTTTTTGTCTTATTTCAGATCACAACGAAGGTAGTAAGTTAAACGGAAATTGCAAAACCGGATAGATTATTATTGATTACAGTCATTACAAACCTGCTATCTCAAACCTTATAGGTTTTGAAAATCTATAAGGTTTACTACATATTTTGTCCTTTACTTTAATTCAAATTTAATAGAAAAAGGATTAGCACATCTTTACGGTTGTTAGCAGATAGAATGCATAGCTAAAAAGAAAAGTAAATATTACGGTTAATAATAATGCCCAAAATCCAAGCATTTTTTTTTCTAGTTTCAAACTCCAAATTGATAAAACCCAATTTATTACCAGTACTGGAATTAAACTATAAATACAAAAATTCATTAATATAGAAATTATAGAGTCTTGTATAGATTCAGAAAAAAAACAAATCAGAACAAATAGAATAGAATAAACAATTGTAATTCCAATTACCCATTTTGCAAGTATTTGCGCTTTAGTTTTCAATGTATCCCAAAAATTTTCAGAAAGGTAAATAATTTTTTTTGATTACAGTCATTACAAACCTGCCACCTCAAACCTTATAGGTTTAATACATCCTGTACCCAAATCCTGCACCATTCAAAACATAGTATAAAATTATTACAAATCGCTTAAAAATCTTAAATTTGCATCTTATCAAAATTTGATATTAAAAAAAGCAAAAGCAATACTATGACAT
>JASLCD010000352.1 GCA_030146295.1 Chryseobacterium sp.
AGGGTAAAAATAAAGATGAAGAAGGCTACCGTTCAGAATTTATAAGGCTGATAGAGAGTTATAAAACGATTCAAAAATAATTTGTAAAAAAAGAAATTTCCCCGGAAATTTCTTTTTTTATATTTTTAGGCATACTAATCACCGATGAAAAAGAATTATTTGCTGTTACTGCCATTTACCATTACTTTATTACAGGCACAAAACTCACAATTATATTACTCTGGAAAATTTTTAACGACTAAAAATAAACCGCAGAATTATTTAAAGGTTTATAATAAAAGCAGCGGGATATATGAACTGACTGATGAAAAAGGATTCGCGATCATTGCTGCCCAACCTTATGATACCCTTGCGTGGAATACGGGTAAAAATATTCATGTTATTTCTTCTTATGAGCTCAGAGAATTAAAAGCTATTCTGGAAAATCAGACAGAAAAGAAAACAGTAGAAAACATTTACAGTAAGGCGTATGACAGTTTGGTTTCAAAGGAAACCAAAGATGATTTCAGTATTGAAAAAACAAGGACCCGTTTAAGTAAAAAATCAGATTACTCTTTTGATCAGCTAAAAACATTCAGACAAAAGAATGATAGTATTTATCTTTTAAAAAGACTTCAGCAGAGAACATTGTTCATTAATGGGGGCTTTACTACGTCTGTGGATATCAAAAACAGAAATGCTGTTCCGGCTACTCAAAGCAAATATGTGCAGGGACGGTCGGAAGGCGGAAACCCCGTTTGGAAAGGCCCCGAAACCAACGAAATGTTCAGTTTTGGACCTGAGATTTCTACATTGGGATTTGACGGTCTGGCCTATGAGTATGATCAGAACGGAAGATTAATTCCATGGGTAAATGGGCTTCAGCGCGCCAAAAAATATGATAACAGCCTTTTTAAAACGACGGTAGGATATAATAATCAGTTGAATGTAAATGCTTTTATAAAAGAAGGATATAAAGAAAAAGTCCGGCTTTCATTGAATCTGGGTCAGCAGAAAAACCAGATGTATTTTATGGATCAGTTTGATATTGCCAATACCTTTAAGGCTAAGCTGAATACAGATCTTGCCGGGTACTCTATAAATCTTGCCTTTCATTATGAAGAAGATAAAGCAACCAATACCAATAGGATAGGGCTGTTCAACAGAGCCTATCAGAATTCACTGTTGACACCGGTTTCTTTTTCAAATGCAGAAAATACCTTCCTGAATAATGGTTCTCAGAGAAGATATAGCGAATACGCAGACAATCCTTCATTCCTTTTTGAGCAGGACAGTAAATACCGCTATCGGAACCGGGAAAGACGGTTTAGTCTAACTGCTGTAAAAGAATGGAATAATTTTAAACTGAATATCAGCCAATCCTATGAAAGCAGCAACATTGGGAACAAAGACCAGTACAAACCTTCTGCTTATGGTTTCAGCAATGGAATATTGAATGAAAGAATTCAAAACAATACATCATATCATTCCAGTGTATTGGGTTCTTATGCATTAGGAGATTCTGATTTTAAAAACACATTCAGCCTGAATTTTATTTTAAATGATAAAAAGTCTGATGTTTACAGCAGTATGATCAATCAAAAATATCTCTATCAGAGAACTTCACAGGATCATATTTTTAATTATAATATGGATATCAAAGATTATGATTTTGAAACAGGTTTTAATCTTGGTAATTCATTTTATGTTTCCAATACCTCATTGAAAAACAGCTACTGGCTTCCCAAAGGTAGCTTTTACGTGAAATTCAATGATATCTTCGATTGGAATAATTACAATTTTAAACTGATAGGGAGTTATATACAGGTAAGTTCAGAGCCGGAAATGATGAGATCTTATGCCTCGTATGCCACAACTCTGCTGAATGCACAAAACTATAATCAATATTTTCCGGTACAGGAAGTGGACAGTTTCAAAGGTTTATCCAATATCAATTCCAGAGAATGGAAAGTGGGAGCCAAACTGAATATTGGTTATAATGTAAGTTTGGATGGTGAATATTTCAACAGAAAAAATACAGACGATGTATTTCCTGTTTTTGAAAACAATCAGTTGAAGCTAAAAAATATAGCGGATCATACCTACAGCGGATATGAATTCAATTTTTCCTATGACCGGCTGCGTATCGGATATTATATTTATACCACCCATAAAGTGTCACTGTTCAAGTACAAAGATATTGTTGATCGTATAGCACCCGGATACCAGAATCTGGCTGTTTCGGGATTCAAAGACATTTATAAAACATTGTCTGAAGGGCAGGTTTTAGGAGCTGTCATGGGAAGTTATTCTGAAAGAAATGCAACGGGACAATTGATCATTGACGAGTTCGGATATCCTAAAAAAGCAGCGGGTATGAAAATTATTGCAGATCCTACACCGGATTTTGTGATGAAATTCAACCATAATTTTTCCTATAAAAACCTGTCATTAGATATCAACTGGGAATGGAAAAAAGGCGGTCAGCTTTGGAACGGAACACAGGCTGTTCTCGATTATTACGGACGCTCTTACGACTCAGGAGAAGAAAGAAACGTTAAGAATTATATCTTTCAGGGGGTACATACTAATGGAACCGTAAACCAGATTCCTGTAGATTTTTATGATCCCAACCGGAATGTTCAGGAGAACAGGTGGTCGAGATATGGCTACCTGGGAGTGGCTGAAAACTACGTTCAAAAGGCAGATTATATAAGAATCAGCAATATTTCACTGTCTTCCAGTTTTCCGATCAATTATGGTAAGCAATATCTTAAACTGAGCTTTTACGTGAATAACCTTATGCTGTGGCAGGCCAATAAAGGCGCAGATCCCAATCAGAATTTTTATGATCTGGATAACGGAAGAGGATTGGATTTTTTCAACCTTCCGTCTTTTAAAACATTTGGATGTATTGTTTCAATCAAATTTTAACTTATGAATTTCAAATTTATATCATCATATATCATTCTGCTGGGTCTATTATTATCAACTTTTTCTGTAAAAGCTCAGCAGACATTTAAGGATTTTGAAAAAGAAAAAACTTACATTCAGACCAACCATGTTTTTTATAAACCTGGCGAGGAAATGTATTTTAAAATATACGTTGTAAAGGGAAGTAATAACCTTCCGGTGGAAGAAAGCAGAGTAGTGAATTTTGAAATGACAGATCCCGTAGGAAGTGTTGTAAAAAAGCTGAAATATGAAATTATCAATGGCTATGCCCAGGGCTATTTTTATTTTGACGAAGACATGAAAGGCGGAATTTATAAGATCAGAGCTTTTACCAACTGGATGCAGAATGAAGAAGGGAAAAACACCTTTGAAAAAGAAATTACCCTCCAGAAAATCGTATCTCCAAGAATTTTAATGAAACTTGATTTTCCTAAAAAAGGATATGGTCCGGGAGATGAAGTGACGGCAGATTTTTCAATGAGAAGTCTGAGCAGTCTTCCAATTCCCTTTTATGAAGCGGATTATACAGTAATGCACAATGGCGAAACCGTTTCAGAAGGAAAACTTATCACCGATAAGGAAGGGAAAAAGAAACTCACCTTTACACTTCCGGAAGTCTTGAAATCCTCCGATGCACTTTTGAATATCAAAGTGAATTTTGACGGGTTTACAGAATCCATTTCAAGGAATATTCCCATTGTTCTGAACAATCTGGACGTGAAATTTTTGCCTGAAGGAGGTACTTTCATCAATGGAACAGAGCAAAATATAGCCTTTAAGATTCTGGATGAACTGGAACAGCCCGTAGACGCTGTTCTGGCGGTCTACAATCAGAATCATGAAAAGTTGAAAGAGATTTCAGCCTATAATTTCGGAATGGGAAGTTTCCGTTTTACCCCTAAAAATGGAGAAACCTACTATGCAAAAGTGATAAAACCGGAAAATATTACCCAGACATTCAATTTTCCGGCAGCCCAAAACGAAGGAGTGGTTTTGAATATTCAAAATGAACATAAAAAACTGATTTTTACGTTGGTTTCAACACAGGAAAAAACGATTACCCTGCAGGGAAGTTTCCGCGGAAAAGAAATCTATTCTAAAGCTATTCCGTTAAAAAAGGGAAACAATTCACTGGAAATTGCTGAGAAAGATTTCCCGGTCGGCATCTGCAGGTTTACCGTTCTGGAAAATAATACACCTCTTGCAGAACGCATTGTGTTTACCAATAAAATAAACCAGCTGAATATAAAAGTTAAGCCCGTAAAACAACATTATCTGCCCAGGGAAAAAGTTATCCTGGATATTGAAACCACAGATGAAAATAACAGCCCGATTCCTGCCAATCTTGGATTGAGCGTAGTGGATGATAAACTATGGACTTATGCCGACGATAAGCAAAATCATATTGTTTCCTGGCTTTTGATGGACTCTGAGCTGAAAGGGAAAATTGAAAAACCACAATTCTATTTCGATAAAAAAGAGGAAAAAGCAGATAAAAGCTTAGATCTGGTCATGCTTACAAACGGATACCGATATTTTGAACTGATCCCGGAAGTTCTGAAAACCAATAGATATAAATACCTTCCCGAAAAGAAAAATACAATCTATGGAGTAGTGGAAGATGAGAACAAAAAGCCGGTAAAAGCTGAGGTCTTTCTTTTGGACAAGGTTGATAAAAAAATTCTTAAGCAGACCGTTGCAGGAAATGGAAAGTTTTATTTTTCAGATTTAAATGCAGACCATTCATATACTATTATTGCCAAATCTTTTGAACCTAAACAGATATTGACAATCAGAATTTTGTCTTATGATCTGGATATAAACCCTTTAACAAAACAGAAGCTGTCTAATATAGAGGTGGACGAAATTGTAAAAGAAGCTGAAAGAAAAGAAGAAACAAAGACAGAAAACAGAAATAACCTCCAGACATTAAAACCTCTTGTATCAAGAAAAGATACGATCAGTAGTAAAAGTATTGAAGAAGTCGTTATGGTAGGATATAATATAAAGAAAGAGAATAGCACTATAGCTGCTACTGCGGTAACATCTTCCCTGGAAATTCAGAATCCTGCTGTAGCTTCTTTATTGAATGGGAAAGTTGCAGGGATAGAGGTCACAGTAACAGGACAGCCGGGAGCGGGAACACAGATCAATATCAGAGGAACAGCTTCCATTAGCAATAAGAATCCATTATTCATTGTAGACGGTATTCCTGTAGAAAGTTTCAAAACAGTCATCAATCCGAATGAGATCAACAGCATCACCGTTCTTAAAGATGCTGCTGCTACTGCCATTTATGGAAGCAGCGCTGCCAATGGAGTTGTGATTATAAATTCAGCTAAAAACAGCACCACAAAAACCAGTTTTGATATAACTCCGAAATCCTATCTTGCGATAAAAACACTGCCCTACGGAAGACTTACTTCATATGCCGGATCGAGATCTTTTGCCTATCCTGAATACAAAACCACCAATACATCTTACCGTTTCGATTACAGAGAAGCTCTCTACTGGAATCCCATAGTAGAAACCGGTAAAAACGGAAAAGCAAAAGTGGAATTTTATAACTCAGATGCCAATTCTACTTTTAGAATCATAACTGAAGGGATTGCTGCATCAGGACTTGTCGGCAGGGATGAAACCACTTATGCCGCGCAGAGTCTTATTTCAGTAGATGCCAAAATTCCTCAGTATCTCACAAGAACCGATCAGATGACGATTCCTGTTGTGATTAAAAATAATTCTTCTGAAGTCAGAAAGATGACTATGGATGTGATGGTTCCCAACCATGTAAAACTCATCCATTCGGACAGCCTGATTACCCTGAAACCATTGGAATCGGGAAGATTATTTGTCAAAATACAGACCGATGAGATTGTAGATTCCAATATTCAGTTTACCATAAAATCCGGAGATTTCAGAGAAACAATGATTCTTCCTTTTAAAGTAGAAGAGAAAGGGTTTCCTCATACATACTCTATTATCAATAATAAAACGGAAAATATTAAAATCAATATTCCGGAGTATATCAACGGAAGCCTGTATTCCTCCTATTATGTATTTGAAAGTAGAGCTTTGCAGATGTTTGCGGATATTGAACAACTGAAAAAAGAACCTTATGGATGCTTTGAACAGCTTTCCTCAACAGTATATCCGAACCTATTTATTCTGGATTATTTAAAATCAGGTAAAAAAATAGATGCCGCAACGGAGAGTCTGATCATTAAAAACCTGAAAAAAGGGTTTCAGAAAATGCTGAGCTATAAAAATAAAGACGGAGGTTTCGGGTATTTCAACAGCGAAGAATCGGATGTGGCCCTTTCTGCATTTGCGTTATTGGAATTTACAGATTTAAAGAAATATGTGAAGCCTAATGATAAGCTTATGCAGGGACTTACCTCATTCATTCTATCCAGGAAAAACGCAAGTGGATTATTTGAAGTACGAAGAGGCTATGAATCAAACGAAAGGAATTCAGAATATTTTTGGTCGAGAAATATGTACATTGTATATGCTTTATCCAAACTTGGCTTTACAAGTGAAATTGAAGATTCCTTTAAAGTCATGATGAAAAGAGCGCTGGTTACAAAAGATACCTATCAGCTGGCTTTGCTTGCCAATGCCGCAGCCCATCTGGGAAAACAAAATGAATATGATGATCTGATGAAAATTGTGGGTAAGCAGTATGAAATGGAAAATGTAAAATCCAACACTACTTTTACGGGCTCGTGGGGAATGTCTGCGAAAGCGGAAACCCTTTCATTATATATTATGGCCCTTCAGAAAGATGAGAAACTGAACCAGTTGAAAATTGTGGATGCTGCTGATCAGCTTATTAATTGCAACGGATACTATGGATTCGGTTCTACCCAGGCAACAACGCTGGCCATACAGGCATTGTCTGAGCTTTTCTCTAAAAATGAGACCTTATATGGAACTGAAAAACCAGTCATCAGAATTAACAAAGCAGATGCTTATCCTAATATCAGCCTTTCATCAGCATATAAAGCTGGAGAAAATGAAATCAGTATCCATTATCCAACCAAAAATGGACTCCCTTATAAGCTGGAATACCAATATTATACCTTACAAGCACCGGAAAGTAAAGATATTCCTCTTACCATGGAAACAAAATTGAAATCCGGGATGTCAAAAGTAGGGGAGACCAACAGAATGACAGTGACTGTTAAAAATAAAATCAACGGACAGCTTCCAATGACCATTGCAAAGATCGGTATTCCTGCAGGCTTGACCTTACAAAATGCTTTACTGAAAGATCTGATCGATAAAAAACAGATTTCTTATTATGAGATCTTTGACAATTATCTGGTATTGTACTGGGAGCATTTCAATGCAGAGGAGATTAAGACCATTAATCTTGATCTCAAAGTGGAATTTGCAGGAACTTATACAGGAAAATCAAGCAGTGTATATCTTTATTATATGCCTGAAGCTAAATACTGGAATCAAGGAATATCGACGAATATTGAACCTTAATTTTTTAAAACTTCAAAACAGAAATTCTCAGAAATGTTTGTTTTATTTTCTATCCTTGTCAAGGTTCTAAACCTTCACAAGGATAGAAAATAATCGGCTGGAAAAAAGGAATCCATAGAAAAGAAGAAGCTAAATATTTTAGCAGCAAAACTAAAATCTTTCAGACTTATTAAAATTAATTTTCAAAAATTATTGAAAATTCAAAAAATATAATTACATTTGTTACAGAAATCTAAAAGAAAAACAAAATGCAACTTTCAGAAGCAAAAGAAAAATATATTCAGACCTGGGGAACCTTTGCTACCAATTGGGGA
>JASLCD010000360.1 GCA_030146295.1 Chryseobacterium sp.
AGCTACCCTGGAAAGGTAGTATACGGGTAACTGTATCGAGGGTTCGAATCCCTTCCTCTCTGCAAAAAATAAAAGTCTGTGTTCTATGAGCACAGACTTATTTTTTTGGTGAAAACTTCTTACTCATGTCAGTTTTTGGCATCCATAGGTATTTATACTCAAGCTTATAATTGGTCATTTATACTATACAATATCATTTCTGTTCTTCGTTACTTTGGGATACAATCTAAACAACTAAAAACCAAACCAATATGACATCAACAAGTGTAAATGCAAATTCTTCCGGCCAGGTAGTACTTGGAAACGGGGCTCAGTTTTGGGTATATCTTTCCCCACAAAATGAAACTTCTAAAATGATTTCAACATGGAGAGTGACTTTCTCACAGGGAAACTGGAGTGATACCATTTCGAGTGAAAATCCTACCAAGCAGATTCAGACTCCTAATCTTTCCGGGATTTTTGAAATCAGAGTAGAGTTATTAAGCGGATCTACCGGTACATGGCGTCAGATTCCACCTCAGCAAGGGAGTCATAATGAAATAGGCTGCAATTCCAACTGTGCTTCTATGGTAGGTATAGTTGCTGACAGCACCAATCCTCCTATCGGAGCTATTAATGCCCATTTCTGGACAACATGGGATGCGATGTGTAAAGCAAGCCAAAACTAAGATCTCAATCAAACAGTTCATAAAACCTTATTGCCACAGTATCCCGTATATTGTGGCAATTTACTGTTACCCCCTTTTCATTTTATCATTACTGATGATCTGAAAATCCTATCAGTACAACAATTTCAGTATTTCATTTTTCACTAAATTTGCTTCTGAAATTCGATTCAACTCATATGAATACACTAAAGACAGCATTCTCACTGTTGTTATTTTCAGCATTTTTCTTGATACCACAATCCGCAAAAGCCAGCGCTTACTGGATGGAAATTCATGGGTCAGGAAAATTAAAAGAACCTGTAAAAGTTCAGGTTTGCTATGGTTTTATTGATGACCTCAGTGAGCGTCACAGGACTACCGGAAAAGAGTTTCAGGAGATTAAGAACTTCCAATTTTTTATCCTGAATGCCAAAGGAGAAAAATCAAAGTTTGAATTACAAATGAAGGGAGACTATTGGGAAGGAACTTTCATTCCGGATCAGGAGGGCACCTACCGTATTTTGGGAATGAATGATCAGCAGCCTGTTCTGCTGCGTTCCAAAAATCCACAGGATAATGTACGCCCTATTGATTTTATGTGCGGAGCTTACCCCATTGGAAATACTCCGGATAAAGTGTCCCCTGCTCAGTTTATGGATATTATCCTTCAGGAGAAGAATGGGGTATATACCGTTTTTCCCTACCGAAATATGAAGCCTGTTGAAAAAGGAACTCCGATCAGAATATTCAACCCTGAAAACTGGGAAAAGAATATTTCTGTGGATGAAAACCATCAGGCTATTTTTAAAACTACGCTTCCCGGATTATATGTAATCCGACAGGACTGGAATGATAATACTCCGGGGACATTTCAAGGGAATGCTTATGGAAAAATTCGTTACCGTAATAATTATTGCCTCTGGATCAACTGATTCTTTTGATTATAAAAAATAAAAAGCCCGGACAAATCCGGGCTTTTTCAATTAATATACTCTTATGTTAAAACTTCAGAGAAACGCTTCCAAGAAAACGGGATGGAGCCTGTGGTGTCAAACGTACAGACCATGCTTTTTCATTGGTAATATTATCGAATTTCAATCCTACTCTGTATTTTGGCTGATCGTAGAAAATCCCTAAATCAAACATTTTGTAAGATGGAATGATCACTTTAGCTGTTTGGGTATTGGTCTGATAGGAAGATGATCCCATATTTCCGCCACCTCCTATTCCCAGGCCTTTTAATTTTCCTTCAGGGATACGGTAGCTGATCCAGAAGTTGAACATATTAGCAGGGCCGGACAATGCGGGTCTTAAACCATTAACCGTAGGATTGGCATTGGTATATTTACTGTCATTATAGGCATATCCCGCAACAACATTGAATCCGTCAAACGGATTGGCTGTCAGTTCTGCTTCAATTCCTTTGCTTAATTGTGTTCCATCCTGTATTGAATAGTTGATATCATCAGGATTGGTTCTTAAAATATTATCCACACGGATATTGTAGTAGCTTACTGTTCCGACAAGTTTGTGGTTGAAAATATCTGCTTTTACCCCGAACTCCATCTGATTGGCATATTCCGGTTTGAAAGCATTGCCATTGATATCTACCCCACTTACATTATTGAACCCATTCATATAGTTTCCAAACAGGGAAAGCTTGTTCTTCAATACTTCGTAAACGACTCCCATTTTAGGTGAAAAAGCAGTCTGTCCATAGGGGCCCGTCTGGACTCCACTGTTGCTTAAACCTCCTTTAATTTCTCCTGTGGTAATATCATATACTCCTTTAAACTGAAAACGGTCGACTCTTAAACTGGCCATTACCATAAGCTGGTCTGTGACATTAAAAACATCAGAAACATAAGCCGCATAGGTATTGTCACTGTTATTTTCTCTTCTGAAAGCAGAAGTAGCGGTAAGAGCATCAATGGTATTGCTGTTAACTCTGAAATCTGCCGAAGGATGCACAAAATTGAATACTTTAGTGTTGGTATGGTAACGGTCAAAGTGATTGGAGTTGTTATAAAAATCCAATCCAACAACCATCCTGTTTCTGAAGCGTCCGATACGGAAATCTCCAATGAAATTCTGCTGGATATTGGTTGCAATAAACGAAGTAGTTCCTACCATAACCTGGGCACTTGCTGTAGAATCTGTCTTACCGTTGATGGCAGAAATATACCCGTTGATGGTAGACCTTGCACGGGATAATATTGTTTGAGAGGTCCAGTTTTCTGAAACTTTATAATTCAGCTGGGCAAAGATATTCAACACCTGTGTTTCATAAGCCAGATCATCACTCAGGAAGTTTTTATAATAAGGGAACTTCATATCTGCAATAGACTGGGTTTTGTTGCTCCCTGTATAAGGGTTAAAACGAACAACCGATGTACCTTTTGCCTGATTAAATTCCACATCCAAAAGCAGCGACATACGGTCATTGATCTGATAAGAAAAGCTGGGAGCAATGGCTAAAGAGTTTGTAAATCCTATATCCTGAAAACTCTTTTCAGTAGTTCCTGCCGCATTAAGACGGAAAAGAGCGGTTCTGTCTTTGTTCACTGGTGTATTTACATCTACCGTCAATCGGTTGTAATTCCAGCTTCCTCCTACATATCCCACTTCACCGCCAAAATCATTGTAAGGTTTTTTTGTGACTCTGTTGTATACTCCTCCATAACTGCTGGCGACACTTTTCCCGAATAAAGTCGCTGAAGGGCCTTTAATAGCTTCTATACGTTCAAGGTTTACGGGATCAATGACTGAAAATGCAGCTCCTGCTACTCCGTTTCTTGCATTAGGTTCTGTCTCGAATCCTCTTGAGCGGAATGTCACTCTTCCCTGATTCGCAATCATAGGAACTCCGGCTCCCGGCACGTTTTTAGAAATGCTTCCCAGGTCTACAGCAACCTGTTCCTGAAACAATTCCTTGGTAACTGTATTATATACTTGTGGATTTTCTAAATTTTTCAGGGGTAATCTTGCTACAAATCCGCTTTCTTTTTTCGAAAAACGGTTGGTATTTTTCATAATAACGACTTCCTGTATTGCCTGGATGTTTTCTTTTGTCAGCTGATAATCCAGGGTTGTTGTTTCACCAGCTTTTACTTCCACGGGAAGGCGTACTTCTTTAGTTCCCAGAATCTGTAATTTTATGGTGTATGAACCTCCGTTCAGGTTTACGAAATGATAGTTTCCTTCATCATCAGTAAGAGTCTGGCGGTTGTTTTCCAGGATGGAGACCGATATTGCCCTCAGAGGCTGTCCGTCCACCATATTCACTTTCCCGGTAATACCACCCTGAATATCTTGGGCATGTATTGTGGTTAAACCGATCAGAGAGAATAAGAAAATAAGAAATGGTTTAGACCATTGTATTTTTTTTGTTGAAACTTCATTCTGCTTAGTTCCCATAGAATGAGTCATATGCCTCTCAAGAAGCATACATTCATTAGATTGTATCATTTTTTTCAGCCTTATTTAAAATAATTATAAATAAAGGTGCAAAATAACGGAATAGCGAGCTCTCTCACAATATTAATTTAAACTATTCTAAATAAATTTAAATCACATCATCACTACACAGAAAATTAAACATAGCAAAATAGTTCTATAAACTCGACAGTATCGGCAATTGAGCATTAACTCATGCATGCTGAATTGAATTTTCCACAAGTT
The DNA here is from genome assembly GCA_030146295.1 of Chryseobacterium sp. GTDB lineage: Bacteria > Bacteroidota > Bacteroidia > Flavobacteriales > Weeksellaceae > Chryseobacterium. The sequence goes on from JASLCD010000360.1 coordinate 4,329, forward strand.
ATCCACAAGTTACCAACAATTGATTTTACTTAAAAAATTAGCAGATGTTTCAAAAAGGGCTTTTGTGTTCCTAAATCTATCCTAAATCAAGTATTTATTTTGTCTTGTTTTTAAACAGTAATAACAGTTTTTGAATAAACAGACTATGAACAAAGCTTCTAATTTTGAGATCCTGAAGTATTCTCTCTGCGTATCAACGGTATTCTTACCCATTTCATGGTGTCGCAGTCCTTTAACATTAATAATAAATCAGCTATCCATGATGTTGAGTATAAAGAAATTTTTTGCGGGATTATTTTTATTGTGCTGTATAAGTTCAACTTTAAAAGCGCAGATCAGCCCACCCGGACTGGGAGATGCTAATAATGCATTCTGGTCAGCTTTTGGAGTCAAGCGACAACTTGATTCTTTGGGAAAGAAACAGGCGTTGAGCTATATTGCCATTGGCCGGAAAAGCAGTCCGGACGATCATAATTTATTTTCAAAACAGGCGATTCTCGTTTTAAATCACGAAGTATATCATTCTTTCGCCGCCCACCAGCAATACAGCTATGCAATCAGCTACCGCCGGCAGCCTCAGTATGAAAGCACAGCTCCTTATGATAAGGAAAATACGGAACAGGAATTCAGAATATATGGAAGATATGCCTATAGTTTTGATCTTGGCAGAAAATGGAAGCTGAAGAACACGGTACGACAGGAATTCAGAAAGTTTTTTGATGCAGGTTTCCACAAAGTAGAGGAAGATTTTCAGTTAAGAACGCGCATTAAAAGTCAGCTGACCTATAATTTATCTTCTAAAAACAATCAAAAACTAGCGATAAGTGCAGAAGCGTTGTTTTCCATAAGTCATCTCAACGAACCGGATCCGCAATGGAGTTCGTTCGGATATCGTGAGATGCGCATTGCAGCTTACTATATGTTTACCATCCCCAATTCTCCTTTTACAGTAGATGTAGGGTATATGGATGATCTGATCAGGGACAGCCGAAGCATTCATCATGGAGGGGTTCATTACCTAGCTGCAGATGTAGTATGGAATATTCCTTACAGAAAGCGGTAAAAAATGACTTTTTATCTTTATATACAAAATCCCAATCATCACTGACTGGGATTTTTGTTTGAAAACATAAGTTTTCCGCAATATAATTAAGTATGAATGTTTGGTGTAAAATTTAATTGCATAATGTCAGAAACTGGCGGCTCATCTGAACATTGAATTTCGCCTCTGCTTTTGATCGCATATAAATGGTATTTTTAAAAGCATGTACTGTTTTAAGTTTCTGATCTATAAATTCCGCAATCTGTACAACCGAGAAAATAAAATCTCTGTATACAGCCATATTGACGGTGTGTCCATAGTACGGAAGATAAGCTTTTAAGAAGGGAATTGTTTTCTGATGGCGATTATAACTGATGCAATATCCTATTCCTTCTACTGAAGTAATAATTGTATAGTTATTGATATAATCCTGAATATTTCTACTGCCATCCAAAGCGTTGGCATTGTTTGAACAAAACTTATTAATCTTATCCAGAATATGCTGGGCATATTCCATCATCGAAATATTTTTGAATTCAAAAACCTGGTTCATCCCATTGGCTTTCGATGATCCGTTTTCATCTATACAGAAAGAAATTCCGATTTTTTCATGATAAGGAAAAAAGCAGTCTTTGACTTCAATGGCAGCATCCGGCTTTAGCTGGTCATCCGTAAAATTATAATAAACATACGGACTGTAAAGATCTGCAAGAGCCTTCAGGTAATCTGTTTCGCTGGTATTATGATATTCTTCAAACCATTTTTCAAGGTTATCGTAATATTTACTTTCAAAGTCGTTAAAGTTTAAGTAAAATGGCAATTCCATAGCTCTGTAATTTTGATATGACAAAGCTATATCCGTAATGCGACAAAACTTGACGTAATATATTTTTTGTAAAAATATTTTTGATCAATGGTCCATTTTTGCTTCGCAAAATCAATAGTAAATATGATTTTAACGCTAAGGCTCACAAGGTCTATGAATAGATAAAGCTTATTGGCTCTCAAAGACATTTCATTACCTATTGCTAAATGAAAGGTCTAAACAATAAGATAGTATAGAAAACTTCGCGAACTCTGCGTTTCATAATATGCATTATCCCATGATCACGAATCGTGTACCCGAATTACTTGTCATAATTCTTCATCACATACTCAAAGTAGTGGATCATTTTCAGATAATTTTCGATACTGAGGTATTCATTGGTACTGTGAATGCTTTGCTGTTCTGCACTGTTGATTTTGATCGGCATAAATCTGTAAACATTTTTGCTGACGATTTCATATTTACCGGCATCCGTGCCTGCCATTGTAAGGTATGGCGTAACAATAGCTCCGGGATGAATTTCCTTCACTCCGGCTTCGATCATTTTAAAAGCTTTTGTATGGGTTGGAGAAATCGCAGAAGCTTCTCTTGTATTGTCGATTTCTTCCACTTCAACATCAAATCCTCTGGTTGCATTGGTGATATGATCACGCACATCCTGTACAGAATTTCCGGGAAGTAATCTGAAATTAACAACAAATTCAACTTCAGGGGAAAGTACATTGGTCCCATCACTGCCTTTCATCATTGTCAGTGCTGTCGTTGTTCTTACCAATGCGTTGGTTGTATTGTTTTTGGTGAGTTGTGAAATCAAAACAGGTTTTAAAAGCCATTGATTGGCAAGCGCCATTCTTGTTGTAAAAGGCATTTCACCTCCGATATTATTAAAAAACTCTTTGATTAACGGGGTGATCACAGGTTTCATCTGATGATCTTCCAGACGCTGCATAATAACAGCCGCTTTTCCTATAGCGCTTTCCATTGGAGGCATAGAAGAATGCCCGCCCAGTCCTTTTACTTTTATTTTTGCAGAAAGAAAGCCTTTTTCAGCACACCCTACAACGGCAACATCTGTATCTATTCCTGCGACATTTCCTTTTCGCATAATCAAACCACCTTCATCATACACGGCATCAAACTTCAATCCTTTTTTCTTAAAGTAATCTGCAATCTGAATCGCTCCTTTTTGTCCGCCAACTTCTTCATCGAAACCAAAAGCCAGATAAATATCACGCTGTGGAATCTGTTTATTTTTAATCATAGAATTCATGGATTCCATTAGGGAAAACAGCATTCCTTTCATGTCTATTGCTCCTCTTCCATAGATCCTTCCATTGGCAACAGCTCCGGAAAAAGGAGCAAAATCCCAGTCTTCCGCTACTTTTGCAACAGGTTCCAGAGGTTTATCATCCGGCCGGAATATATTTTCTTCATTATTTTTGATATCAGCGTCTCCCGGAGGAACAACATCCATATGGGAAAGAAATAAAATGGGTTCCAGAGCAGGATTGCTTCCTTTGAGCCTGAATACCAGTCCATACTGATTAACCTCAACGTTTTCTGTATTCTGATATACTAGAGGGTAAGAAGCTTTTAAATAGGTTTTAAACTGATCAAACGGTGCATAATTGAACTCACCCAAGCTACCTGTAGAAACAGTCGGAACTTTTATTCCTCCCGACAGCCTCATTACCGCTGAATCGTTTTTTACGGGTTTCCAGCCCTCTCCTGCTCCTACATTATTTTTCTTAAATGGATAAGTATAGGTCTTAATGAGTACTACAGCAGCCAGAATGACAATGATTCCCAGAAGAATTAAAAGAACTTTTTTCATAGCAGATAGGTTTGTAAGGTGGTTTGGTCCTATAAATATAGCAAAGTATTTGATGCCTAACAATTTAAAACCTGGCTTTTTCAATTAAAGAAACAATTGAATACTGCTGTTTAAAATTTTAACCTGATAAAAATTAAACTTCATGTCCCCATAATGAAAATCTAATCGTCATTAGAATAAAAAAGTATGAAGAATATTCTGCACATTATTTCCAGCGCAAGAGGAGAACTATCTTATAGTAATAAATTGAGTGCTTTCATCTTAGAAAGGCTTTTACAACAGGGCAATATCAATAAGATTACAGTCCGGGATCTGGTTAAAGATACTCCGCCCCATGCTGATGAAGTGTCTATTCATGAGTTTTATAAGTACCCGGGATCATATGATGAACAGAGTAATCAGTTGCTTTCATATGCCAATACGATTGTAGACGAAGTACGTGAAGCGGACATTATTGTCATCGGAACGCCTATGTTTAACCTAGGAATTTCCACTCCGTTGAAGGCATGGCTGGATCAGCTGATCCGGGCTGGTGTGACTTATGTTTTTGATGAACAGTGGAACCGCGTAGGCCAATTTAAAGACAAAAAAGTATATCTTGCTGTTGCTTCGGGAGGCAGGAGTGCTGAAGGTACTCCGGATTATATTTCTGCTTATCTGAAGGATGTTTTCAGAAGTTATACAGGAATTACAGATGTGGAAACGTATCGTATTGAAGGGACTATGGAGAATGGTTTTACAGCAGATTATAAAGATATTCTGAAAGGTTTTAATTCTGTCAATGAAATGCTTTAAAAGCGGGTGTTATTGTAAACGCAAAGATTTATATTCTTGATCCTGAATATAAGGGAGCAAAGAAGGAATCAACAAGTGGATTGGATGAAGCTTGGTGATTTTAGTGAGGCTACTAGTTTGTTTTTAACGCAAGGGCGCAAAGTTTTCACTACTGATATATTTTAAGGCGCAAGAAAATCATGATGAAATCTTGCGCTTAAAAATATTTTTTATCGAAATTGGAGTCTTCGTAATTTACCAATTACACAAGAATAATTTGTGCTTAATTCAGGATTTCGTTCATTTCGGTCAGAATGATTGGTTTTCCATCAGTGATTACAATGGTATGTTCGTGCTGAGCCATATAACCGCCTTTATTACCTACCATGGTCCAACCGTCTTTCAGCTCTACTGCAAGATTGGAAGCGGTAGAGATAAAAGTTTCAATAGCCACGACAGAGTTTTTCTTGAATCTTCTGGAATCAAAACGGTTTCTGTAGTTCAGTAATTCATCAGGCTGTTCATGTAAACTTCTGCCTACTCCATGTCCGGCAAGATTTTTAATAACCCTAAGCCCTCTTTTCTTCGCTTCTGTTTCCATTAAATGCCCAATGTCTGCGATTTTCACTCCGCCTTTTATATTGTCAATGGCTTTCTTTAAAATCTCTTTGGAAGCTTCCACGAGCTTCTGATGCCCGTGAATATCTTTTCCGATCACAAAAGACCCTCCGTTATCGGCCCAATAACCATCCAGTTCTGCAGAAACATCAATATTAATCAGATCACCTTCTTTCAAAATCCTATGGTCAGTAGGGATACCATGGCAGAATTCGTTATCTACGCTGATGCACGTCCAGCCTGGAAATCCATACGTCAGATAAGGCGCTGACTTTGCTCCGAAACCCTCTAGTATTTGGGCTCCGTATTCATCAAGATCTTTTGTAGTCATGCCAGGTTTAGCATACTCCATCATCTTTTTCAAAGTATAGGCAACGGCTTCACTTACTTTTTGCATTCCGATCATCTGATCTTCGTTCGTGATTGACATAGTTTTGTTTTAGTTGTTATTGAGAACTACAAAGTTAGGAAATTTAATATTCTGAATACGATTTGTTTTAATTCCTAAACTCGTGTATTGGAAAATGAGATTATCAGGTACTTTAATATCCTTCTACCCCCTTGAGTAAGGGGGGTAAAGGGGGTTGGTGAAGAGGCTCCAGCCACTTTGATAAGTGGGTAAAGGAACTTACAGAACGATCTGGAGGCCGTTAATGAAGTAGTTGGAGGCTGTTCCGAAGGGTTTCCAGCCACTTTATAAAGGGGCTGAAGATACTTACTATAGTGGTTAGAGGCACTTTCTAGGTGGCTGGAGGTTATTTATAAAGTGGTTCATGGTATTGATAAGGATGTACGAGGACTTTTTAAAACAAAAACCACTGCAAAAGCAGTGGTTTTTTATTTTATTCACGGACACGAGCAAAGGACGCTTTTATTTATGAATACTCAGAAGAACAAAGGTTCAAAATACTATTTTTGAAGTCTCCCAGAAAAAATAAATAATATCCAATATAGAAAACCAAAAATAATATCAAATATTATGTTAGCTGATTTTAATTGATGAGAAACTAGAATATTATATATAATATCAATTACTATGATAATTCCACAAAATTTCAATAAATATATAATTGCTCTTATAACAATTTTACTATTCATAATTACTTTTTATTTTGCATTCTGTTTTTTTCTGCATTTTCATCATGTTCTCTTATTGACTCTAATTGATTAAAAGTTCCTGAATAAAAATTATAAACAAATCCAATTATAACACCTTGTATAGAAGGTTTTTCAAATTTTTGTTTCTCTATTGAAGATAAACCAATACCGATTGCTAATGCCTTTAAATCCGTTGTATAATCAAAAATAGTTTTTAAGTTATCATTATAAATTGCACGATCTACTAAGGTAATAGAATTGTAAGTTGAATAAACTGATCCCATTCCTCCAGCATGAAGAGCATTTGCATCAACCATTTGACCAGATAATTTAACCCAATGATTATTATTTAATTGGTATTTATTTCCATCATTGGAATCAAATTGGTCCCCATTTTTATTATAATCACCCGTAGGTCTATCATCCACAGCAGTAACAGATTTACCTGTTCCTCCTAATTTTTCTGTTGAGCCAGCATCAATGTTTTTACCTAAAAGATTATCAGTCACCGAGCCATCATTATTTAAATTATAACTTGAAGTAATTTTCTGATTATCTTTTCCTAAATTATACCCCCGCTACCGCACGAATCCTTTCGTGTGGTTAAAAAGCTATACATCAAACATTCTAAAAACTACA
>JASLCD010000361.1 GCA_030146295.1 Chryseobacterium sp.
CATTAATAAATTTTAGATTTTAATTTGCAAAGGTAACAATTATCAAAACTATGCCAAATAAAAAAGCTCCCCGAAACGAGAAGCTTTGTCATATTTAAAGACGATTTGATTATAAATTGAAAGAAACACCAAGACTGCCGTTATTACCTACTTCTGCAAATACCCCTATTTTCTCTGTGAAGAAATAGCGGGCTCCGATGTGAGCGCCCACTCCGAAGTCTTTTCCAAGTACTCCAAGGTCTACACCAGGGTAGATGTCCCATTTTGAAGGCAGATTCAGCGCTTCCTGTAAATGAAAGTTCAGTCTCCCGAAAACAAAAACACGATTATCCTTATCGTTGTTTCTATAATTGTCAAAGTAGCCGTTGATTCCGGCTCCTACAGAAATAAGTTTGTTGAGCCCATAGTCGTAAGTTCCCGTTACTCCGGTTCCATATCCCCAGGCACTCAGCCCCAGTTGTACTTTCTGATCTCCCTTTCCTGTCCAGGCCTGAGCATTAGCCATAGCCCCAAAAAAGAAGATCGTCACCATAAAAAACAATTTCTTCATAAATTTTAAATTTTTAAGGATAGTAATAAAAAATATCTCTATCAAAAATGAAACCGAAAGAATGAGAGCAGTAGAAAAAGAGGAGACTTTAATAAATTATTAAGAAATATAGCTCGGTTTTTTGCGGACAAAACTAATTTTTCAACAATGTAATACTCTTTTTGTAATGATAAAAGCCGTATTTTTATACATCAGATTTAGAATAATTTAAAAAGAATAAATGATGAACGTTGCAGGGCTTAATTTAGATATCATCTGGAAAAACAAAGCTGAGAATTTTACACGTATAGAAAATGAACTTCAGAATGTGGAAGCAGATCTGTTTCTTCTTCCCGAAATGTTTTCAACAGGATTCTGTATGGATGCTTCTGAAGTTTCAGACAGAAATAATGAATCGCTGGAGTTTTTGAATAAAATTTCAAAAGAAAAGAATGCAGCATTCTGCGGAAGTGCTCCTGTGGAATCCAACGGAAACTTTTACAACAGAATGTATTTTGTAAAGCCCGATGGCGAAACATCTTTTTATGATAAAAGGCATTTGTTTTCCTTTTCGGGAGAAGATAAAGTTTATACACCTGGAAAAGACAGAGTAATTGTTGAATATAAAGGAATACGTTTTCTGCTTCAGGTTTGTTATGATCTGCGTTTTCCTGTCTTTGCAAGAAATAATGATGACTATGATGCTGTTTTATATGTTGCCAACTGGCCTGAGAAAAGGGTAGGAGCATGGGAACACTTATTGAAAGCCAGAGCCATTGAAAATTTATCCTTTGTATTTGGTTTAAACAGAATTGGGACCGATGGAAATGATCTGCTGTATCAGGAAAGCTCACATTGCTTCTTTGCTGATGGTAAAGAAATATCCCAAAAACAGGGAAATCTTGTATCTGCAGAATTGAATATGGATGAATTGAAAGATTTTAGAAAACATTTCCAGTTTTTGAATGACCGGGATCGTTTTTCCATTCAATGGTAAATCAAAAAAATAAAGGCTGAAGTTCAATAAACTTCAGCCTTTATTTTGGTTTTTATCTAAACGTATTGCTGGAGAAGATGAGTCAATGTATTCACATCATGTACTCCACTTTCTTTCCATAGCATTTCTCCTTTTTTGAAAATAGCGAGAGTAGGTACTCCACGCACTCCATATTGAGCTGCCAATGCGGGATATTGATCTACATCTACCTTTATAATTCTGGCTCCCTCGCCAATATTTTCTTTTACCGTATTCAATACCGAAGACTGTACTTTACAGGGTTGGCACCATGTAGCGAAAAAATCGATCAGTACCGGTCTTTCGGAGTCTATGATTTCCTGAAATTTTTGTGACATAGTTTTGGTTTTATTAGTTTACTTTTTTGTTTGTTTCGTCCTGAATAGCCTTTACATTCTTCCAGCTTGTGCCGTCATAGGCTTCCACTCCATTTTTTTTCAGAATTTCCATAGCCTGATCTGCCTGAATTCCTTTATTGCAGAATACAACAACTTTTTTGCCCTTCAGGGTTTCTATGTTGTTTTGAATATCTGCTAATGGTATGTTGATCGCATTTTTTGCCGTTCCTGCAGCGTACTGTTCCGGAATTCTGACATCTACTAAAGTTACATCAGAGCTGTTAACTACTTCTTTGATGTCAGCTTTGGGTATGACAGCTGTATGATTTGTTTTACAGGAACTTAGCGTAATAATTACGATCAGAAAAAGCCCCCAAAACTTAATTTTCATGATCTTATGATGTTTTGGATTGGCAGACAAAATCCGTAGTTGGGAATTTTTCCGTTTTTTTGATGCCGTTGAAACCACCTTCTATTTCAGTGAAATTTCTGATTCCGTGAGAGTTAAGAATGCTTGCTGCGATCATGCTTCTATATCCTCCCGCACAATGAAGGAAGAAATGTTCGGAATCATCGATCGTCCGGGCCCATTCACTGATAGCGTCCAGCGGCTTGTTGTAAGCATTATCAATGTGTTCCGCAGAATATTCAGTCAGTTTTCTTACATCAATTACTTTTGAATCTTCTGTAAACTGTTCAGCAAACTCAGCAGGGGTAATTCTTCTAATCTCATCGGTTTCCTTGCCTGCATTTTTCCATGCTTCAAAACTTCCTTTCATATATCCTCTTACATTATCAAAACCTACTCTGCTTAGTCTGGTGATTACTTCCTCTTCGGTTCCTTCATCTGTTACCAGTAATATAGGATGCTTTACATCCACGATAAGGTTTCCTACCCAAGGGGCAAAATCACCTTTCAATCCTATATTGATAGAGTTGGGAACAAATCCTTTATGGAAATCTGCAGCTCCTCTCGTGTCTAAAATTAATGCCCCGGTTTCTTCAGCCAGTGCTTCAAAATCCTCCGGTGCCACAGGTTGTAGCCCTTTGTTCATCACAACATCCAGACTTTCGTAGCCCCCTTTGTTTAATGCGACATTCATTCCGAAATATTTTGGCGGTGCTGTTAAACCATCCAGAACTTCTCTGATGAAAGAGGCTTTATCAGGTTGATTAAGAGCGTAATTCGTCTTCTTTTGGTTGCCTAAAATGTCTACTGTTTCCTTCTGCATATTTTTTCCGCATGCAGAACCCGCACCATGAGCAGGATAAACAGTGATGCTGTCATCCAAAGGCATGATTTTGTTCTGAAGGCTGTCATACAGAATTCCCGCAAGGTCTTCCTGAGTAAGATTAGTTGCCTTCTGTGCAAGGTCCGGTCTTCCGACATCACCTAAAAACAAGGTGTCACCAGTGAAAATTGCCGTTTCAACACCATGTTCATCAATTAAAAGGTAAGTGCTGCTTTCCATTGTATGTCCCGGAGTGTGCATTACCTTTATTTTTACTTTTCCAATCTCAAAAATCTGATTGTCTTCCGCAATAATTGCTTCAAATTCAGGAACAGCAGTAGGTCCGTATACAATCGGAGCTCCTGTTTTCTGACTTAAATCCAAATGACCTGATACAAAATCAGCATGGAAGTGAGTTTCAAAAATATATTTTAAAGTGACATTGTCTTTTTCCAGACGATCCAGGTAAGGTTTTACTTCTCTTAAAGGATCTATAATCACTGCTTCATTTTCTGATACAATATAATAGGCACCCTGAGCCAGACAGCCCGTATATATTTGTTCAATTTTCATTGGGTCTTTTTTAAATTTTAGATAAAGATACAAAGTATTAGATGAATTGTAAACGAAATGTTAAATCCGGACGATAGTTTATTTCAATATTATACGGCTGTGAGCCTTAAAGCCCTTTGTTTTCAAACAAAAAACCTGACGAAAACAATCGGGATTTTCCAGACTGTTTTTTATCATGCTCCGGAAGTGGAAATAATTATGTAGTGCCTTTGTTTAAAGACATTGTGTTCAGTATATTTCACTTCATGGTTTAAAATTTGCAGAGGATGGTTTTGAAGTATTTTTTACGGCGTATTAAGTAACATTATTATGGAATATGACTTTAA
>JASLCD010000365.1 GCA_030146295.1 Chryseobacterium sp.
AAGAAGAAGACCTTCTATTCCAAGATCTTTATTATGGATCTTCTGTACGTTTTTAACGGTATTTAAAAGTTTCCCAAGTCCTTCTAATGCAAAGTACTCACATTGAATGGGAATAATCACAGAATCTGCCGCAGTAAGTGCATTTACTGTAATAAGACCTAAACTCGGCGCACAGTCGATGATGATATAGTCATAATCATCTCTTACACTGGCCAATGCTTTTTTAAGCATATATTCACGGTCTTCCTTGTCTACCAGTTCTATTTCTGCCGCCACAAGGTCAATATGTGACGGAATAATATCCAAATTGGGAGTCGTAGTTCTCTTGATGCAGATTCTGGTATCTGCACTATGCTCCAATAGATTGTATGTAGAGTATTGAACATCTTCCACGCCCAGACCTGATGTAGCATTCGCCTGAGGGTCAGCGTCGATGATTAATATTTTTTTCTCCAATACTCCTAATGCTGCTGCCAAGTTTACGGCGGTAGTTGTCTTACCAACACCTCCTTTTTGATTAGCAATACCTATGATTTTTGCCATTATTAGAACTTTAAGTTTCAAAAATACACTTTTTTCTTTGCTCTCGGTGAGTGGGGAAAATCAAAATTGAGTTAAAATATTGTTAATAAGCAATTTAGCAATAAAAAAAATTATCCACAAAAAAAAATCTTTGTGGATAACTATTTGAAATGTGTTTTTCCGTATTAATTATCAAACTTCATTGAGATAGGAAATTTGAAATAACTTCTTACGAATTCTCCTTTTTTGTTTTTGGCTGGGATCCATTTTCCTTTGCTTGAAATGTTTTTAATTGTTCTCATAGCCTCGTTATTGAAGTCGGCGTTGGTTCCATTAGCTTTTACCCCTGAGATGGTTCCATCCATTTCTACAATAAAGGTAACTGTCGTTTTTACAACATCTTCTGATTCAAATCCTGAACCGTCAAAGTTGTTCATTACTTTATTTCTGAAGGAGTCTATTCCTCCTGTGAAATTAGCTTCTACACTTAATTCCGTTTCAATCTTTTTAGGATCTGCTTTTTCAACTACCGGGTCAGCTTTTACTGCAGGCGGCCCGTCACCTCCGATGACACGGGGTACAATTGGAATATAAGTATTTGTGGCAGTTTCTTTACCTTCCGATGTTTGCGTACTTGCTACTGCATTCGTTTTATCCTCAACTTGTTTTTCATTGGTAACAATCGCTTTAGGCTCAGGCAATCTGTGATCATATGTTTTTACTGCTGGAGCCGGCGGAGTGGGCTTTACAATTTGTACAGGAGGATCTTTCGGCTTTTCTACTTCTTGAACATCGATTACCTGCGGAAGATTATATACTGTTCCTGTAGGTACTTCTACAGGTTTAAATGCAGAAATCACAAACGGTGTAATAGATACTGCAGCCATTAAACTTGCTCCTACAAAAAGTGCTTTGGTTAATATTCTATCTGAGTCGTTTCTTAATGCATAGGCACCATATTCTTTATTGCGGTGCTCGAAGAGAACTTCGTTAAAACGAAATTCCTGGTTTTGATTATGTTGTTTCATCACTACTACTTTTTTAAACTGTTAAAAAATTTTGATTATTAGTTTTGTTAGCTCTTATCGATAAGCATTGTTTCAATATCAAAACATCGGCCAAAATTTTATCAAAACAACATAATATTAGAAAATTTTATGACAATGTTTGAATTTTAACATTTATAAGTAGAAAGCGTACACAGAAAAAGAGTGCCGTTTTTTATAAAAATAAATAAACATAAATAACAGAGTACCAACTTAATATAAAAGCTATATAAGCAATAAAAGAAGTGTAAGTGGTATTAATAATCCAAGCGCATTAATAATAATGAGAATAACAGAGCTGATTTTTGTTTTTGAATAACTTTTAGCTGCAAAATAAATAGCGCCTATACTAAAAACCAAACTACAGACAATAAAAAGGATCAGTAAAAAATTTGAACTTAGACGGAATGGCAGCCCTAAATAAACAACAATTAAAACAGCATAGGCAATGGTAAAATACAAACTGATCACCATATTATCCAGAAAACGCTGGGGTATTTTATTATTTTCTTCCATTTGATTAATTTTTCGTCGGATACTTTTATCTTGAAATCGAAGACCCAAGGTAATCAAACAAAAGTATACAAAAATTCAAAACCGGAATTCTCACTTGATTAAAGGGAATCCTTGCCAAGGATTATCAGTCAGTAAGGCAAACTTTTAAACAAAAAAAAGAGACCATCCAATGATCGTCTCTTTCTTATTTGTATGTCTAAGAATATTAGAATAATTCTTTTCTGATGATGTTCTGACTTCTTTCAGGACCTACAGAAACTAAGTATACGTTGATTCCTAAGTATTTCTCAATAAACTCGATGTATTTCTGAGCTGTATCAGGAAGTTCATCATAGCTTCTTGCTTTTGTAATATCTTCGTTCCAACCTGGTAAATCCTGATAGATTGGCTCGTAGTTGTATAATTTTTCAGTTGAAGAAGTGAAATAATCGATGATTTTTCCGTCTTCAGTTTTGTAATGTGTTACCACTTTCAGGTTTTCAATTCCAGTAAGAACGTCAAGCTTAGTGATTACAAGGTTGTTGATCCCGTTGATCATACAAGCATGCTTTAAAGAAACAAGATCTAACCAGCCTGTTCTTCTTGGTCTTCCTGTAGTTGCTCCGAATTCACCACCGATCTGTCTGATTTTTTCACCCAGTTCGTTATCTAATTCTGAAGGGAAAGGTCCGTTTCCAACTCTTGTACAGTAAGCTTTTGCTACTCCAATAAGGTTTTGAAGTGATGTTGGCGGAACACCGGCTCCTGAACACACACCTCCTGTAGATGGAGAAGATGAAGTTACGTATGGATACGTTCCGAAGTCGATATCAAGCATTAAAGCCTGAGCACCTTCGAACAATACGTTTTTACCATCTCTGATCGCCTCGTTCAGTTCAAGTTCAGTATCAACGATTCTGTCCTGAAGCTGTTTTCCGATCGCTAAATATTCGTTGTAGATTTCTTCAACGTCTAACGTTGGCTTTCCGTAATATTTTTCAAAAAGAGAGTTCTTAACTTTTAAGTTTTTCTCGATTTTGTCTCTTAAAATCTCAGGATTTAAAAGGTCTACCATTCTGATCCCGACTCTTGCAATTTTATCTTCATAACAAGGTCCGATTCCTTTTTTGGTCGTTCCGATCTGAGTTCCTCCGTGTTCCTCTTCACGGTAAGTATCCAAAAGGATGTGGTAAGGCATGA
>JASLCD010000357.1 GCA_030146295.1 Chryseobacterium sp.
TCAATTGCTATCTGTTGTTCCTGCGGCATTTTATATGATATTTATCACAAAAATAGAACTTTTTAACGCGATAAACAAAAAAAATTGTTATAATTTTGTACTTCAATATTTTATGGGGTGAGCGAGAACTGTTTTCATTGTGGTCAAGGTATAGAAAAAGAGAGAATTTTATTTGATGAAAAGACTTTCTGTTGTAATGGATGTAAGTCTGTTTACGAAATTCTAAATTTAAATAACTTAAGCAATTTTTATGAGCTTAATAAGGGTGCAGGAATCCGTCCGAATGATGAAAATTCTACCCAATTTGATTACTTGGACACACCGGAAATCTTTGAAAAAGTCACCGATTTTTCTGAAGGGAACACCAGTCTTGTTACATTCAAAATCCCTGTTATTCACTGTTCTTCTTGCATCTGGTTATTAGAAAGCCTTCACACGTTAAATAAGCATATAAAATATTCGCAGGTTAATTTCACAAGAAAGACCTTACAGATTTCATTCAATCATAACGATATGAAATTGAGCGAACTCGCTAAATTTTTAACCAATCTTGGGTATAAACCGGTTATCAGCCTTGAGACCGCTGATAAAAATGAAGATCATCTCGACAAATCTCTATTAGTAAAATTTGCCATTGCTGCCTTTGCCTTTGGTAACGGAATGTTCCTTGCCTTTCCTGAATATATTGGGGGAGAAGATTATTGGATGGAACATTATAAAGGTTTATTCAGAACCCTGATATTCCTTCTGGCAACACCCGTTGTATTTTATTCAGCTTCTGATTATTATAAATCTGCCTGGTACGGTTTAAAAAATAAGATTGTCAATATTGATGTTCCGATTGTCTTAGGAATTTTTGTCCTGTATGGAAGAAGTATTTATGAAGTAGTAACAGATTATGGTCCAGGATATTTCGATACCCTTTGCGGGCTTTTATTCTTCATGCTTCTCGGGAAAATTTTCCAGAAAAGAACTTACAATGCGCTTTCATATGACAGAGATTACAAATCTTTCTATCCGATTGCCGTAACGAAAGTTGATTTCGAAGGAAAACAGGATAATATTTTACTGTCTGAAATAAAAGTTGGTGATAGAATTCTGGTTAGAAATCAGGAAATCATTCCGGTAGATGGAATTTTGATCAACGGAGAAGGGAATATCGACAACAGTTTTATTACCGGAGAAAGCGAAAGTATCAGCAAGCAGCCCGGAGATAAAATTTTCGCGGGAGGAAAACAGGTTGGGTCTTCTTTAGAGCTTGAGGTGATTAAAAATGTAGATCAAAGTTATTTAACTCAGCTTTGGAATAAGGAAGCATTTAAAAAACACGAAACAGGACTTGATACGCTGACCAACAATGTCAGCAAATATTTCACATTCATTATTTTAGGTATTGCATTAGTCGCTGGAACTTATTGGTATTTTATCGATTTAAATAAGATGTTCCAGGTTATTTCAGCCATCCTGATTATCGCATGTCCTTGTGCACTTGCATTATCTGCACCCTTCACTTTCGGGCACATTATGAGGATTTTAGGCCGAAATAAGTTTTATGTAAAAGACACTTTAACGATTGAAAAAATCGCAAAACTTGATACGATTGTTTTTGATAAAACGGGAACGATTACCCACAGAAAAAAATCAAACATCAGGTATGAAGGATCTGAAATGAATGAATTTGATTCCCTGAATATTAAGACCTTATTAAAGAATTCTAATCACCCGCTTTCAAAATCGCTATATGAATTCATTGACGTTAATGATGATTATTTCCCGGTAGAAAATTTCGTTGAAATTTCAGGAAAAGGGTATGAAGCCAGTGTAAGAGGAAATATTTATAAAATCGGATCTGCGCGGTATAATAATCAGGAACCTAAAAACCTTGAAACAGCAGTTCATATCAGTAAAAACGGCCAGTATTTAGGTAAATTTATCTTTAAAAATGAGTACCGTCCAAAACTGAGAGAGCTTTTCACAAAACTAACCCAGTACAAAATATTCATTCTGAGCGGAGACAATTCCTCAGAAGAAAATCAGCTTAAAGAACTTATTCCCAATTACAAAGGAATGGCCTTTAATCAAAGCCCGGAAGATAAACTGAACTATATTAAAACCCTTCAGGATCAGCATATGAAAGTGGCAATGCTTGGAGATGGCCTTAATGATGCGGGAGCTTTAAAACAAAGTAATGTAGGGATTGCAATTGCTGACGACACGAACAGTTTTACCCCATCTTCTGATGTCATTATGAATGGTGATAAAGTGGTTACACTGGACAATTACCTGAACGTCTGCAAGGGGTCTATCACCATTGTGAAAATGACATTTATAATCAGTTTTCTGTACAATATCGTTGGTTTAAGTTACGCTGTTACAGGCCATATGCATCCGCTCTTCGCTGCAATCATTATGCCAATCAGTTCTATCACGGTGGTTACCTTTACTACACTTTCAACCTGGATATTAGGTCGCAAACATTTCAAAAAACAGGCGTAGAAGCCCTTATTTAGACTGATTTTAAATTAGCTGAAATCGGCATTTCGTGATGAATGTCATTATTTTTCA
>JASLCD010000382.1 GCA_030146295.1 Chryseobacterium sp.
CTTTGATATCACTTACATTTCCGTCATCATATACTGCAGAGAATGTATTGGCAAAATTGTAGGCAGAGCGGTTAACAGAGTTATTATCAAAAAGGCCGTTGGCTTTAAAGAACATAATATCTCTCATCTTTCCATAGCCTGCAGAGAAGTCATATTTCAGCGTTTCATCAATGTCCCCTCGCAATCCTACATAAAAATGATATTTCGTCTCTGTTGGCTTTAAAAACTGGTCAGAAAGGATGAATGGATTCGTCTGCAGCATATCTCCATAAGTATTCAGCTTCAGACCTCCGTCTACCCCACCATAGAATTTAAATTCCTGAGCAGCAGCAAACTGAAATTCTGCCTGCGGGAACCAGTAGGTTTTATTATTTTTTTGCTGTTCCAGCTGATCATTAGAGTTTTTAGCATTCAGGAAAGAGAATGAAGACCCTAACATCAAATAAGATTCTCCTTTTCTGAACGTCACTTTCGGAGTGAGACTCGTATTGAAGAAATTGGAAGAGTTTTTATCCCTGATCGCAAAATCCGTCTTCACCGCGTCTAATCCTACGCCCAGATCAGCATTCAGATTAATGCCTGATTTTCCTAGTTCTACAGCGTGTTTGGAAAAGTTTGCAAGAATGGAAACCTGATTTTCCTGAGCATCAAAATGATCTTTCAGGAATGATGATTTTACCCTTACATCATTTAAGATTTCATTGGAATAAAAATCATAGTATCCATTTACTTTAAACTGATTTACTTTTTGCTTCAGATCAAGTTCACCTGTAGGCTGCATGGCATAGATTCCATAATAATTATAGCTGTCTAAACCATATTCAGCATTAAGGTTGAACTTCCCTTTTTCACCATAAGAGTTTAAGAAAGCGCCGATATTCGCAGAAGTCTGTCCGGATTTCCAGTCATACTCTTTTTTAAGACCATTCGTAGAAAGAACATGAACATCTGCTCCTACTTCAAGCTTGTTTTCAAGGGTTTTTGAAACGTTTCCGTCTACCAGAACTTTCCCGTAATTTCCCATTCCGATCTGGAAATAGTTATTCTGAGCCGTTCCGTCAAATTTCGGAGCAACATCTTCTCCCTGAATGGTTGAAGTTTTGAAGTCAGAAACAGCAGGCACATCCGTGATGGTATACTTCACAGGCGTCTGCGATTTCTCTTCCGGCGGATAGTTTTTAATGGTTTCCACAGAAGTCTTCTTCTTCTCGATCTTCTTCACTTCCGGCTCTCTCTTTTTGTTAAGAACCAGTTTTTCCTCCTTGATCTGGGAAAACGCCACCGACGAAACCCCTAAAAATAATATGGATAGTATTTGAATTTTCTTGTTCATATTTTCTTTATTTGAAAAAAATATATACCGGGTTTTACTTATTGGAAGCAATATAACTGCCTAATAAAGCTTTCCCTGACTGTTTTGAAAAAGTTCTCCCTAGTCTGAATATATTAAACAGCCAAAGGCTTTGATACACTTGTAATTTGTATTGATAATTTTTTGTTGTACTGTTCTCAGCTACATCATAACTGTAAGAAATGTCATAAGGAAATCCTGAAGGCAATAACCCGACTGTAAGCATACTTCCTATCATGGGATTTCCACATGGAGGAGTACGGGTCAGCATGGGATGCAGGGTTATTTTTACTGCATGGGTACTGTCTTCTACAATTTCATAAATATCTGAATGTTTTAAAATTTTAAATTCTTTCTCAAGATCTTTATTCACTACAAAAGCCTTTTGTTTTGGAAATTCAGCTTTTGCATGCCTATACTCTTTAGGATATGCACCATACGATGGAATGCAGCTCCACAATGAAGCCGAAATCAGGAAAGAATAGAGAGCTATTTTAAAAACCTTCATACCCTATTTCTTAATCTGTTTTTTAACTTCTTTTGCTTCTGATACAATTTCAGGGAAGTCCTTATAGTTCGCAATGATCTGGTCGCATGTATAACTCGCCTGGTAGTTATCCTTCAGGCCGATATAGTTTTTGGCCATCAACACCAATGCTTTTGCTCCCCAGAATTCTTCTGATGCATAATTATTGGCAAGCTTAAAGATCGTCTCATTAGAAGATTTGAAAGCTTTCCCTTTATTCTGATAGTATGCTTTTGCATACAATGCTTCTGCAGCTACGGAAGTGTTGGATGATTTTTCAAGGGAAACATAAGCGGACTGTGCGTCTTTATCTTTCCCGGAATTCATCAGACTTCTCGCTTTGATTACTTTCGCAGTTTCAATAACGGCTGCTGAGTTTTTAGAATTGGCAATAACTGCATTGGCTAATTTTTCAGCTTCCGAGAAGTTCTTTTCTTCTGCATACAGCTTCATCAGTTCAACATTTGCATAATTTTTAATGCTGATATCTGAAGAGTTCTTTATTCCTTCCAGGTACTTTTTCGCCTCTGTAGTATTCCCCTGTGCAATAAAGATTTGAGCTAAACGAGTTTGTGCATCATCCTGGTAATCATTCTGAATTCCAGCTACTTCCTGAAGCACAAGTAAAGCTTTGGTTGAATTATTGGTCTGGTAATAACTTTCTCCCAATTCATACTTCGCCTGGTACAATCCTTCACCTGTAGGATTTTGTGTCAGGTACTTTTCATAATAAGAAATAGCATTCTTATAATCTTTCTTAGAGAAGTATTGCTTTCCGGTAGATAAGTTGATCTCATCAATTTCAGAAGCATCCACATTCACACCAATATTTCTTGCGAAAGTTTCATAACCGGAAACATCTCCGTTTTTCGTGAAGATAGGTTTTGCTGCCTGAACGATCTTCTGAGCATAAGCGGTATTTTTATATTGCTCACCCAGAGATTTCAATTCCGAAAGCGCCTTATCATTCTGGTTCTGGTCTATATAATTCTGTGCTCTGTAAATAGAGGCATTTGCGATCAGGTCTTTGTCTGATGATGTTTTAATAAGCTTTCCGAAATAATCATTCGAATTGGCAAAATCATCCTGAGCAGCATAGGCTGTTCCTATTTCATATTGGGCATCATCGTAATATTCGGAGTCCGGATATTTCGATAAAAGATTTTTAAGGTTGGTAATCTTCGCCTGAGTATCTCCTTTGAATCCTAAAGCCATTGCTTTCTGGTACAGCGTATAATCTGTTGCATCTTCATTTTTATCATAGATCGCAATCGCTTCGTTCAGGTCATTATTGGCATAATGGATATCTGCCAGACGAAGTTCTGCATCGTTTTTAAATTCCGGTTTCGGATTGGTAAGATACTGTTTGAAATAGGTTGCTGCCTGATCAAATTTTTTGGATTTAAAATAAGCATACCCTAAGTCATAAGGCAGCTGCTGTTTTTCAGGGAAGCTTTCGGTAAGAAGTTTTTCGTAACGTGCAATGGCAGACGGATAATTTCCTTTCTGGTAATATACCTGAGCCAGCCAATATAAGGCTCTGCTGTTGAATTCTTTATTGATATTGAAACCAAGACTTCTTAAGAAATATTTCTCAGCTTCATCATAATTCCCTTTGTTGAATTCTTCAGTCCCCAGTAAATAAGAAACCTCCTGATCTACCTTGTTGATGTCAGGAGTGGAACTCTGCAACCGGTCAATCGCATTCAGTGTTTCTTTATAGTTTCCGGAATACAGATATGATTTCACCAGTAGCGACCTCATTTCTGAAGCATTGGTACCATTTTGATTTTCGTTGATATAACTCTGGATAACCGCTGAAGGACTTTCAAACGGGTTTCCGATGTCGTAACTTAACTTAGCATATTGCTCGTGAGCCAGTTTTTTCACTTTCGCATCATAATCCATCTGATAAGAAGAACGGAATGCGGAAAGGGCTTCCTGCTTTTTGTCTACTGCCAGGTAAGCATTTCCCAGCTGGTAGTATGCATTCTGTGCCAGGGCAGAATTGCTGTTAAGAAGCTGGTTATAATAAGAAACCGCTTCGTCATATTTTTTAAGCTGTGCTGCTACAAACCCTATCTCATACAAATCGTTTTCAGAAGGATTCTGCTGTACACTCAGATAATCTTTCAAATGCGGATAGGCAGAAGTATAATCATTCTTCATGAAATAACTCTCCCCGATGATCTTATGAACTTCCGCTTTATAAGACTCGGAAATATTTTCGTTCAACAAAGCTGTTCCTTCTGTAATCGCCTGGTCGTAGTTCTTATCATTATAATACATCTGTACATAATAAGGACGTACCAGCTTTGAGAATTTTCCCTGATCCTTTATAGAATCAAAATATTGGAACGCTTTATCATTTTGTCTGTTGCTGTAATATAAATGCCCAAGCATGTAAGCGATATCTCCTTTTTGGGACTGATCTGCTGTTTTGTAGGCTTCTTCCAATGCGTCTGTTGCACCTTTAGAATCACCCGTCATGAATTTTGCATATCCAAGTTTCAGAATATACTGGGTATTCTCTTCTTTTGAAAGCTGATACTGGTTCACTTTTTTCAAAGTCTCCAACGCTTTATCAAAATCTTTTTTTGCTAAGTAGTAATCTGCCAGTGGAAGATTGGCCTGCGCAAAGAAAGCAGAATTCGGATATTCTTTCATGAAAGCTGTTAATCCCTCTTCAGCATGATTTTTCTGAAGAATCACACCAATCACATTATCAAAAAACTGCGCAGCTTCTTTTTTCGAACGGGACAAATTCTGATTGTAGAAGTATTGTCTTGCATATTCGTACTGAGAAGCATTGTATATTTTAGTCTGATAAAGATTTTCGGCTAGATTGAACCTGTAATTTTCTTTCTGGGTAAAATATTGGGACTGTTGAGCATCGGAGATTCCGAAATAAATTACAGCAGCCGCTAAAAGTATTTTTTTTGATTTCATTCTTCTTGATATAAGAAAATTAGTCTAAATAA
>JASLCD010000383.1 GCA_030146295.1 Chryseobacterium sp.
GTTTGATAGCAACCCTTTTCCTGTTCTTTTTCGACAACGATTCTAATATTTTTGAGATCGGAATGGCCTCGCTTCAGAGCTATTTTGTATTGGTTCCATGGCTGTTGATGTTTATCATTCCGGCCCTTTCTATGAAAACTTTTGCGGAAGAGCAACAAACGGGAACATTAAACTGGCTTTTTTCACAGCCGCTAAAAGTTTCGGAACTCGTAACCGGAAAATTTCTTTCCGTATGGATTGTTGGGATTTTATGCCTTATTCCTTCTCTGATTTACCTTTATACTGTATATGTGCTGGGAGTTCCTGAAGGAAATATTGACCTTGGAATGACCTTTGGGAGTTACTTTGGATTGATTATTTTAATTGCGGCATTTGCTGCAGTAGGAATTTTGGCTTCTTCACTATCACAGAATCAGATTATGGCTTATCTGCTGGGCGTTTTCATGTGCTTCATTATGTATTTCGGAATCGAGCAGCTGGCAAGCTATAAACTATTGGGAGGGGCAGATTTTATTCTTCAGAATATTGGTTTTTATCAGCATTTCTTAGGCTTTACAAGAGGGCTTATTGATGGTAAAGATGTTGCCTATTTTGTACTCGTTATCGGGGCTTCGTTGGTATTGTCTAATCATTTTATAAACAAAAAGAAGTAGAATTATGAAGAAGTTCAATGTTAAATCTCCACTTGGAATTTTCTTAATTGTAATTGTTCCTTTAGTCATTATCCTGACTTATTCTGGAATCAGATTAGACTTAACGAAAGAAAAAAGATATACACTTTCCGATAACACCATCAAAGTATTAGAGTCTGTTAAAAAGCCTCTGACGGTTGAAGTGTATCTGGAAGGAGACTTTCCGGCAAGTTTCAAACAGCTGCAAAGCGAAACGAAATTTATGCTGGAAGAATTCAGAAAAATTAATCCGAAGATCGATTTTAAATTCATCGATCCCATTAAAACAAAAATGTCTCAGGACACTTTGATGGCCATGGGAATGCAGCCGTCTATTCTTCCGGATGTAAAGGATGGTAAGATCTCACAGATCACCCTTTTCCCTTATGCAGTGATTAAACATGGGAACGACGGAGTTTCTATTCCGTTAGTGGTTCAGCAGGCAGGAATCGATGCCGATCAGCAGCTGACAAGATCTATCGAAGGACTGGAATATAATCTTGTTTCCAATATCAAGAATATTGCAGCCGCTAAGAAAAAGAAAATCGGAATTCTGGTGAATCATGATGAATTGAATCCGGATGAATTCCAGGGATTTGTACAGCTGGCCATGGAAAACTATGATGCCGGACCTATTATCCCTAAAAACCAGACCGAACTTTCATCGGAGGATATTCCTTTATTGAAGCAGATGAGCGCTCTGGTAATCGCAAAACCAAGAAAAGCTTTTACAGATAATGAAAAAGTAATTCTTGATCAGTACATCATGAACGGAGGAAAAACACTTTGGATGATTGATGCTGTAAATGCTGAAATGGATACCCTGACAAGATCCAAAAAAGTAATGCCTTTCCCGGTAGACATCAATATGACAGACTTCTTTTTCAATTATGGGTTGAGAATTAATCCGGCTTTGGTAAAAGACGTTAAAAAGTTTGCTCTGTTAAGACTGGTTACAGGAGAAGTGAGTGGAAATCCACAATACACAAGCCTGCCTTGGCCTTATTATCCGCTTGGTATTGCTGAAAATAATAATCCGGTCACCAAGAATATCAACCCTGTAAAATTTGAATTCCCAACTTCTATCGACACATTAGGAGGGAGAAAGAATATCAAAACAAAAGTTCTTTTCGAATCCAGTGAAAGAACATTGCTGAAGCAGGTTCCCAACTATGTGGATCTGAAAGAAATTGCAAGTGTTGACAGTCTTGGACAAATGGAAAAGCCAAGTACACCGAAAATCTTTGCTGTAGCATTGGAAGGAAAGTTTAATTCTGCCTACGCATCCAGAATTGAAAGAAAATCTTACCCTGGATTCAAAGCATCCAGTCCGGAAAACAAGATGATCGTGATTGCAGACGGAGATGTAGGAAGAAACAAAGTGATCAAAGGTAAACCACTTCCATTGGGAGTAGACCTTTTGACAAACGAACAGTTTGGAAACGAACAGTTCCTTAGAAATGCTTTGGATTACCTTCTTGATGACAGTAATCTGATGGAACTCAGAAACAGAAACATTGAAGAAAGACTTCTCGACAGGCAAAGAATTACCGAAGAGAAATCGACCTGGCAATGGATCAATTTATTGCTTCCACTGGCCATTATCGGTCTTATCGGAGGATTGTTCTTCTGGTTGAGGAAAAAGAAATTTGGATAAAAAAATAAAAAGGTCCGGAAGAAAAATCTTCCGGACCTTTTTATTGTAACAGGACTCAATCCGGTTGTAGAATCAATTTAGTTTAATAATTCCTGAAGTGTGACAAACTTCCTTGACCGAATGACAGGAGTTCACTATCCACGAAATCTATCATAAAATCCTTTCCATAGGTTTTTAGTAATTAATACACCTGGTGAATGAATTTTCTTACAGAATAAGTGCTTAAAAAGAGAAAGACTGCCCCAATCCTGGAGCAGTCTTTATTTTATTTTTTCTGAGATTACGATTTGTAAACACGGGGTATTGGATTTCAAACCAATTTTGAATTCCGGCTTTAGGTATTCAGCGATAAAAAAATTGAGCTCACATATATAATTTAATAATATTTGAGGGTGATATTAAAAGAATAGATTATTGCTGATACGCTCCTTTGGGAAGTAAAGCCGCTGTTTTATAATAGCTGATGTCGGTAGGAATCAGAGCCTGAAGGTCCTGAAAGGTATCGTAATCATAATGAACCCAGTTTTCTTCATGATCAGGATCCGGGGTCTTGTCTACAGCCAGTTCCAGTTTTCCGTCTTCCAGGTAGCTGCATTCTATGGCTGCATATTTTTCACCGCTTTCGTCGTTGGTATACCAGCATTTTATGGTTCTTTCAAGTTGCGGTTGATGAGTTTCGTTATCGATGACCTGGGAACAGATAAAATTTTCAGGGTCATCCGTTTTGAAAACGGTTTTAGAAATTAGGGGAAGATCATCTACAGATAAGGAATATAATTTATTGGTAGAAATAATAAAACCATCACCTGTTTCTTTTTTTTCAATATCAAAAAAGTCAGATTTTTCCTTAAGATAATCTACTACCTGCGCCTCGTCTTCTTCGTCACTTAGAAAATAATTGATGTTGTAAACACTGTCTTCATTGATGAATTCAATTTCTTTCAGAAAATCGGAACCTTCTTCATAATAATACAGATGATATTCGTTTAGCTTCACAGCTTTACTTTTAGAGATGACCTCTCCAAAAATGTTTTTGTACACTTTTCTCATTTTTAATCATGTTATTTAGTTTCATCTATTAGTTTAAG
>JASLCD010000394.1 GCA_030146295.1 Chryseobacterium sp.
GTTAATATATAGCAGAATATCTCAATTCTATCTTTTTGATACAAATAAAAAAAAGAAGTTAAATCCTAAGATCAAACTTCTTTTAAATTATTTATAACAATCTGATAATCAGATGTTAAATTTACATCCTACCACTATCTTTTATCCAAAAAGCAATCTTGGTATTGAATGATTCTTTCTTTTTAAGGTCTTCCAGCTTTATATGCATTCTGTAGCGCCAATAATGTGGGAAAACTGCTGGATTATTAATTCTTTCATTATCCATTTTCTTATTGGTAAGCTCAGCATCAGTTGCCAGAAACTCCTGAATGGGGAAAATAGCCAGCATAGCATCATTGTATAAATGCTGCTTCATAATAATCTCCGCAAGATGAGGACTTAGATCCACAGGAGCTTTTCCATACTGTATCAACTGCTGATTGAAATATTTTTGTGTAAGAACAGGATCTTCTTTCCACCACTGTCTCAATGTTGAACTGTCATGTGAGGAAGCCGTCACCACATTCATATAGTTTGCATTCTTAGGATTATAAAACGGAATGTTTTCTGAAGGCATCCTCTGTACCTTTAAAGCTATAATAGCTAGTTCATCCATTACAACTGGTACACATGCAGGTACCATTCCCAGGTCTTCTCCACAGATCAGCATTTTGGTTGCATTCAGGATAACGGGAAGTTTTTCCATTGCTTTCTCAGACCAAAGATGATCCTGTCTTCTGAAGAAATAATCGTGATACAGCTCATAAATACTTTTCTGCTCCAATTCCGGAAGGTGTTTATAAGACTCTGTATTGTATACATTAAACCTTGGATGGTAAACTGTTTTCCCGTTTCTCTCTTCTGTTAAAAACAAAACATTGGCACATAGCGAAATCAATTGTTCTTCAATCGGACCGTATGATTTCTTCTTAAAAAAATCAACCAGTTTTCTCTGGGTATCAAATTCTTCTTTGAATACATAGGTTCCGTCTGCATTACGGTTCATAAATTCAAGGGCCCTCCCACTATCTTTTCCAAAATAATCCCATAAGACCTGATTGTTGATGAAAGGCTTACAATACCTGTCAAAACTAAACGGAATCTGCCATGCCTTAAATTCCTCCGCAACAATGGGAACAGCCGGATAAAAGTACCCTAAAATCCCTTGTACGGCAGAAACAGGCATTCTCCATATTCTGAAGAAACCAAGAATATGATCGATCCTCATTGCATCAAAATACTGTTCCAATGCTTTGAATCTGTTTTTCCACCATCTATAGTCATCTGCTTTCATCGCTTCCCAATTGTAAGTCGGGAATTCCCAGTTCTGTCCCAGCTCAGTAAACTGATCTGGGGGTGCTCCTGCCTGAAAATCCATTCCGAATAGCTCCGGTTCTGTCCAAGCTTCTACAGAATACCTGTAGATTCCAATCGGAAGATCTCCCTTCAACGAAATTCCCAGGTTATGGGTATAATCAACAGCATCTTTCAACTGTACATGCAATTGGTACTGTACCCAGGCATGAAGCATTGAGATATCATAATCTTTATTTTTCGTTGTGAAAAATTGTAAGATCTTTCCTGCAATGTATTTTTTGTGGGTTTTCCATTCGGTGAAATTGGGTGTTTTATATTTGTCCCTCAACACGCAGAATGCGGAATAAGGAACAAGCCAATGTTCATTATCCTTAATGAATTTTTTGAAATTCTTGTCCTTATAGATTTTATCTTTTTCCGCATAGAAAACTGCTGTAAGATATTTCCACTTACTTTCGATCATTTTTTCATAATCGATCAGATCCAAGGCGTTTAAACTCTCTTTTTCAGCCATGTATGATTCAACTAATTCTTTCGGTAAAGAATAATCAAGCTTTTCTATTGAGATATATTGTGGATGCAGAGCATAAACAGATACTGCTGCATAAGGATATGAATCTGTCCAGGAATAATTTGCTGTTGTATCATTGATCGGAAGAATCTGAATAATACCAAGATTCGTTTCTTGTGTCCAATCTGCCAGTTTTTTAATGTCTGCAAATTCTCCTACACCAAATCCGTCTTCGCTTCTCAAAGAGAATACGGGAACTGCAACTCCGGCATCATGATACATCTGGTATCCTTTAAATCTAAAATAATGATTGGAAACAATCTGCAGAACATCACTTAATGGATTAGCAACCGTAAATCTATTCTCTCCGGTTTCTACATCAAGAACTCTGTTCTGTTTGATATCATAAATACAATATTTGAATTGGATAAATTCATTCTCAGGAATTTCAACAGAAACTTCCCACATCCCAAAATCTGTCTGATGCAGATAAATAACTTTTTCATAACTCCAGTTTCCTAAGGATGCCGTACTTCCAAAGAGTACAATCCTCCAATCCGGATTATATATAGGAGCTTCTATTCTGAATAAATGGGTATGCTTTTTTAAAACCGTTACTTTTTCAGGAACAAAATCATGCAGTTTATTGTAAAGGATTTTGTTATTTAAATAGTTTTCAGGAAAATTTTTATTGTTCCATTCGTCAAAAATGATAAACTCCTTATAATTATGTGGAAAACTAAGATGGTGTGAGACAAACTCTTCTCTTAATACGCTGCCTTTTTCATTTACGACCCGATATTGATAGGAAATAGATTTTGAAAAATTATCTACTTCACATTTCCATAGCCCATTCTCAGCACAAAACATAGTATGGATATGCATTGCAGTACCCTCTTCACCAATTACCAGCTGCAAATTTTCTCCGGCCTTTACAATATATCCAACATTAAAGTATAGTTTCATCTATATTTTTTTATAAATGTACATTTTAATATCCAAAAATAAAACTTATTAAATATCAAATAATCATTAAAAAAACCTTTTCAATCAACTTGAAAAGGTTGTATTTGACACTTTATATTTATCGTATTTTATGGAATCAATTATTTGGTAATGAGAACTTTTTTATTAAAAATCACCTTACCTGATTCGTCATTAAGATTTATAATATACGCACCAGTTACCAGTTCTTTACAATCTATTTTCTGATCCAAAGAACCGTTTTTCACAAATAAGCTCTGATTCATCACATTCTTTCCTGACATATCAAAAACATTCAGCTTAACATTTCCTTTCACATTTTTATTATCAATATGAACATTGACAAAATGCTCGTCAACTCTGGTTGGATAAATATCCACATCAGTCAATGTATTAGATACCGATTTTTTTTCATTGACAAAGTACTTACTTGCCAGGTCATAGATATGTAGCC
>JASLCD010000396.1 GCA_030146295.1 Chryseobacterium sp.
TATCAGGAATTTTAACATTTTTTGTGTTAATGAGTTTTATGTATGTAGACTTTTTCTCTTCAATGACCAAAGTGGATTATGTTGATGGAAGCAAGACATTGAAGTTTACCACAAAAATGAATACAAGCCACATCTCTGATGCTATCAAGATCAACCCCAACACGGCGGGATTTGAAGCAGAGGTAAAAAAATATGTGAACAATAATTTTGATGTATTTGTCAATGGGGCTCCCAAAACGATAACCTTTACAGGAAGTCAGGTCAGTGGAGAAACTGTATGGGTGTATTTTGAAACCGGAGGCGTTTCGGATATCAACACCTTGAAGATTAAAAATACGATCCTTCTAAGCGCTTTTCCTAAGCAGATCAATCTGGTGAATATTGCCTATAAAGGCAGCCAGAAAACAATGAACTTCCAAAGAGGAAAAGAAGTGAATGAGGTTTCTTTTTAATGTGAATTAGATTTAACCATTATAAAAATGGGTACCCTGGAAAGTAAAACTTTTCAGGGTATTTTTTTGTTTCAACCTAAGCAAATCACGTCAAAGAGATTAATTACGTACAAATACCTAATTATTAATTTCAGCATTTACACCATAACACACTCAAAAACAACAATGTACATTTGTATTGTAATTACAACCCAAAATGTGAAGCCGCAATCACTCAAATAACGGGGCGGAATCTGAAAAGCCAGATGAGTAAGAAAACACCAAACTAAAAACAAATATCATGGAAGATATAGAATTAAAATCGTCCAGTCAGGCAATAGATGTCCTGATTGTAATTGACACGGATTATGTACGAGCAAATTATAAAAATCCAAGTACAGATCCAAATAGACCTGTAGGAATTGACCACAACAGCCAGCATATGATTGTTTCCAATGCCAATGCCATCTCAGGGCAGGGTTCTGCTGATCTCAACTTCAGTGCAAGAGCCGGAGATGTAGTTTCTTTTAGAGGAACTTCAATCTATCAGAATTCAGATGATGCAGTGATTATTTATAATATTAAATACTGGTCGGGGGATCAGGTATTTAATAATTTTGTATACAACTCTGTCAGAAGAAAGCAAGCTACCGTACCGGATGTAAATTCTTTAAACGGCCTCCCTGCAACCTCTGCAGACATCACTTTTGCCAGTATCGACTCCAAAGTAAGATCTACAGGAAAAGAGAATTTCTATGTACAGTTTGGGCTTTATATCTTAGATCCTAATGACAGTAACAAACAGATTCTGTACGGTTACTTTTACTGGGATCCAACAATTACGGTTAAATAAACGAAAATAAATAAAACCACTGCTGATGCGGTGGTTTTTGTTTTTTAAACGCTCCCAAATCCGCTGCTCCATAGAAGTACTGCAAGATCCAGCTCACTGATATTAAAATCATTCTGATGATCTTTAAAACCCGGTTTGTTTTTCAGCTCTTCAATAGCTTTTTCCGCTTTTTCTAAGGATGTAAAGACTCCGATATATCTTTCGTCATCCAGAAAGGTGTGTATTGTATAATAATGACTGACACTGAAAACAGTACGTAAACCTAATTCTTTGATTGAAATATAATTTTCATCTATCTCATCACCTTTTTCAATATAGTCACGTCCTATTTCACCAATTACCTCCTCAAACCCTTCATTCCAATGTATCTTATCAAGTATATAACAATCTGTAACAAAACAATCCGGATAATCCCTGAATCCAGGCATAAGAATGGCTTTTGCTTTTAGCTCCTCCAAATCCTCAAGGCTATCTGAAAAGCCCAGAAACTTAGTATCTGTATGAGAATCATCAGTATAGGTATGACTCAAAGCATAAATAAAGTATTCCATCTTGAATATAATTCCATGGTTAAACGGATTGTAAAAATATAAAATTCTCTACTTTTTTGATTTCAAAAATTTATTATTAAAACAAAATCAGGCAGCTCTTGGGAGCTGCCTGATTTTTATAAGTGCATTAGAAATATATTATCCTAATGTATTACTCAATTTTGATATTGTCAATCTGAAGATCATATACTCCGCCATTTCCGGTTTTGATAGCGAACATATCTTTTCCAGCTGTCGTGTTAATATCGCCAATACCTGTAAGGGTAAGCTCTACTAATCTCCATTGTCCGTTTGTATTGATAGATCCTGTATAGGAGTTGGCACTTTCTACCCCTAAAGTAGCCCCTGTAGAGAATGTTCCTAAGTTAAATACATAGAAACCTCCACCTGCTTTGTATACGTTGAAAGAAAGTGTTTTTCCAGTTGCAGTACCTTTGATATACATGGTAATTCTCTTTGGTACAGCTGGTATTCCTGTAGCAGCAATAGATGTAAATACATAATCGTTCGCTGTAGGTGTACCTTTAAGCTGAAGTGAATTTGTATTGTTATATCCTAAACCAACACCTTGAGTTGCATAAGGCTTAAGACCGAAGCTGTTCACACTTGACAAGAAAGTTGTCCAGTTTTCGAAATCAGACCCTGCAAAAAGATTTACAGCACTTGCAGATGGAGCTTCCGGCTCACCTGGATTAAATCTGTCATTCGGGAAGTTCATATCATCAAGAGTTCTGATATAAGCCTGCTCTGTGTAAGTCGTAGTGTTGCTTGAACTTGTAAAACGGCTTAAAAGAAGAACGATATCACCACTCTTAGCATATTTAGGAGAGATCGGAGACTTTGCAAATGTTGCATAGTTGCTGAAACGAAGATCTAATCTACCTGCTTTTTTATCGGTAATATAACGATCTCCTGTAGCTGATTCGTCAGCAAAAGTTTTTGTTAATTCAGGATCTTCAAACTGAACATTTTTAATTTTTACAAGCTGGTTGATGTGTGCTCCGTTTTTAAGAGCATCAGCGATAGAACTAAACTCTAATGGCTTAATTGCTGTTACCACTGCCTTCTGCCCATCACAAACTCTTGCTACATAGTTTGAAAGTTTATTGGGGTTGATTCTTCCTATAGGATAGTTAGGGTCAAAAGAACCTACTTTTATATTTCCATTAACACCCTGAACGATCAATCCTTTAAGGTTGATTCTTACTAAAGATCCTATTGGAAAATCAAGATACTGGTTTCCACCGTCGATATCAATTTCGATACCTTGTGTAGGATTTTCAGGCTTATCCTGAAGGAACATCATTTTATAAATGTTTCCGGACTCATCGCTGGAAGAAACGTAAGCTTCAACGATGTAATCTTCTTTAATGATATCAGCTTCACCTGGCTTTGCTTTTGCAATTGTTGCAAGCTCAGATAATTGGTGGTTAGCCGCCGCAAATTTGTTAATACATTTGATTTCCGGCACGTCATAATCATCAGTTTTTACGCAAGACGAGAACGCCAGCATGGAAATGGCACTAAAGATCGCCGCTTTAAAATATATATTTTTCATTGTTTTCGATTTTTAAGTTTAATTTTTTAGAATCTGAATTGAAGGTTAACAAAATAAGACCTACCCTGGTTATACCAATATTTAGGAGCGAAGACCATGTTTCCGCTGTCATAATCATTAGCATAATCAGTATAGTTAACGTTTCTTGTCTGCTCAAATCCTCCTGTAATGAAGTTTCTGTTATTAAGGATGTTATTTACAGATGCAGACACCAATACATAATACTTACCAATCATCCAGGATTTACCTGCATTCACATTGAAGAAGAATGCTGAAGGTAATTTTGTAGGAGTAAGAACTCTTGCAAGCTCTTCCTCATTTACGTTGTCATAAGGTACTCCCGGTGTATTAGGATTGGTATAGAATCTTGCTGTTCTGGTTACCGGAGACGGATCTAAGAACGAATGTCCGAAATAGTTCCATGTTGCTCCTAACCACCAGTATTTAGGGCTGCTGTAACGAAGACCTAAAGTATACGCTTCCTGAGGAGTTCCCCCTTGTCTGTAGTTTTTAAGAGTAGCTTCACCCATGTTGGTATAAGATCTTGATACGATATTTCCGCTTCCATCAAGTTCTCTGAATGTTCCCACAGCATCAGATGCGAAATAAACCGTAGGGTTGTTTGTATACGTATACTGTCCTAAGCTTAATAATCCACTCGCTGTCAAAGTAGGAGTAACTTTCAGTTGTGCACCAAGCTCAATACCCATGTTTCTCTTATTAGCTCCAGCCAAAACCTGCGTAATGAAAGCACCATCCTGAATAGGAGCCTGATCTCCGCTTTCAGTAAGCGTTGTCAATTTCACTCCCTGTGCGAAATATCTTTGCACACTTGTTTCGTTCTGAGTATTAACAAGGTAACCTGTCAATCTAAGTTTTAAGATCGGAGTAGAGATTACATAACTCAAGTCGTTGGCATCAACAACAACGTTCTTGATACCCGGAGTTGTAACACCACTTACTCTTGTATTAAAATAAATATCATTTAGGAAAGGAGATTGTGAAAAGTAAGCTCCGTTATAAACCAAGAAATTTCTACCATTGATTTTATAGGTAACCTGACCTTTAACACCAGCATTCCAGAAGTTCTGGTCTGCACCTTTTCCATAAGAAGATTCATACAGATAATGTTGGAATAGACCTTCTCTGCTGTTTGTAGTATATCCGAATAATCCGGAAATAAAGACATCAAATTTCCCCGTTGCGAATTTGAAAGCAGGATTTACTTTAAATTCCTGTCTTCTGAAAATATAGCTGTATCCGATTTTATCACCTTCTCTTTTGGCAACATCAGCATCATTTTCTCTTGTGTTAAATTTACCCCAAACGCTTCCAGCTGTTGTATTTGATGCAAACGGGTCCATATTCAGGGCAAAATCAGCACCCAAAAGGTCGTTTACTTCTCTGTACTGTTCAGATCTGTAATTTTGGTAAGATAAGTTTAAAATGAAGCGGGATGTATCACTAAAGTTATAAGTATAATGGGTAGCCAGATTCCATACTTTATCATCTTTTACGTCATCCACAAGATAATAAGCAGCTCTTCTCCCTCCAAACATAGCATTGTACTCTACGTTTCTGTTGGCATTATAAAGATTATCCCAGTTGATTTGGGTATGTGACTGATCATCATTAGTCCACCAGTCTCTTGTAATTCCGATATTAGCCGCTTGTTCCGGAGCCGGGTTTGTGTAGTTAAGCCAATAGCTCGGTAAATTACGGTAGTAGGTTGGTGATGGGTTATTGGCTCTGTACCAATCTAATCTTGAACTGTACTCTTTACCAAACTGGTAAGAAACAGATGTCCAAAGCTGAGAGTTTTTATTGATTTTCCAGAAGTCCTGCAATTGGATCATTGGCTGGAAACCTCTTTTTACCCTTTCATTTCTTTTATCTCCGTTTTGCCATCCCCAGTAAGAGTTGTAATGAACTCCTCTGAAGTCATATACTTCCTGAGTACTTGGACTTGAAGAACTTCTTGCATATTTAGAACCAATGGCATTTAAGGTCATTGTATGGCTGTCACTGAATTTCTTCTCAACCCCAATATATCCACTGTATGCATCATAAGCAGTACCATCTTGGATTCCTTCCTGTGCCCATCTTCTTGCGATCATTCCTGTAAATGCCCATCCGTTCTTATTCATTCCGGAAGAGAATCTGTAAGACAATCTGTTCGTATAGTTTCTGTTGGTCAGGGAGTACGTCAGCTGACTTCCTTTTCTGTACTCGCTGGCTTTAGTATTCTTATAAAACACTCCGGTAGTTCCTCCGAATGCATATTCGGAAGGCGCATGATTAGCGGCAATTTCCGGGTAACGTGTAATTTCGTTCAAACCTCCCCAGGTACTGAAGTCTACGTCTCCATTATCTGCAGCAGCCATAGAAACCCCGTTGATCATATTCTCACCTGTTCTGCTATCAATTCCTCTTGGGCGAAACCAATAGGGTCCTAAATCGAAACTGGCAATTCTGTTGAATACATCCTGAGAAGACTGTAGTAATCCTACAGTTGCAGTTTGCTGTGCGCCACCGCTGTCACTTTCTCCTGAATCCTCTACGATAGCTAAACCTTGATCAGCACCGTTCAGCGCAGAATAAAGAGTAATTACTCCAAGATCTTTTCTCTTCTCATTAGTAGTTACGTCAAATTCAAAAATTTTAGTTTCAAAATTGGGTTTTGTAACCATAATTTGATAATGTCCCGGCATCAAGTCAGTAAATTGAAAATAACCGATTTTGTCTGCCTTTGCATCATTTCCTGCTCCTTTTAAATCTACATTTGCTTGCTCAACAGGCT
>JASLCD010000426.1 GCA_030146295.1 Chryseobacterium sp.
AAATGACAAAACTAAGCGTAAACATTAATAAAATTGCGACGTTAAGAAATGCAAGAGGAGGTGAAACCCCAAGTGTTACAGAAGCTGCTGTAAAAATTCAGGAATTCGGAGGACAGGGAATTACCATCCACCCTAGACCTGATGAAAGGCATATCACAAGAAAAGATGTCTATGATCTGAAGCCGTTGGTTACGACTGAGTTTAATATTGAAGGAAATCCCCATCAGAGTTTTATCGATATGGTATTGGAAGTGAAGCCGGAGCAGGTGACTCTGGTTCCGGATGCTGATGATGCTATTACATCCAATGCAGGCTGGGATACCAAAAAACATCTTGATTTCCTTACAGAGATTATCACAGAATTTAAAAATGCAGGAATCCGTACCTCTGTTTTTCTTGATCCTTTACCGGAACTGGTGGAATATGCAGCTAAAGCAGGTGCAGACAGAATAGAACTGTATACTGAAGCTTACGCCAAAAATTATCTGACTAATAAAGAACAGGCTGTAAAACCTTATTATGACACAGCGGTTGAGGCTACCAATTTCGGATTGGGAATCAATGCGGGTCATGATTTGAGCTTAGAAAACCTCAAATACTTTGCAGATACCATTCCAAATCTTTTGGAAGTATCTATAGGGCATGCTTTGGTTTCTGAAGCACTTTATATGGGATTGGAAAATACAGTTCAGGCTTATCTGAAGAGACTGGCAAAATGGTAATTTCTCACCTTTAACTCTTATCAAAAAATGGAAATTTTAAACTCAAAAATATTCGGCGAAAATGCAACCAATACGCCGCTTCTCGTATTTCACGGATTATTTGGAATGCTTGACAACTGGGGAAGTTTCGGAAAAGACCTTGGAGAATATCTTCCGGTCCACCTGATCGACCTTAGAAACCATGGAAGAAGCTTTCATTCGGAAAGTATGTCTCATGATGATCTGGCCGATGATATTGCGCACTATATGGATCATTATGGAATTCAGAAAGCTCACGTTTTAGGGCATTCTTTAGGGGGAAAAGCGGTAATGCAGTTTGCTATAAAATATCCTGAACGTGTTGAAAAACTGATCGTTGTTGATATTTCACCCAAAGCATATCCTCCACATCATCAGGGGATTATCAAAGCACTGGAAACAGTTGATTTCAATACGGTAAATTCAAGAAATGAAGTGGAAGCAGTTCTGAACCAGTATATCCCTGAAAAATCTACCATCCAGTTTTTGACGAAAAACCTGTATTGGGATGAAAATAAAAAACTGGGCTGGAGATTCAATCTTAAAACACTGTCCGAAAAATATAACGAATTTGTTTCCAATGCAGTTAAATTCGGTGTTTTTGAAGGTGATTCACTCTTTATTGCAGGAGAAAAATCCAACTATATCCTGCCACAGGATGAATTTGGGATCAGACAGCAGTTTCCTAAAGCTAAAGTAGTTACTGTAAAAAATGCCGGACATTGGGTACAGGCTGAAAATCCGGTCGATTTTGCAAATGTTGTCAAGGAGTTTCTTGGATTAAATTAATTTTATACTTTAATTTTTAATATTATGTTAAAATTTTATTAAAACGTAATATTATTTCTCCATGATTTGAATTTTTTGTACTTTGGATTTCCAAAAACAATAAAAATATTAACTTATGGAAAACAAAAATTCAAAAAAGAAGCCATTTTTTGCAACATTCTTAGAAAAACAGGTGAAAGATCCTGAAACAGTAAAAGGTGGAGGTATTACCTCTGTATTGGCAGATCAGATTACAACAGCTCTTCAGGATCAGATTACTACTCCTCTTAAGGATAATGTTACTAAGCCTGATAATGACAATGTAACGATGAAATATCCTTCTGACGGAGATGAAGATGTTTTAGAAGCGTAAGAAATATACATACAGCTTAAGCTCAATTATATATCAAACTAAAACTAAACATTATGAAAAGTAACAACTCAAAGAAGAAGCCGTTTTTCGCGTCGTTCTTAGAAAAACAGGTGAAAGATCCTGAAACAGTAAAAGGTGGAAGTGATATAACTCTTGCTGAAAGAGATTTGATCACAAAACCGGCAATTGATACTGTAACGTCTCCAAAAGACGATATGATGCACACGCTGAAATATCCTTCTGACGGCGATGATGATACCATCATTATTCCATTGTAAGTTCAGAAAGAATATAAAATAACAGGGGAAACTTAAACATTAAGTTTCCCTTTTTAATAAAACCGGCAAAATGATTCTCTGCATCACCCACTCACAGGATTTTTATAACATCGATATCTTTTTCGAATATTTAGACTCCAAAAACATTCCTTATTTCAGACTGAATTCTGACCGGCTGAATCACCTTCAGAAAATCAGCATCCATGAAAATTCATTTGAATTGACTGATGAATTGGGAACGACCATCCATTCTGATGCTATCAAAGGAGTCTGGCACAGAAAAGCATGGAGGATAAGCGCTCCTGAAGAACTGGATCAGGACTATGAAAAAATCTTCCTGAACGAATATGGAAGTATGAGGTATAATCTGTTGACTGCCTTAGAACATATACCCTGGATCAATCCTTATGAAAATGAAAAAAAGATAGACGGAAACAAAATATTTCAGCTGAAAATTGCACAGAGAAATAATTTAACCATTCCCAAAACCATTTTTTCCAATGATGAAGAAAAAATAACCGAATTTTTCCATCAATATTGTCAGGGAAAAGCTATTGCAAAGCTTCATGGAGTAACCGCAAAAACAATGTCAGGAGAAAACATGGTTTCCACGACAGTGATTGAAGAGGAATCTCTGGAACACCTTTCGGATATTGCCTATTGTCCAATGATCTTTCAGCCTTACATTAATAAGGAATATGAATTGAGAATCGTCTATATAGATGGTGAATTTTTTACAGGAAAGATCAATAACAGTGAAAATGCAGATTGGAGGGTTGCCCGCGAAGGTTACTCTTGGTCAGCATATGAACTGCCGGATGCTGTAAAAGATAATCTCACTTCCATGATGAATGAAATGGGACTGTATATGGGGGCTATCGATATGATCAAAGGAAGAGATGGAATATATTATTTCCTTGAAGTCAATCCTCAGGGAGAATGGGGAATGCTGCAGAAAGAGCTGGGATTTCCCATTGCAGAAAGAATTGCCGACAACCTTATCAAAAGAATCAATTTCCATGAATAAAATTTTAATTATAACCCACACCGCAGATAATTTTTCAATCGAAAAAGTAACAGAGTATATTGAAAAAAATGGGTGTGAAGTCATTCGCTTTGATGTAGATGTATATCCCTTACAAAATAAACTGTCTACTGTTTTCCAGGATGGAGAATGGATCAGCTTTCTTGAAACTCCAGAAGCAAAACACCGTTTGGATGATATTTCTGCCATCTGGTACAGAAGAGCTTATAACATAGGAAAAGGACTGAGAGAAGAAATGGACTCTAAGTTTTATGGTGCTGCAATGGGAGAAATCCGTAATACCCTTTTTGGTTTCTTTGAATCCGTAGATGCATATTCTTTAGGAAAGCCAAGTGTTTACAGAAGACTCGACAGTAAGGAAGAACAGTTGAAAATTGCAGATAAGTTGGGACTTACTATTCCGGCAACATGCCTTACCAACAGTCCTGATGAAGCGCGAAAGTTTATTCTGAAACATCAGAATGTAGTAGCCAAAATGCAAACCGGCTTTGCGATCTATGAAGATGGTGTTGAAAATGTAGTGTTTACCAATGTAGTGAGCGAAGATAAATTAGAAGAACTTGATTCATTGTTGTATTGCCCCATGCAGTTCCAGCAGATGATTCAGAAGAAAAAAGAACTTCGTATTACCATCGTGGGAAGAGATGTCTATGCATTTGAGATAGATTCCCAGCAGTCCGAAGATGCCAAAGTAGACTGGAGGAAAGACGGAGTCAATCTGATTGATAAATGGAACAGAACAGAACTTCCCGGAGATATAGAAGCAAAACTGCTTGAACTTCTCGATATTTATAATGTAGATTACGGAGCAATAGATATGATTGTGTCTCCTGAAGACGAATATTATTTCATTGAGATCAACGCTGCAGGAGAATTCTTCTGGCTGGACAATCTTACAGAAGGAAACCTTATTTCCAAGAGCATTGCAGATGTTCTTTGTGATAAAGCTCCAAGAAGAAATAATGAGGTAATGGCTTAAAAAACAAAGTGTTTCTTGTTATGAAAGTCCTGAAAGTTGTAAATTCTTTCAGGACTTTTAAATTGATGACCCTATCATCATTGAAATTTTTCCAGTTAGTTGTTTTTCTGTATGATAATATTGGTTAAATTAAGTTGAATTATGCTTTAAAAATCGCAAATTTGCAAAAGCAGTTTTT
>JASLCD010000428.1 GCA_030146295.1 Chryseobacterium sp.
AAAACTTTTATTTTAATCAATCTGTTGAAAAAGTTTAAAACCTTACATTTGTGAAACGAAAATTCAATGAGATTTATGAAATTGGCTTTGCAGGGTTTACAGAAAAACAATCTGGGATCCGGGCATGGGGATTTCATTTGATTCAGAAAAAAATAAATCTACTTATGAAAACAATCAATGATTTTAATTTTAAAGATAAGAAAGCTCTGGTAAGAGTGGACTTCAATGTTCCTCAGGACGATCAGCTGAAGGTGACAGACAATACAAGAATTGTTGCTGTAAAACCAACAGTGGAGAAGATCCTTAATGATGGTGGTTCTGTCATCTTAATAACACACCTTGGAAGACCCAAGGGTGAAGTGAAAGATGAATTTTCCCTTAAGCATATTCTTGGTGAAGTTTCTGCTGTTTTAGGACAGGAAGTAAAGTTTGTTGATGAATGTATCGGGGAAAAAGCTGAGCAAGCTGCTGCTGAACTGAAGCCGGGCGAGATCCTATTGCTGGAAAATGTACGTTTTCATAATGAAGAAGAGAAAGGAGATGCTGGTTTTGCTGAAAAGCTTTCAAAGTTGGGAGACGCTTATGTAAACGATGCATTCGGTACTGCGCACAGAGCTCATGCTTCTACAGCTGTGATCGCTCAATATTTTCCATCAACTAAATATTTCGGTTTGTTGATGGCTAATGAGCTGGAGGCAATCGATAAAGTATTAAAGAGTGGTGAGAGACCTGTTACAGCTATCCTTGGAGGCTCTAAAGTTTCAACTAAAATTACCATTATAGAAAATATTCTTCCTGCAGTAGACAATCTGATCATAGGTGGAGGGATGGCATTTACCTTTATTAAGGCTCTTGGAGGGAAAATTGGAAATTCTCTGGTAGAAGAAGACAAGCTTCCTTTAGCTTTGGAAATTTTAGGGAAAGCAAAAGAACATAAAGTAAAAGTATATCTTCCTTCTGATGCTATCATTGCTGAGAGTTTTAGTAATGATGTTGAAAGAAAAGAAGCTGACATCTATGCAATTCCTGAAGGATGGATGGGACTTGATGCCGGTCATAAATCAAGAGATCAGTTCAATGATGTATTGTTAAATTCAAGAACGATTCTTTGGAACGGTCCTATCGGGGTTTTTGAAATGTCACATTTTGCAGGTGGAACGATTGCCTTGGGTGAGAGTATTGCTGAAGCAACAAGATTGGGAGCTTTCTCTTTAGTTGGAGGAGGAGACAGTGTTGCTTTTGTTAAGCAATTCGGATATGCTGATCAGGTAAGCTATGTTTCTACTGGTGGCGGAGCGATGCTTGAAAGTCTTGAAGGGCTTGAGTTACCAGGTGTGGCTGCAATCAATAATTAATAGAGAAAATAATAGATATTGTAAAGCCTGCTAATATAATTAGCAGGCTTTTTTTATTTCCAATATACTGGGAAAACCCTTTATTCATCGAAGTTTTTAATTATTTACGATATAACTTTTAGTTATATTACTTCATGTTGAATTCTCTTTCAGATACTTAGATTTTTGTAGAATTTATTTTTGTAGAATGGCCGTTATATTTCTCAATCTGATAACCCTGATTCGGGTTTTATATTTGTTTTTTTGGTAATAAAATTGATGAGTTTTACTACATAAAGCTTCCAGTTTGAAGAGGTCAGTTTGATCGTTTTTAAAAGATCAGCATCTCTATTGAGTTGAGTGAATACTCAAAGTTGGATGCCTGTTCCGGCTATGAAGATTTTGTTAAGTACAGAGTGGGGGATTATATTATACGATAATTATCCAGAAATTGATCAGAATAATTTTTTTTGTGACTGATAGGATTGAAGCTTTGTATTAGACCTAATATATTATTTATTTTTTTGTAGATTTTGCTAAAATTTGGTATGCTTTCACATAATGTATACATGTTTTATTAATTCACACTATTGTGATAGTTTTGTATATAATTGTATTTCAATCAATAAACTATTTTTTTTGTAATTTTTTACTCATTTTTATCTCAATATATTTTAAAAATTATTTATTCGGTGGAGTAACAGGAGGATTTGGGTAAAATATTCGTCACTTATTTTAAATGCAGTTCCTGTTTTTTTTTCGTTGCTCTACGCAAATTTCTAGATTCTATTTATTTCTAGATTTTGAAGTAGTTGTTGAGTGTTGTTTTTTTATAATGAGATTTTCTGTGTATATCTGTTTTATTTTTTCCTGGTTCTATAATTTTCTTCCCGTGTCAAATTATCTTAAGTTTTAGTATCGAGAAAATTTTTTTATAAAGATTTATTTTGAATGGAGTAGGGGAGTTGATTTTTAAGTTTTCTTGGTTCTCTTAATTTTTTCAGTGTCTTGTAATTTTATTTTTTATTTCCGGATCTGAGAAATGATGGGCTAAAATTTTGTTTTAATTAAAAATATCATAAAAATCGACCTTTAGAAATGGCTTTAAAATCAAATAACTATTTTGTTTCGAATATTTACACCTTTAAAAAAAATGAAGGGAAATAAGTTCTGTTTTTGAAAGAATTTGCTTTTGGAAACCTCTGTTTTGTTTCATTATACCCATTTTCGGTATGAAAATCTGAAAAAAATATTTTTTATGGTTTAAATAAAATTTTAAGAGAAAGGATGAGAGAAGAGGTGATGATTTATTTTTTATATATAAATCGGGTAGGGGAGATGATATAAAAATCTAAGAGATGAATTTAAAGTTGATGATCTTGGCTGCAGATTTTTTTTTCAATAACTGAAAATTATTAAACTTAATTTTAATCTCAATAAAAAACTCAGGATAGAAAATCCTGAGTTTTTAGTTTTTTAAGGAGAAAATCCTGAAAATTGACCTTCAGAAATGGGTCAAAAATCGATTTTCTATCTTTTTTCGATAATGTATATCAAACTTGAAAATTCGTTTGAAAAAAGCGCCTTTACGTTTGAAATCGTTCCGTGAATGACTGCTTTTACCCAAAATAGGGGTGATTTTTTGTATTTTTCGCTCAACATGGAGATGTAATAGGAGTCTAATACCAAAGGTTTAATTTTTCTCATTTTCCAGTCTGGTTTTTTTGAAATGAGATTTTCCATTCCATTTTTTGAGAAATGGTAGATGTGTCTTGGTACGTCATATGCGGCCCAGTATTCTTTATAATGTTTTGCATCGTAGGAAGTAGGGTTGGGAACAGCGATGACAAGAATTCCTTTTTCTTTTAATTTCCCGTGAAAAGCATTAAGCATTTCATCTTGATTTTCGATATGTTCAAATACGTGCCACAATGTAATAGCATCTAAGCTGTTTTCTTCAATTGCATTAATGCTGTCTAATATAGAAGCCTTCGTTATTTTTCCTTGGGCTGCTTTTCTTGCATCAGCATCAGGTTCAAAACCAAAAGTGGTAAAATCATTTTCAATATATTTTACAAACTCTCCGGCACCGCATCCATAGTCTAGCACTTTTGATCCTTTTTTAATTCTGTCTATCAGTATATTTTTTTTGTACCGCAGATTGAAAGACTGAAGGAATTTATACAGCTTTTCTTTCAGACTTCCGGAATCCTGGTGATGAGAAATATAATCTTCACTTTCATAATATCTGGAAATATTGGATGGGATAGGGGTCGTTTTGAAGACCCCTTTGGTTTCTGTCTCTTTAATCTCAAATATTTCCTGTGAAAGAAAATGATCTTTTATTTTCATTGAAATCGCTATCTTTTATTTTGTAAAAAATTAAGATATTCAGAGCTTGATATAGGCTCATAAATACCTTAATTTTTGTTTTATTTTTTTTAATGTTTCACGTGAAACATTTCTTTTTTAACGTCCTAAATACACCAGCAAAACGTTTATATCGGCTGGAGAAACCCCGCTTATTCTTCCTGCCTGAGCAATGGTCTTGGGACGTACGTTAGACATCTTCTGTTTTGCTTCTGCAGAAAGGCTGGAAAGGTTGGTGTAATCAAAGTCTTCTGGGATTTTAATGTTTTCCAGACGGTTGAGCTTAGCTACATTTTCTTTTTCTTTCTCAATATATCCTTTATACTTAATATTGATCTCTGCCTGTTCTCTTACTTCGTCACTATATTGAGAGGAAACTTCTTTAATAGAATCAATCTCATCAAGTTTTTCTAATGTTATATTAGGTCTGGTAAGAAACTGAGCTGCTCTGTATGCCTGATCTACAGGATTACTCTCAATAGATTCAAGAATAGGATTGATGACTCCAGGTTTTAAAGAAGTTTCGCGAAGGAACTCTTCAAGTGCTTGACTTTCAGATATTTTAGCTTCTACTTTTCTTAATCTTTCTTCTTTTGCCAATCCTAACTGGTAAGCTTTCTCAGTTAATCTGATATCTGCATTATCCTGTCTCAAAAGAAGTCTGTATTCAGCACGTGAAGTAAACATTCTGTAAGGTTCCTCAGTTCCTTTGGTAATAAGATCATCAATGAGAACTCCAATATAAGCTTCATCTCTGTTTAGGATAAAATCACCTTTTTCATGAACTTTATTATGGGCGTTGATACCGGCAATTAAACCTTGGCCTGCTGCTTCTTCATATCCTGTTGTTCCATTGATCTGTCCTGCGAAATATAAATTATCAACTAATTTTGTTTCCAGCGTATGTTTCAATTGGGTAGGAGGGAAGTAATCATATTCAATTGCATAACCAGGACGGAATACTTTTACATTTTCAAATCCAGGAATTTGTTTCATTG
Source organism: Chryseobacterium sp. (assembly GCA_030146295.1). Classification (GTDB taxonomy): domain Bacteria; phylum Bacteroidota; class Bacteroidia; order Flavobacteriales; family Weeksellaceae; genus Chryseobacterium. The sequence goes on from JASLCD010000428.1 coordinate 4,703, forward strand.
CTTTGATCTGTACATCTTCCGGAAGTGAAGAGCTGAATCCGTTAACGTAGATCTCAACAGTTTTCCATCCTTCCGGTTCTACGAAAAGCTGATGTCTGTTTCTTTCCGCAAAACGGTTGATCTTATCTTCAATACTCGGGCAATATCTAGGTCCTAAACTTTGAATTGTTCCATTGAACATGGGGCTTCTGTCGAAACCTTCTCTCAAAATATCGTGTACTGTTTCGTTCGTATAAACAATATGGCAGCTTAATTGTTTTGTTAATTTCGGAGTATCAAGATAGCTGAACTTTTGAGGATTTTCATCTCCCTTCTGTTCTTCCATTTTTGAATAATCCAAACTTCTTCCGTCTACTCTCGGTGGAGTACCGGTTTTCATTCTTCCTGCTTCGAATCCTAAAGTGACCAATTGTTCGGTAATTCCAAACGCTCTTGGTTCACCCATTCTTCCTCCACCTAATTGTTTATCTCCAACGTGAATTAAACCATTAAGAAAAGTTCCGTTGGTAAGAACTACGGATTTTGCTTTGATCTCAATTCCTAAAGAAGTAACCACTCCTGTTACTTTATTATTTTCAACAATCAGTTGTTTTACCATATCTTGAAAGAAATCAAGATTGGGAGTATTCTCTAATGCTAAGCGCCATTCTTCAGCAAAAAGCATTCTGTCATTTTGGGTTCTCGGAGACCACATCGCAGGACCTTTTGAAAGATTCAGCATTTTGAATTGGATAGCAGATTTGTCTGCTACAATTCCGGAATATCCTCCCATTGCATCAATCTCTCTTACGATCTGTCCTTTTGCGATTCCGCCCATTGCCGGGTTGCAACTCATCTGTCCGATGGTCTGCATATTCATTGTAACGAGTAGTGTTTTTGATCCGAGGTTGGCTGCTGCTGCTGCTGCTTCACAACCTGCGTGTCCGGCACCTACTACTATTACATCATATATTTCTGAAATCATTTTTATCTCGCTTGTTTTAAGCTTTAAACCTTATCTTTATAACCAATGTTTCACGTGAAACATTTTTGAAGAATGCACTCTAGGTAAAGTTATATTATTACTAGAATTGAGTACTTTAGATATGGGACTTTAAGTGATTGTTCAATTTAAATTCTTCAAATCCCTATATTTGGCTAAGTACAAATCTTCCATTCTCCGCATCTCTTTTTCCTCCTCTTCCGACTTGTCTTTATAGCCTGCAAGGTGTAAAATACCGTGGGCTAAAACCCTTCGTAATTCTTCTTCATAATCTCGCGAAAGGGTAGAGGCATTATCAGAAATGCGCTGCAAAGATACGAAAATCTCAGCGCTTATTGTCTTGCCTTTTACATAATCAAAAGTGATGATATCCGTATAATAATCATGCTGTAAATAATCCTGATTGATCTTAAGAAGATATTCGTCATCACAGAAAATGTAATTGATTTCTCCTAATTTTTTTCCTTCTGAAAGAATAAGATCTTCCAGCCATTTTTTGTAATCTGTACTTACCGACTCTGGTAAGTTTTCGTAAAAGAACTGTATCATTTTTTTAAAACCAGTGTCCTAAAATAACACTGAATATACCTTTTTGGTTATTTTTAAGTGAGTGGCTGAAGTTGACTTTTATCTGCCCGAAAGGAGATTTGTAACCTGCCGTAATTCCCAGTGAGCTATAATTTACTTTAACTGCATCTTCAAACTTGATATCGTTTGATAAGTTAGCAAAGCTGAAATTTCCACTGATAAAATAGTTTTTATTAAATTTAAACTGGATATCGTTAGACGCCAATATCACATTATTCGTATAAAGCTGGGCGAAATAAAATCCTCCAAAGCTTTTGAAATTAATCAGATTCTGCTCAAAAATTCCACCTAACCTAAACTGGTAGTAGGCAGGAAGATTTTCACCGATAGTAAGACCTCCAAATACATTAAGGCGGTAAGTGAATTGCTTGCCTAGAGGAATATTGATTTTAAGATCTGCCTTGATCTGAATGATTCTTTTGTCCACTTCAGACTTTAAAAGATCTACAACCTTTCCTTCTGCTGCAAAATAAATTCCTTTGGTAGGAAACTCCTTATCATCCTGAGTATCGGTTTTTATGAAGACATAAGGGTTCAGAAAACGGCTGTAGCGTCTGTTGTCTCCATTGCTGTTTTCCGCTTTGAAGTAATCATGACTGATACCGCCTCCAATGGCAAATTTATCCTTCCATATAGACTGTATATAGGCTTCATTTCTCAACCATTCCCATCGGTCTACAACATAATTGTCTACATTTTTTATGTCGAAGCTCATTCCTGATGAATAAAGACCAAAGCCAGGAATATATCCGTTATCGATAAAATAGTTCAGATAATATCTCACACGGTCTCCCACAACAACATCCAGGGAAAGGTTTGAATTTTTAAATAAAAGCCTCTTTGCAGAATAATTCAAAAGAAGTCCTGTTTTGAAAACTTCATCATAATGCAGTCCGAATTTTAGAAAATGGCGGGTGTCATCTTCCGTGACATAAAGCTTCAGATAGTTGGCATCATTTTCCTGAACGATATCATAATTGATAAAGCGGTAGTTATTTGTTGCCACCAGTTTATCTACCATTTTATTGATGCTTCCGTAAGTTTGTAAAGAGGGAAGGCGGAGTCCCATTTTTCCCAGGGTGTAGTTTTTTCCATAGATTTTACTTCCTTCGATAGAAATACTGTCTATCTTGTATACATTGGAATATATAGGGTTTATACGCTGTCTGAGACGGTCAAAAGGACGTTTGGGCAGTTGATCCAGGATCTGGGAATATTTAAGCCCTTCTACATACCCGCTGTCCAGAATTTTCTTTTTATCATCATAGCTTGTGGCTGACATCCCTTTCAGGTTGGGTTTGATATTGATATCTGTATATTTATACTGTTTTCTTGTATCTTTCTTTATTCCGAAATCAATCACCTGATTCAAAATGGATATAATATTGTTTAAATCCTCTCTTTTTGAAAGGTCCTGATTAAGGTCCACACCAATCACGATATCAATTCCTTTGTCCTTTAAAGGCTTTGAAGGGTAGTTCACGGTCATCGCTCCGTCAATATAAATGCTGTCACCAATTTTAACAGGATCCATTAAAGAAGGGAATGCAGAGCTGGCCATAATGGATTGCACGAGATCACCTTTTTCAAAAATCTGCATATTGCCGCTTTCCAGATTGGTGGCGACACATAGAAAAGGAATGGGCATTTTGGAAAAGTCTTCAATATTGGAAACATTTTTAAAAAGTTCTTTAAGAAGATAAACATTTCGCTGGCCGGTACTGATAGAAGAGGGAAGTGTAATTTTTCCGTTTTTCAGCGGAATAGATAAAAGGTATTTGTCTACGGATTTATTGAAAAAAGTGGTTTCCTGCCTTGACTTCGGATCCATAATTAAAGAATAGAAATCCGTATCCATGACAATTTTTTCTATTTCTTTTCCGGAGTAGCCGGCAGCATACAAACCACCTACGATGGCTCCCATACTTGTTCCGGAAATATAATCCACCTTTACCCCTAATGAATCTAACACTTTAAGAACTCCTACATGCGAAAACCCCTTGGCACCACCACCGGCAAGCGACAGTCCTATCTTTGGGTTTTTAGGAATCACCAAATCTTTTTTTACCTGAGAATGGATCAATAACAGTTGGAATATGGAAAGCAGAATCAGGAGTTTTCTCATAGTTAATCTTTTATATAAATCCGTTTCACCCGGGGCGAAATGGAGGTTAGTACTTCATAGGTTATTGTTTTGCAGTAGCCTGCGAATTCTTTTAAACTTGGTTGGGCGTTAAAAATCGTTACGGTATCGCCTTCCTTTACATTCGGAATATGATCTATGTTGATCATCATCATATCCATACATATATTTCCGACAATAGGTGCCAGTGTTTTGTTGACTCCTACATTTCCTACCTGATTTCCTATCAGCCTTGGAATACCATCTGCATAGCCTACAGGTATCGTGGCAATTCTTGTAGGGTGATCAGCTTTATATTTTCTGCTGTAGCCTACAGATTCACCATTTTCTACTGTTGATATCTGTGAAATTACGGTTTTAAAACTTACAACAGACTGCAGCTGTTTCTGAATTTCATGGTCTGGAGATTCTCCCAGCATTCCGATACCGATTCTTACCATATCAAACTGATGCTGGGTATAGCTTGTTATTCCTGAAGAATTCAGAATATGGCGAAGAGGAGCGTATCCTAATTTTTTGATCAGGTAACCGGAATTCTTTTCAAATACTTCCAGCTGTTTCAAAGTAAATTCTTTTTCTTCCGGCATATCAGATGATGATAAATGACTGAACATGCTCTGAACCTTCAGATTTTTCTGGCTTAAAGTTTCACTTAACTGATCCAGTTCAAAATCTTTAAAACCAAGACGGTGCATTCCTGTCTCCAGTTTTATATGGATAGGATATTTTTTATCGTAACCAGATTTCTGAACCGCTTCATAGAACAGATCCAGCACCCTGAAGCTATAAATTTCAGGTTCCAGGTTATATTCTATAATAGTCTGATAACTGTGCTGCTCAGGATTCATCACAATAATAGGGGTCGTAATTCCTTTTTTGCGAAGTTCTACACCCTCATCTACGTAAGCTACCCCAAGGTAATCTATATGATGATGCTGAAGAAATTCTGATACTTCATAACTTCCCAGACCATAGGCATTAGCTTTTACCATGGCCATCATTTTAGTTCCCGGTTTCAGCAGCGATTTATGATAATTGATATTATGAAGAATCGCATTAAGGTTTATTTCCAGTACCGTATCATGCTTTCTGAGTTCAAGAATATCTTTTAATCTTTCTATTTCGAATTTTCTGGCTCCTTTCAGTAAAATAATCTGGTTCTCCAGTTCGGTAAGATATTTACTTTCAACTAACTCTTTAGTGTCAATGAAAGTATTGGTTTTAGCTTTAAATAATTCACTGAACTTTGAAATTTCATCACCAATTAAGAAGACAGAATCAAAATGCTGCTCATTCACCAGTTCAGAAACCTCTTCATATAATTCTTTTGCGTTGGAGTTCACTCCTACGATGTCTGTAAGAACCAATGACTTTTTGGATTTGTTGTATTCATTCAAAAACTGCAGGGCGGTCTTTAAAGAATCGAGGTCAAGATTAAAAGAATCATTGATGACAATATTGCCCTTAATTCCTTCAATGGCTTCAAGCCTCATTTCAACGGCTTTTAAAAGGTTGATTTTTTCAACGATCTTTTTATTTTCGATGTTCAGTTCCTTGAGGACTGTGATAAGCGCCATAGCATTGGTTAATGTCGCTTCGTCTCTCTGATGGGCCGGAAAACTGATTTCTTCCCCAAAATAATCAACAATAATGTGGTCATCTTTGGAAATGTTGCTTTTGATGAAAACCTGGTTCTCTTTTTTAACACCGTAAGAAATTAATTTTTTATCAGAATAGGATTTTTTAATTTTTTGTTCCACCAAAGGATGGTCACCATTATAAATGATCACTTCAGAATTTTTGAAAAGTAAGATCTTCTCATCAATCAGTTCATCTTCGGAAGAAAAGTTGGCAGCGTGAGCAGTTCCGATGTGAGTAAGCAATCCGATCTGAGGATGGAATATGTTTTCAAGCTTTGCCATCTCATGCGGTTTTGAGATTCCCACTTCAAAAATTCCCAGCTGGTAAGAGCTGTTGATCTGAAGAAGAGAGAGCGGAAGACCGATCTGAGAATTAAAACTTTTAGGACTTTTTACAGTAGGAAACTCATTCCACAGACATTGATACAACCATTCCTTCAAAATAGTTTTGCCATTACTTCCTGTGATTCCGATAGATTGTAGGTGAGAATTTTCAAAATGATATTTTGCTAATTTTTGAAGAAACGCTACGGAATTTTCAACAATGATCCAGTTTATATTTTCAAACTCAGGATAATGATGTTCAGAAATAATAACATTAATGCCTCTGTCTATTGCAGACTCAATAAATTTTTCACCGGAATTCTTTTGGGTATTGATCGCGATAAAGGCAGTATTTTTGGTAGAATAAATTATCCTGCTGTCATACGCTATATTTTTGATCATTAAGTTTCCGTCTCCAATGATTTGTGCATTGGTGATCTCTGCAATGTGTTGTACTGTGTAGTTCATTGGTGCCCTTTCTGCTTTATTGTTGAGCGAAACAGCAGAAGTAAAACTGTAAAAATAAGTAGCCAGCTATTTAAACTGATTCTTTTTTCAAATCTTACCCTATTGCTCTTCCACTTTTATTTTTTACTAAGTGAATCTATTTTATGACCGGGTGTATTTACCCCTTTATTTTCTTTTTAAAAGTACTTCGTCAATAAATACACGGCGGCTTACCGCCTCATAGTTTTCAGTTTCTCCCAATTCTACAAGATTATCTCCCTGAGAAGTTCTCATAGAATAGTTGGCCAGATTACCTGTTCTCTTACAAATAGCATGCACTTTTGTAACATACTCGGCAGTAGCCATCAAATTGGGCATTGGCCCGAACGGACGGCCCAAAAAGTCCATATCCAATCCTGCAACGACCACTCTGATACCGCTATTGGCAAGCTGATTGGCAACATCAACGATACTTTCATCAAAAAACTGAGCTTCATCAATGGCTACCACATCACAATTGGAGGCCAACAGAAGAATTTCATTAGGATTTTCTACTGCTGTGCTGCGGATTTTATTCTGATTATGAGATACTACATCCTCTTCAGAATACCGTACATCCAGTTTTGGTTTAAAAATTTCCACACTCTGTCCTGCCATTTCTGCTCGTCGCAATCTGCGGATCAACTCCTCGGTTTTGCCCGAAAACATAGAGCCACAAATCACTTCCATCCAACCACTTTGTTTGGAATGATTAATTGTATTTTCTAAAAACATTTGTTAAATTAGCC
>JASLCD010000432.1 GCA_030146295.1 Chryseobacterium sp.
GTAGATCTTCATCTGTAAAATAGGTTTTTAGATCAATTCCTGTAAGATCAGCCGAATCTTTTTTGAGTTCAGGAGTTTTAAGTTCAGGGGTTTCTTTTAATTGTTTTATATCGGTTACCTTTGGAATTGCGCACGACACTAATGATAATGCCGCTGCGCTCCAAATGACAACTTTGAATTTATTTCGTTTCATTTTTCTTTCTGTTTTCAAGGGTTGCGAAAAAAATGTATAATCCGGGAATAATGATCAGTCCGAAAACGGTTCCAATTAACATTCCTCCTGCTGCTGCGGTTCCGATAGAACGGTTTCCGATAGCACCTGCTCCAGAAGCAATACACAACGGGATCAATCCGGCAATAAATGCAAATGAGGTCATCAGGATCGGTCGGAGACGTTGTTTTGCTCCTTCGATCGCTGCCGGAATAATATCGTTTCCTTCTTTATGACTTGCGACGGCAAATTCTACGATAAGAATGGCATTTTTAGCCAATAATCCAATCAACATGACCAAGGCAACCTGTGCGTAAATATTATTGTCTAATCCACAAACCAACAAAGCGATGTACGACCCGAAGATCCCGGTTGGTAAACTCAGTAAAACCGGCATCGGTAAAAGGAAACTTTCATATTGCGCAGCTAATAAAAGATACACGAAAACTAAACATACAATGAAAATATAGATCGTCTGATTTCCAGACAGGATCTCTTCTCTTGTCATTCCGGACCATTCGATCTCAAAGCCTTTGGGTAGACTTTCTTTCGCAATTTTTTCAACCGCTGTGATGGCGTCTCCGGAACTGTAACCTTCGGAAGGTTCCCCGTTGATCATTGCCGACATATACATATTGTAACGGGTTAAAACTTCCGGTCCGTAAACTCTTTCAATAGTAATGAATGTAGAAAAAGGAACCATTTCTCCCTTGTCATTTTTTAAATATAGATTTAAAATACTTTCAGGTGTTTCACGGTGTTCGGGGCTTGCCTGAACCATCACTTTATACATTTGTCTGAATCTAATGAAATTGGTTGCATAGTAAGACCCCAACATCGTCTGCAAAGTAGACATTGCATTATCAACCGAAACTCCTTTTTTTGCAGCCATATCATAATCCATATGAATGATATATTGCGGGAAAGTAGCATCAAAACTGGTAAAACTATTCTGCAATTCAGGAGCTTCGTTCAGTTTTTTAACAAAATCCCTGGTAATCTTATCCGTATTCTCGATCGTACCTCCGGTTCTGTCCAGCAAACGCAGTTCAAAACCACTGGTATTACCGAATCCCGGAACGGTAGGCGGTGCAAAGATCTCAATCTGGGCATCTGCTATGCTTTTTGTTTTATCAGAAAGCTCTGTGATCAGATCGTTTACAGAAATATTTCTTTCTTTCCAGTCTTTAAGATTGATCATTGCCATTCCGTATGACGAACCTGCGATTTCCGTGACAATACTGTAGCCTGCAAGCGTGGTCACATTTTCTACTCCATTAATCTTCTTGGCAATAACGGTCACTTCATCCAGTACTTTTTCAGTTCTTTCTACCGTTGCTCCCTGTGGAGTTGTAACACTTACGTATACCATTCCCTGGTCTTCCATTGGAATAAATCCGGTTGGTAAGAATTTGCTGGTCACAAAAGTAAGTCCGACAAATAAAAACAGTAATCCGAAAGTCACTGTAGTTCTTGTTGCAAATTTTGATAAAATACCTACATAACCATTCGTCAGTCTTTCAAAACCAGTATTAAAACTTTGGAAAGCCCTGTCGATGATGGTTTTCTTTTTATGATGATCGTGAGGTTTTAAAATAATGGCACAAAGCGCCGGAGTAAGGGTTAAGGCATTTACACCTGAAATCACAATACTGATGGCCAGTGTCAATGAAAACTGACGGTAAAACACACCTACCGGGCCATCAAGAAACGCTACAGGAATAAATACGGCTGACATTACAATCGTAATCGCTACTACTGCTCCTGCAATTTCTTTAGTAGCACTAATAGTTGCATCCATCGCATTCATACCTTCTTCCATTTTAACATGGACGGCTTCAACAACGACAATAGCATTATCAACCACAATTCCGATCGCAAGAACTAATGCAAAAAGGGTCAAAAGGTTGACAGAGAAATCCAGCATATTCATAAATGCAAAGGTTCCTACAAGTGCTACCGGAACTGCCAGCACGGGAATCAATGTGGAACGCCAGTCCTGAAGAAAGATAAATACTACAATTCCTACCAGAATAAAGGCTTCTATAAGGGTTGTCAGTACTGCACTGATGGAAGCATCCAGAAATCGGGAAACATCATAAGCCATATTGTACTCCATTCCCGGTGGGAAAGAGGTCACTTTTAATTCTTCCATTTTTGCTTTCACGCTTTCAATCACCTCAGAAGCATTAGAACCGGGACGCTGCTTCATCATAATAGATGCCGATGGTCTTCCGTCTGTTTTGGAAACCATTCCGTAGTTCATCGCTCCGAATTCCACTTTAGCGATATCTTTGAGCTTTAAAATTGTCCCGTCAACATCAGATCTGATGGGAATTTCTTCATACTGTTTAGGTTCAAAAAACTTTCCTTTATATTTGATCACGTACTGAAGCTGACTGGAAGTCTTCCCGGATGTTTCTCCCACTTTTCCAGGCGCAGCGGAAATATTCTGCTTTTGTAGTGAGGTGATCACTTCATCTGCAGAAATATTGTAAGCACCCATTTTCTGTGGATCCAGCCATACTCTCATCGAGTATTCTTTCTGCCCCATAATTTCAGCACGCCCTACTCCATCAATACGTTTCAGCTCCTGAAGGACGTTAATATCTGTAAAGTTATAGATGAACTGCTCATCCTGGCTTGGGTCTGTACTCGTGATATTGAGATACATCAGCATACTGTTCACCTCTTTTTCCGTGGTAACTCCAGCCCTGATCACTTCTTCAGGAAGTTCGTCAAGAATGGTTGTCACCCTGTTCTGAACGTTTACTGCTGCTACATCAGGATCCGTCCCCACCTCAAAGAAAACCTGAATAAGGGTAAGACCGTCATTTGAAGTGACTGTAGACATATACGTCATTCCCGGCACTCCATTGATTGCTCTTTCCAAAGGAAGAGCTACCGCATTAGCAGATACTTCGGCATTAGCTCCTGTATATTTTGCCGTAACGGTTACTGAAGGAGGTACAATATCCGGGAACTGGGTAATCGGCATCTTTAACAAAGCCATAATTCCCAGCAGTACAAATAATATGGAAATAACCAACGAAAGCACCTTTCGTCTTATAAACATTTCTACCATAGTTAATTGATTTAAAGATTATGAAAGGTTAATATTTCTTTTTGATTTTGATGATATCTCCATCTTTCAAAGACTGAGTCCCTTCATAAATGATTAAATCTCCTTTTTTAAGACCACTTTCCACCATATAAGAATCTCTTAAGGTAGCTCCGATCTTAATACTGGTCATTTTCACTTTATTCTGCTTATCCACTACAAAAACATAGGTTTTATCCTGAATAGAGAAAGTAGATTTTTGTGGAATAAGGATTGCGTTAGCCTGATGTTCGGAAATAATAAGCTTCCCGGAAGTACCGTGCTTGATCAGACGGTCCGGATTCGGGAACAGTACTTTATAACGAATGGAACCTGTAGCTCTGTCGATTTCCCCTTCAGCTGTTTTTAAAGCTCCGTTGAACTGGTAATTAACTCCGTTAGGCAGGGTCAGTTCAATTTTCTGATGACTTCCGATCTTATCATTGGCTAAAAGCTCAAAATACAGATTCTCAGGAATTGAGAAATATGCATATACTTCATTCAGCTGAGACAGTGTGGTCAATAGCGTTCCATTTTCCACCAAACTCCCGTCTTTATGAGGAATCACGTCAATTACCCCATCAAAAGGTGCTGTGATTTTTGTAAAGCTGATTTTCTGAAGAACCGTTCTTTTTTCTGCATCAGCAAACGCATGCTTTGCTTTGGCCGAAGACAATTTTGCCTTCACCATTTCCAATTCGTTATTAGCAACAAATTTTTTAGCATGAAGACTCTGAATCTGTTTCAGCTCTACTTCTGCAATACGGACGTCTGCTTCCGTCTGTTTTAATGCTGCATTCGCTTTCAGAAGTTCCATCTGAAGCTCAGCGTCATTGATTTTGAATAAAGCCTGTCCCTGGTGCACAAACTGTCCCTCATTGACATAAATATGCTGAATAATACCTCCAATTCTGGAACGCATTTCAACGTTCTTTTTAGCCTGGATATCGGTAACAAACTGGTTACTCACCAGTGTATCTTTTTCCTTGATCTCCAGTACGGGAACTTCTTTATCTCTTTTATTATTTTTCTCCTTGTCTTTACTGCATGACACAGCGAATAATGTTGCAACTATGCAAATTATTACAGTTTTAAAATACATTTTTAAATGTTTAGGTTATAAAATTTCCGTTAAAATGATTTGGTTTACAGAATTTTACAACTAGTACAACTGGAGGAGATGAAGGAATGACTTAACGCCACAAATAGTAGAAACTGCAATCTCCGGAAGGGTGATTTTTGGAATCACTTTTAATATTCCTGAAAAATCCGCAATTGCAGGATCGCTTTTTTTAACTGAATGTTTTACAATTTTGGCAGCAGCAGGCAATGCATGCGTGTTCATATCTGCCTCTTCGTAGACATCAAGAACGTGAATGTTGTTTACATGAGGAACGTGAGGAATATTCTCCCACGATTTTTCTGCCCAATTCGAATTGAAAAGGGTAAAAACCAACAGGATATAAAATAAGAAAAATGACCTCAGACCTGCCATGTCAACCAGAACACATTAGTTTTTTAGTAAAAACGATATGCTGCAAAAATAGGGATTTCTACTGGGAAATATGGTCATTGAACTGTTAAAAAAACTTAAACAATGGATGAATGGTTCTATTAACAGGAATTTGGATAAGATCATTAAAGGTTTCGGCTGAAGCCGATTGAAATTTTGTTTTTTAGTAAACGGGCTAAAGCCCGTTCCTGTTGAATTACTAAAATTGAATAGCTAGAACAGTTTACTGAGAACTCTGAAACGGTAATCAAAGATATGTTCCAGTTTCTTTCTTACGAAAAGGCGATGGGCGATTTCTCCTAAAAATCCCATGGGAAGTTCATAGTTTATGGTATCTCTCATCAGAACACCTTCTTCGTTGGAAATAAATTCATGATGGTGGTTCCATAGCTTGTAGGGACCTTTTTTCTGAAAATCGGTGAAGCTTTTCTGGAAATCAACCTGGGTTATTTCGGTTTGCCATTTCATTTTAATACCCCATAACGGAGAAACATAATAATCAATGATCATTCCTTCATAAATTTCATCGTCTGCCATTTCAGTGAGTACAATAAAGCCCATGTCTTTCGGAGTAATTTCTGAAAGATTGTTGGCGGAGGAAAAGAATTTCCATGCAGTTTCTATATCACAATTGAGCTGTTGTTCACGGAAAAGGATATGTTTCATATGGCAGAAGATTGTATGAAACAAATGTATGACAAAGATTTAATTATAGATCCACATCAGCACAGGTTTTCCTGATTTCTGAATCATCGGATCTATTTCTTTCATCGCATTATTGGAAACGGTGGGACATCCCCATCCTTCCGGAGATCCGCTCGGAAAAACCTCATGATCACTCATCTTATCCCAGGAATGAAAGACAATAAACCTTTTCAGGGCATTGCTGTTGGTTTGTTCAAGGCCGTGCATCAGGTATTTTATGTTGATTCCCCAATCGCTGTAACCTCTTCCTTCCAATTTATATTTCCCCAGGGATGAAAGGTGGCTTCCGTCTTCATTACTGAATCCCGGGTTTGCTTTAGAATCATCTTTACTCCAGGTATTGGAACCACAGCCGTGCCCTACCATGTATTTTTTTGAAATCTTATTATTTTTAAAATCCCAGACAAAAAAACGGTTAACGCCTGAGTGAAGGCTCATATCAATCAGGATACAGAAATCTTTATTAAGGTTCTTTGAAGCACAGAAATTCAATGCTTCCTCTGCCTTTATTTTGAGTTTGGAAAGATCGGCTTCCGGTCGTTTTTCTACAACTTCGGGTGTTTCTACTGCATTTATTGTATTGTTTTTTCTTTCCTGAGAACATGAACATATCCAAAAGACAATGAAAAACAGATAAATCCTCTTCATGTATTATTTATAGTGTTGAAAAATTCCAAAATCTGAAGGTGTCCAAAGTGCTGCTTTCTGTCCTGCAGCTTTTAAAGCGTTATTTGACCAGGTGTTGCAAGTATACAGAAAGCTGTAAGTACCTTTTGCATCATAAAAAGCATCATTGTCACTATATACAGCATTGGTAGGAATCAGCATAAACTTTCCGTTCTGATCTCTGTCAAATTTATCTTCTACAAATTTTACGAGGTTCTCATACTGGCTTCTGCTGATCATAATCATTTTACAGTCGGCCCCTTCTTTCATTGTATTATAATAAGTACAATGCATCGCAGAATCACTTAACCAGAATGCTGCTTTTACAGCGGTTGAAAATTTCAGATCTGCCCAGGTAGGAGTATCAAGATAGAATCCTTTGTCTCCCCAGCCTATTCCGATGTACTGATAATCTGTTTTTTTTGATTTTGTATTGGCGAAAGGAATTTTCAGGCTCCAGTCCTGCAGATCGTTTTTCACGGGCATTACGATATCTGTATGCACCCCATTGGTATAAATATAGATCGGAATTTCTTTCTTTTGGCCGTCATCTTTAGCTGAAACCGGAATATAGGGAATCAGCAATCCAAGGATTACATAAATAACCACAATTCCCAAAATAATTCCTACGACTTTCAGGAGGTACATCAATATCGTTTTCACAGTCATGTTTTTTAATAAAATTTAATCTTTAATTTTTAGTAAAAGTATTTGTTTTAATCGAAAAAATGGCTATATTTAGTTACGAAATATTCACAAATATGCGTAAAAATATCAAATCCCAAAAAAGATTTAAAGTAAGA
>JASLCD010000364.1 GCA_030146295.1 Chryseobacterium sp.
TTAGTATAAGTTTTCTTCGGGGCAGGGTGAAATTCCCTACCGGCGGTTACAGTCCGCGACTCCTTTCTTCTGAAGGGACTGATCTGGTGAAATTCCGGAACCGACAGTTAAAGTCTGGATGGGAGAAGAAAATGAGATGACCAATAAGATTCCTTATGGATTCTTGTTGTGTTGTATTTCATTTCCATGTACCGAAGACTATTTTAACTTTTAAAAGTAAAATAACATGGAAAAATTATTAGAACAATTCGGAGCTACCTCCAAAGAACGTGTAGAAAAAGCACTTCAAACATTACAAAAGGGAAAAGGTATTCTTTTGGTAGATGATGAAAACCGTGAAAACGAAGGCGACATCATCTTTCCCGCTTCCACTATTACAGAACAGGATATGGCACTTCTGATCCGCGAATGCAGCGGTATCGTGTGCTTATGCATTTCTGAGGAAAAAAGCCGCCACCTCAACCTTCGTCCGATGGTGGAAAACAATAACTCAAAAAATCAAACTGCATTCACGATTTCTATTGAAGCCAGAGAAGGAGTGGAATCTGGTGTTTCTGCAAGAGATCGTGTAACCACGATCAGAACCGCTGTGGCAGCTGGTGCTCAGGCAGAGCATATTGCAAGTCCCGGACATGTTTTCCCACTGATCGCCAAAAGAGAAGGTGTATTTGAAAGACGTGGGCATACCGAAGGTAGTGTAGATCTTGTAAAAATGGCCAATATGGGTGAGGATGCTGTACTTTGTGAACTGACTAATGAAGACGGTTCTATGGCAAGACTTCCGGAAATTGTAGACTTTGCCCTCAAAAAAGGAATGAGTGTAGTGACCATAGAAGATATTTACACGTACCGTAAAATGGTAATAAGCAATTAAACTTAGACATTTTTAACGCACAGACCGCCTGTTGATCCGATCAACAGGCGTTTTTATTAAAAATTTAACTAAAAACGAATTAATTTGATAATTGAATACCATTTTTTATTTACTTTTAACAAAAAATTTTGACTATGAGAAAATCTTTACTCCTTTTACTAGGAGCATCTGCCATGTTTTCTGCGCAGATCACGCTTACAAAAGTAGCCAATGATCCTATTTCTGGAAATACTGTTAATTACAATCTTGCAAACGGAGGTGTAAACAACTCTGCTACGGGAGCCAATACTACATTCTCAAACCCGGGGCTTACGATGGGAGCTGCATCACAAACAACCTATTCAACTCCTACTTCAACTGAAATAGCAACTTTTCCAGGTTCCACCATTAAAATGATAGACGGTACAACAATAGTTTACTATAAAGCGTCTTCAACTAAACTGGAGATTACAGGAATGGTAAATCCACAGGCAACCTTAAACTTTAATGTGGACAACGGTACTCATATTAATTATCCGACAACTTACGGACCGGCTCAAACTGATACTGCCAAAGGTACTTTCTCCTCATCTTCTGCCAGCGGATTGTTCAGTGGTACAATGACTGCGATTGCTGATGCTTACGGAACTTTGATTATTGGTAATCAAACATACAGTAATGTTCTTAGAGTAAAATTCACACAGAATTTGAATCTATATGCTTCTTTTGACGTTACCTATGCCAATCCTATTGGAGCCATCACCAATACAGCATATTCTTATTATGATGCTTCTCACAGATATGCCCTGCTAAATTCTACAAACGGAAATATCAGCATTCCACTGTTGAGTATCAACCAGAATGTAATAACTTCATTTGCCTTAAATGAGACATTCCTGGCAGTGGGCAATGCAGCTAAAAAAGAAAACTTAGTTGTTTATCCTAACCCTGCACAAGACTTTATTGGTTTCAAAGGGAATACTGATAATTATTCCAAAGCAAACATCTACAGTCTGGATGGAAAACTGGTTAAAACGTCAGATGTAAAATCAGGAAACATCCAAATCTCAGACCTTCCGCCAGCTTCTTATTTCATTGAGATCAGCGGAAAAAATACTGCAGACAAAAAGAATACAAAATTCATCAAGAAATAATAAAAACAAAATCCCCGCTCCTACAAATGAGCGGGGATTTCTTATTAACATTCAAAATTGCTTTTAAAAGGTAGCTGCAGGAGCTGTTTCGTTATTAAGCTTTCGCTGGATTTCAGTCTTTTTCCCTTTGGAAAAATCATAGCTTACTCCTAATACAAACATAGATTTATTGTTTATAATCTGTGTATGAACTTTATAGTCTACTAAACTCTCAGGTAAACTTTTCGTTTTATATTCCGAAGGCATCCCTATCCAATACATTCCTGTGGAAAAGGTCCAGTTTTGGTGTTTATAGCTTACAAAAATATTATTCTGGTTTTCATTTGTATTGAGAAAAGCTCCATTGAGACTATACACGGGAATATTGAACTGATACTGAAGTGAGAAAGATTTATATTCTGAGGAAAGTGAAAAGTAATTTCCTAAATAATCATTTTTGATCAACGCCCCCGTACTTGTTCTAACCATTTCAGAAGTAGGCGTGATCACGGCTTTTATGACAAGCAGGCTATTTCCGAAAGGTTTATAGGACCCTGTAAGCTGTACTCCGTACCGCTGTCCGTTTTTCCCGTTTTCATAAGTCAGTGCATAGCCTCCCAATACATCATCCTGAACATAATACTGGTTGATTACCCTATTGGTATACCGATAAAATAAACCAGCATTGAAATCAAAATATTTGTTATTAAAAGAATAGGTCAGGTTATTGGAAAAAACCTGCTGCGATTCTAAAAAAGGATTTCCTCTTTGTACAATATTGGGTGCCAGCTGCACCACATTACTACTCAGAGCATTGCTCCATGGGCTTACCGGATTATAACTTGCTGTAAAACGTAGATTCTGCTTGTTTTTTATCTGATAAGCAAGAATAACCTTCGGGGTAAAAGTCCATTCATCAAAAGTATTCTCTGCGCTCTTGTTGTGGATATTCGTAAGACCGGCTCCGATACGGTAACTGAATTGTCCTGCTTTCCCTGCAAACTCGGTGTAAAAATACTGCTCCAGATAAGTAACACTGTATTGGGCGTATCCGGCAAGGTTATTCAGGTCGTTGGAAATAGAAGACCTTGAAATGCGGTATCCGGATGAAAGTTTTCCTGCTTTGAAATCATGAGTATGGGCAAGCTCTCCTACCAGACTCGTTTGCCTTGCCTTCAGAACCATATCATTATCATACACCGAAAGTCCGGAATCTATAATCCATTCCTTGGCAGTTTCTGAAGTATGGGTCGTATAATGAGAACCTACCACATTAATACTCAGCTCATCTTTTTCACCTATTTTTTTGGAGTAATAAAGATCCAGCTTAGGAATCACATAATCTGAGCCATTATTTTTAAACATGGCATGTTCTTCCTTCACATCATCTTCAGTAAAGACACTCTGCCCTATTCCTTTTGAAAATTTGCTGAAAATATCCATATTCAATTTAGCCTGAAAAGCGTAATCATCAGGAGCAAGTCTGGTATAGCGCAGCGCAATATTCTGGAAAGTATATCCGAAATGGTCTTTTCTGTTTTCATCAGAACGGTACTGTTTTCCGTTCAGCTGATAATCATAGATACTGCTTACTCTTCGGTCGTCATAATCTCTCAGGTTCAATGAATATTCAAGTCCGAAATTATTTTTCCCTTTGGTATAACTGGCATAGGCAGAACTATTCACAAACCCAGTATTCAAGGCAGAAGAAACATCAGCCCCGAACACATATCCTGTTTCTGTGGATTTCGTAAGAATATTGACTACAGTATCAGCTCTCGTTGCCCATCTTGCGGGCGGGATGTCATAATATTCTACCTTTATTACTTCACCAGGAGCCACACTTCGGATCTGCATATCCGTAGCTTCAATTCCGTTGATCAGAAATAATGTGGTTCCTCCTTTGGTACTCGTAATGGTATTCGCTACAGGATCCAGCTGTAATTCGGGAAGAGTACGAAGCAGGTCTTTTGCATAGCGTGCTCTTTCCAGAGCCTCCTTATCAAAAGTATAAACGGCTTTATCGGCAAACTGTTTTTTACGCTGTGATTTTAGAATAACTTCCTGAATCTCTTTTGTTGCTGCAACATCAGTAGTATCATTATTCTTTTCCTGAGCCAATACAAAAGCACTGCAAAGAAAGAATATGGTATATAGAGTTTTTTTCATGTCAAAAGATGAATTATACTAGTAGGACAATCAATCTCCAATGTATATTACATAGATAATCGTCAGAAATTAAAGATTAATCAGTAACTTTTCTTCAAATTCTAATTATTATGTTAAATACAGCCCGCTTTTTGCTGGTATTTTTAAACATCACAAAATATAAAGTCATGAAAAAAGTATTCATATTCATTCCGTGCTTTCTTTTTTCAGTTTTGGGGGCTCAGGAAATTCAAAACAATCCGGCAGAAAAGATGAATATCATCAAGACCAATGTCACGGCTTATGTATTCAGAAACATCAATTTGTCTTATGAGCGTGCCATCAACCAGTGGTTTTCTTTAAACATTGGTTTTGGAACAATGCCTGAAGGGAAAATACCTTTCATCAATTCCTTTCTGAAAGAAAAAGATGAGAAAAGATTCGAGAATCTTAGAGTAAAAGCGACCAATTTCACGATAGAGCCCAGATTTTATATCGGAAAAGGATATGGAAAAGGATTTTATTTTGCTCCTTATTACCGGTATTCAAGTGTAACTTCCAATACTTTTGATTTTTATTATGATTACAACGGTCCTAATGGAGTCACTTATCAGGTTCCTCTTAAAGGTCAGGGAGACACCAAAGGGAACAGTGGCGGGCTGATGGTCGGAGTACAGTTCTTTTTAACCAGAAGCCAGAATCTTATACTTGATTTCTGGATTGCAGGGGCCCACTATGGAACCGGAAAAGGAGATTTTACAATGACCTCCGATTATGTACTGACACCTGATATGCAGGCTCAGCTAAAAAAGGAAATAGAAAACCTTGATATTCCATTCGTAAAATATACGGTAGAAACCAATGCCAATGGTGCCAGAATAAAAGTAGATGGTCCCTGGGCAGGCTTCAGAAGCGGACTTTCTTTGGGGTATCGATTTTAAAAAATATAATTTTACAACAGCAAACCGTTCTTTTTCAGGACGGTTTATTTTTTTCTGAAATTTGTATCTTGGATGCCATTATAAAACTTTCTGGAAACAACAATGAATACAAACTCTATCGCTACCGGCCAAAGAATCAAAGCCATCATAGGCGGATCCATCGGAAATCTTGTCGAATGGTATGACTGGTATGCCTACGCGGCCTTTGCCATTTATTTTTCACATTCGTTTTTTCCGGATTCTGATCTGAATGCACAGCTGATGAATACAGCTGGAATATTTGCTGTGGGCTTTCTGATGCGTCCCATTGGAGGTTGGATATTTGGAAGTATTGCTGACAAGATCGGAAGAAAAAAGGCGATGACACTTTCTGTATTACTTATGTCATTCGGCTCTCTGCTGATAGCTCTTACTCCTACTTATAAAACCATTGGAATCCTGGCTCCTGCCGTGTTACTGCTTGCCAGACTATTGCAGGGATTGAGTGTAGGAGGTGAATATGGTGTTTCTGCAACTTACCTCAGCGAAATGGCATCGGAAAACAAAAGAGGATTTTATTCAAGCTTTCAGTATGTGACTCTGATCGGAGGTCAGCTGATTGCTCTGGGAATACAATTGATTTTACAGAAACTCCTATTAACAGAGACTCAGCTCGAAGAATGGGGCTGGAGAATACCTTTCGTTATTGGAGCATTACTTTCTGTTATCGCTTTATATTTAAGAACCCATCTCCACGAAACCGAAGCATTTGAGAATAAAAAAGAGCTTAGCGAAAAGAAAAAAGGAACGGTAAAAGAACTTCTCAAGCATCCCAAGGCTCTGCTTACAGTAATCGGCCTTACATTAGGAGGAACTCTTGCATTCTACACGTATACCACTTATATGCAAAAATTCCTGGTAAATACAGTTCATTTGACTAAAGAGCAATCTACCCTTATTTCATTTATTTCATTATTTATATTCGCCTGTCTTCAGCCTGCTTTCGGGGCATTATCAGACAAAATCGGAAGAAGACCGCTCCTTTTGGGATTTGGAATTTTAGAAACATTATTCACCGTACCCCTTCTCACGGCTTTAAGTACAACAACTTCAATGTGGACTGCTTTTTTTCTGATTATGGTATCTCTGATCATTGTCAGCGGATACACCTCTATCAATGCTGTTGTAAAAGCGGAACTCTTCCCCTCTAAGATCAGGGCACTGGGTGTAGGTCTTCCTTATGCATTGACAGTAGCTATTTTCGGAGGAACAGCAGAATATATTGCCCTATGGTTTAAACAGGCAGGAACAGAAAGTTATTTCTACTGGTACATTACGGGATGTATTTTATTTTCCCTGATCGTCTATGCCGGAATGAAAGACACAAAAAAAACTTCCACACTTGATAAAGATTAATACAATACTCCTTTATAAAAAACAAGCGCCGCAGAGGATCTGCGGCGCTTGTTCTATTTTTTAATGGTAGGCTTGTTTAAATTTTTCAATCATACTATCCAGATTATGACGCTGGACATATATACTTTTTACCTCTTCATACCTCGGTGATTTGTAGAAAACCTCGTGGAAATCCATACTACCGTTTCCTACTTTTACAACTTTCTGTACTTCGATATTCAATTTTCTCAATTCGTCTTTAAAGACTTTAAATTCATCTTGGATACTGCTGCTCATTAATATTTTTTAGTTTTTTAGTTAAAAATTCCATTTACCCCTTTGAATGCCAGGGGTAATCTCTTAAATTCCGAATAAAGTTAGTAAATTTATCAACACAAAATAACACTTTGATAACATTTTATTGTTTTTTTTACAAACAGTCAGCATAATTTCATATTATTGATATGTATTCCGTATTTTTAAGTCATCCTAAAATCACTACAACCTTAAACAAACCATGAATATTAAAGCATTTTTCTCTTTATTCTTTTTAATCCTGCTTACTTTCCTGCATGCTCAGAAACCTGAGTTTAAAGCACCTGATTATTCTTTAATTCAGAAAAATATTGAGGATAAAAACTCAGAATTGTATTATCCGAAGCTTTTAAAAAGATTAAAACAGAATGATACACTTCTTACAAGCAGCCAATATCGTCATCTTTACTTCGGTTACACCTTTCAAAAAGACTATCATCCGTATAAAATAGGGAAGAAAGCTGAAGAAGTTGCCAAGTATTATCGTGGGGAGGGAATTTCACAAAAAGATCTCTCCAAAGGAATCCTGCTATTTCTGGATGCTCTGGATGAAAACCCACTGGATCTTCGGGCTATGAACTATCTTGCTTATTTGTATCATTTAAATAATGATGATGCCACCGCTGAAAAAATCGCCGGGAATTTCCACGGATTATTAAATGCCATTCTTACTTCCGGCGACGGACTGAAATGCGAAACAGGTTTTCATGTCATTTCCGTTACTGACGAATATGTACTTCTGAACAGATTCCAAATGGAAACCAAGGCACAAAGCCATCAGGGAAAATGTGATTATCAGGAATTTGAAAAAGACAAATATAAAATTCCTGGATTTTATTTTGATATCAGCAGGTTTTATGGAAGAATATTAGATTAATCTTTTCAATATTGTATTCAAAGATTCACTAAACTTTACTATTTAATGATATATTACTACAATATTTTTATATAATTTTTTCACTAATGATAAGGGTTTCGGAGTAAGGATAAATATTTTTTCAAAAAAAATTAAAATCTGGTGTAACATTTTTTTAAGGTTCGTCTCTAAAAGACAAATAAACTTTAGAAATCATGAAAAAATTTACATTCCTTCTTATCATCCTGTTATTTTTCTTAGCAGTATGCAATATATTTGGTCAGCAGACAGCATATCCGTTTGAAGTAAAGAAAACAGGACATGGAAATCAGTCTTTACTATTTATTCCCGGGTTTGCCTCTTCAGGAGATGTCTGGAACGAAACCACTGCAAAATTTGAAAAAAACTTCACTTGTTATACTTTAACGATGGCAGGATTTGCCGGAACAAAACCACAGGCAGACGCCAGCTTTAAAGATTGGGAAAAAGGAATTGCGGCTTATATAAAGAATAATAAAATAGACAAACCCATTATCATCGGGCATAGTATGGGAGGCGGCCTTGCTCTTGCGATTGCTGCAGACTATCCTGAACTGGCAGGTAAAATAATCATCGTGGATACCCTGCCCTGCCTTGCTGCGATATCTGATCCTAATTTTACCTCCAAAGAAAATAATGACTGCAGCTCTACTATTGAAAAATTAACCGCTATGAGTGATGAACAGTTTCAAAAAATGCAGACTCAGACTATGCCACGCCTTTTGGCCGATGCCTCTATGCAGGAAACAGTGATCAGCTGGAGCATGAAATCAGACCGAAAAACATTCGCAAAGATGTACTGTGACTTTTCCAATACCGATCTGAGAGAGAAAATAAAAAATATACAATGTCCTTCCCTTATTCTGCTGGAGTCCTTTTTTGTCAATCTGAAACCAACGATTGAAAGCCAGTACAAAAATTTAAAAAATGCCAATATGCAATATGCTTCAAAAGGATTGCATTTCATTATGTACGATGATAAAGATTGGTACTTTAACCAGCTTAATAACTTTTTATCTGTGAAATAATGGTTTTTGAGGAGATATACGAACTCTACTGGCAAAGGATATTCCGTCTGTGCATGGGATATATGAATGATCCTGATCTTGCTAAGGATCTTGCCCAGGAAACATTTATCATTGTATGGCAGCAGCTTCCGAAATTCAGAAATGAATCCAGCATAGGAACATGGATCTTCAGAATTGCCTCCAATAACTGCCTCCGGCAGATTGAAAAGGAAAAGAAATTTACCAAAACGGATCTGCCCATTAATCTGGAAGAAAAAAAACAGGAATCTATGGAACCTCAGATACAGTTGCTGTACAGGTTTATTTCGGAGCTGCCAGAAACAGACAGAATTATTATTTCATTAGAGCTTGAAGAGGTAAAACAGGCTGAGATAGCTCATATCGTAGGGCTTTCGGAATCCAATATACGGGTAAAGATTCACAGGATAAAGGAAAAATTAACACAAAAGTTTAGAGAAAATGGATACTAATATCAATTTCAAAAATATATGGAAGCAGCAGACTTCCAACAAACCCAATCTGGAAGAACTTCTTGGCAAGCTGAAAAAATTCAGAAATCAAAACCTGCGCAGACTGATCACCGCCAATATTGGATTAATCACCACCTCATTATTAATCATTTATATCTGGTATCGTTTCCAGCCTCAGATGATTACTACAAAAATCGGAATTGTGCTGGTGATTCTTGCTATGGTCATGTTCCTTTTTGCCTATAATAAAATGTTTATGGTATTTTATAAAATTGATCAGACAAAATCCAACCATGAGTACCTCCAAAGTTTATATGTAGTAAAAAGTAAACAGAAATTTATGCAGACAACCATTCTCAACCTGTATTTTATTATGCTCTGTCTGGGAATCAGCTTTTATATGTATGAATACACTTCCAGAATGACATTGGGGTCGGCTATTGTCACCTATGCAGTAACATTAGCATGGATCGCTTTCAATTGGTTTTATGTAAGACCTAAAACAATCAAGAAACAACAGGGGAAACTTGACGAATTAATTAATAAATTTGAAGAGATAAACAATCAATTAAAAGAATCATGAGTTCTTCTGACAACAAAAGCCACTGGGAAAACGTATATGAAACCAAAAATCCTGACCAGGTAAGCTGGACCCAGAAAAAACCACAGACATCACTTGATTTCATCAGGTCTTCCGGATTGGGAAAGGACGCCAGAATTATTGATATTGGCGGCGGAGACAGCAACCTTGTTGATTTTCTTCTTGAGGAAGGCTATGAGAATATTACCGTGCTTGATATTTCTGCCAAAGCTCTGGAAAAAGCACAGGAAAGACTGGGAGCAGCAGCCGGTAAAATACAGTGGATTGCAACAGATATTACAGCTTTCGAACCCACCGAGACCTACGATATATGGCATGACAGAGCTGCTTTTCATTTCCTGACAACAGCGGAGCAGGTTTCAAAATATATTGATATTGCTGAGAACAGTGTGAATCACTTTATGATTCTTGGAACATTCTCTAAAAATGGTCCTTCCAAATGCAGTGGATTGGATATTCAGCAGTATGATGAGGAATCATTGTCTGAAAAATTTGAAAAAAGTTTCAAAAAAGTAAAATGTATTACTGAAGATCATACCACCCCTTTTGAGACGGTTCAGAATTTTGTTTTCTGTAGTTTTCAAAAGCAGTAATTAATTATCAGTATTTTTTATTTATTTTTAAATTTCAAACTCTTCAATAAAAAATACTATGAAAAAATTATTATTTCTGCTTATTTCAGGGACATTCTGTTCAAATTTTTATTCACAAAGTGTGGAATTTCAGGAGTGCGGAACCGATGAATTAATGAAAAAACATTATGAAAGGTATCCGGAAGAGAAAGCTCAGGACGACGCTTTCAACCTGGAATTATCCAAAATGATCAAAAGTGGAAAACTTGCTTCCAAACTCAACAATCAGGTATACGAAATTCCAATTGTAGTGCATGTTGTAGGAGATGGAAGCGCTGTAGGAACCACCAATAATAAGTCTGATGCTGATATCATAGCATGGGTCAACTATACCAACGGGGTGTTTGCCGGCAGCTCTGCCAGCGGAATGTCCGGAACAAGTTCTATTCTGCCGGTCAAATTTGTTTTTGCCGTTAAAGATCCAAACTGTAATGCAACCAACGGGATCAACAGAATCAATGCCTCAACTCTTCCTAAATACGTAAGCGGCGGGGTTAATAATGACAATACCACCAATGCCGTAACAGCCTCTGAGATTACTGCCATGGGAATGTGGGATACCTCAAAATATTATAATATCTATGTCGTTAAGAAATTAACTTCCAATTCCGGAGGATTGAATGGTTTTGCCTATTATCCGGGAGGAAGCAAGGATTATGCTTTTATGGCAACAAGTGCTTCTGCTGTGAATGCACAGACTTTAGCTCATGAATTCGGACATGCTTTGGGTCTGAGACATACTCACCAGGGATATAATGAAACTACAGGAGACTGTCCTAGCAACACCGATTGTACCCTGGATGGAGATCTTGTTTGTGATACAGAACCCATGAAAAGCCTTTATCACTCTTCTGTTCCTCATAGCTGCCAGACAGGACAGATAAATCCTTGCACCAGCCAGCTATATAATGGAGGTGAAAGAAATGTGATGGCATATACATACTGTTTTAGAAATTTATTTACACAAGGGCAGGCGGACAGAGCAACAGCACAGCTTTTACAATACAGACAGTCATTGATTAATTCATCGGTTGCCACTATAACTAATAACAGTGTTGTATTGGCTAATGCCTGTACTCCCGCTTCTATCACAAATCCAGGCAGCTACAACGTGGGAATTACTTCTGTAAAATTCGGAAGCATCAACAATTACTCCAGCAATTTCAAACAGGCTTCCAATAATTTTTACGAAAATTTCACAGGAACTTACTGTTATGGAATATCAAAAACCACAATCCCTCAGAATACAGCTACAACGCTTACTGTGGCACCGGGAACCAATAATCCCCACATTATCAAAGCTTATATTGATTATAATAATGATGGTCAGTTTAATGAGTCTACCGAACTGGTTCTTAACCAAAGCGGTGTAAGCAGCGGTTCATGGGCTACAGCTCAGGTAACTCCTCCTGCCAGTGCAGTTACCAACACACCTTTAAGAATGAGAGTCATCGGCGAATACAACGGGACCGCAGTATCAGCCTGCTATACTCCGAAATACGGGCAGGTGGAAGATTATTCTGTGATTATTGAAACCCAAGGTTTATTAGCTGTCGAAAACGCAGGGGTAAAAAATCCACCTGTTATTTTTAAAGATGAAAACTCTGTATCTATAAGAAGCAATGTGAAGATTTCTTCTGTACATATTTATGATGTTTCCGGAAGGCTACTGATGAAAAAAACAGATCTTAAATCTTCAGAATTCAAATATCCGGTTGATGAGAAAAATATAGTTATCACCATAACAGCGGTGCTGGAAAACGGAAAAATAATCACCAAGAAATTAAAATTCTAAATTCATAAAGGCTCACAGATGATGCAGCTTCAAAAAAAGAGAGTCGTAATGACTCTCTTTTTGTGTATTATACTTCCTTATGGATTATGATTCTTTTTCTGTCTCCATTTCTACTTCATGGCGCAGCTGGGCTTTGTAAAGCGTGGAATAATACCCATTCTTATCCAGAAGCTCAAGATGTTTGCCTTCTTCCACAATCTTACCATGCTCCATTACAATAATCTTATCTGCTTTTTCGATGGTAGAAAGTCTGTGGGCAATAATAATGGAGGTCCTGTTTTTAGTAATTTTTTCTGTTGCTCTCTGGATCAGTTTCTCACTTTCATGATCAATGGAAGACGTCGCTTCATCCAGAATTAAAATTTTCGGGTCTGATAAATATGCTCTCAGGAAAGACAGCAGCTGTCTCTGCCCTAAAGATATGGATGAACCTCTTTCGCTCACTATATAATCGTATCCGCCGGGAAGCTGCTGGATAAACTCATCTACTTCAATTTCTCTGGCGCCAGCTTTTATTTTATCCAACGTTATACTGTCATCTCCAAAGGAAAGGTTTTCAAAAATACTTCCATGGAAAAGGAAAACATCCTGCAAAACAACTCCGATATGGCTTCTCAGATTATAAAGCTCATAGTCCTTCAGATCAACATCATCAATTAAAATATTTCCGGAATTGATGTCATACAATCTAGTGATCAGGCTGATGATAGTAGATTTCCCGGCACCTGTGGCGCCCACTATAGCGACTGTCTCTCCCGGATTTACTTTAAAGTCAATTCCTTTAAGAACTTCCTGTTTCTCATCATAGGCAAAATGTACTTTCCGGAATTCGATTTTTCCGGCGAAGTGATCTTTCTTCACCGTTCCGTTATTGGGCATTGAATTTTCTTCATCCATTAATCCCAACACCCTTTCTGCCCCAACAATTCCGCGCTGAATATTGTTGAAACGGTCAGCAATCTGTCTCAAAGGACGGATCAGCATTGAAATATACTGGATAAATGCAATCACCACCCCGGCACTGATCGTAATATATCCTCCATAAAAAAGGATAAATCCTATGAATAATGAAGAAATAAGTTCCACAACAGGGAAAAACAGTGAGAAAATAAATACCGTTCTCAGCAATGCTCCTTTCAGGGTAATATTGATATCATCAAATTTCTTAAACTCAGATTCCTGTCTGTTGAATACCTGAATAATAGACATCCCAGCCAGTCTTTCCTGAACAAAAGAATTTTGATTGGCAGTCCAGTTCCTTTCATCTCCAAAAGCTTTCTTCAGTCTTTTCTGGAAAAATCTTGTAATAACTACCATCAGGGGTAAAATAGCCAGCGTAATATAACTCAGGTGAACATTGGTGCTGAACATCATCACCAATACAAACAGGATTCTCAGGATATCCCCAAAAACCATCAGGAAACCATCTGTATATACGGTAGCAATTGTTTCCACATCTCCTACCGCACGTGTTACGAGCTGCCCAATAGGGGTTTTATCAAAAAATGAAGTCTTGAAATAAATCAGTTTGGCATATAGACGTTCTCTGATATCCCTGATTACATTCTGAGAGATAAAATTTGAAAAATAAACCAGAAAAAAGTTTAAAATTGTCTCAGCAAATACCAAACCAACAAGGATGTAGATATGCTTCATCATCAAAGCTTTATCTTGCAGCTTTGTAATATCATTATCCACCACCTGCATAGTAAGATACGGCCTGTAAGTAGAAACAATTGAAAGAAATATAGAAATTATAAGAGTAAGGATGAACCAGGAACGGAACTTCATTCCGATAAAGAACAGCCTTTTTATAATCTCCCAGGTATCTTGTTTTTTCATTGTACGAATCGAAAGAAAGAATTAAAATAAAAATTCTATGCAAAAATAAGACTTTATAATCGGACTGCCTTTACAACTTTTGCAAATCCTCATAGAAAATTTCAGATACCTGTTATTTACAGAATGAATAGCTCTGATCTGTAGAGAAACTGATTATTTGACCGTTAAGCCATGTTTCTTTCCCAAAAAA
>JASLCD010000460.1 GCA_030146295.1 Chryseobacterium sp.
TTGTAGAATTAATCTTCAAATTTAATAAAAAAAACCGAGTTAGAACAGTCTCAAACCGTTAAAAAAACTTAAGAAAAAAATAAATAAATAAAAATCACTTATACACTGATAATGAGAGCTTCATGTTCACCTCCTGTCCCTCCATCGGACGTTCAATAAAGGTCTGACGGATGTCTCCGAAGCGCATCTCGTCTTTTTTGGCTTTCTGAATGAGCTGCTGAATTGCCCGAATTCGCCCTTCATAGTTCCCTTTGTAGTAGATTACATAATTTTGCGACGGATTTACGGATCTAAAATTGAAATTATTGTCGGACACTCCGATTTTCTTAGAAAGCGGAATTCCGAGGAAATAGGAAACCTCTTTGTCTTTATAATTGTCTGCATCAGTGATCAGGATGGGATATCCAAATTCATCATCTTTTTTTCCCATATCCATTGTCACAAAATTATAAGTTTTGTTATAATTCATCACAATATTTTTATAAAGAGCATCTTTCTTATTTGAAGTACTTACATTGATCCCAAGCAGCAGTTTTTCTTCTTCATTTTCCACCATCAGACTGTCGTATTTGATGGCTGCCATCTGGTTGTCTTTTTCTACTTTATTTCCTAAGGAATTTTTAAGATTCGCCATGCTTTTGTTTATATTTTCAGCAAAACGGTCTTCGGTCCAGAAGTTTTCTACTCTTTTCCAGACAGGCAGTTTGGGAGTATGTACGTACCAGATGATTTTTGTTTTTTCTGCAGAAACAGGTTTAAATTTAACGTCAACCAGCGTTGGATTTTCGTTTTCATCCTCAAAAAGCTGATATTTCAATGTCTTATTAAGGTTCTCATAACGGATAAACATTTCTCCATCCGTATTATTTTTAGGATCCACATAGCTGATGGAGCTTCCCTGCCCTTCGTAAGGTGTATAATAATCAATATCGATAGATTGTGAGCTGGTAAAAAAGTTGTTCCATCTTGTGAAATTCTGAAGATTATTAAACTGGGCAAAAACCTTATCTACCGGATAATCAATCTCTTTTTCAATGGTGAAATTTTTACTTTCGTCCACAAAATAGTACATGGAAGCAGCATAAGCTCCTCCCAACAAAACAATGATAAAAGTTAATATCTTAAAAATACGCATCGCACAAAAATAGTATAAATATAAAGAGTGACCAATATGCAGATTGCATTGAAAAAAAATAATTCTGTTAAAAAAAACATTTGATTTAATGATTAATATCAAATACTCATGGGGTATGTATGGTATGTATATTGATTCGGGAAAGCCTTAAATCTATATTTTATGAAGAATTTATGTACATTTCCTTTGATCTTGTTATCATCCATTGCATTTTCACAATACTCCATTTCAGAAATTCCTCAGGACGGCTATCTGAAAGATTTTGACATTGCGGTTGATATCATTCAGAAACAGCATCCAAATCCTTACAGATTCCATAGTAAGGAAGTTGTTGCCCGAAAAATAGATTCCCTGCGTAATGCCGTTAAAAAAGATCCAAGCTATATCAGTCTGCTTATCAATAATCCCACCAGAATTATTGGTGACGGGCACAGCTCTTTCAGTTCGGATTCTAATTATTTTGAAAATGTTTTAAATTCTATTGACTTTTTCCCTCTGCAGACCTATGTACAGAATGGGCAATTATTTGTAAACGGAAACAATCCGTATCTTATTGAAGTCGGGAGCGAGATTCTTGAGGTTAATAATGTAAGTTCATCAGAGCTTTTAAAGGCTATTCCTAAAGCCGCGGACGGAAATATTAAAGAGGAAGATGTAGATCTGTCTTTTTATATTCCTTTTGTTCTGAAAAACAAGACCAGTGATTTCACTTTAAAATACAAAACACTTAAAGGAGAACAGAAAACGGCGAAAGTAAAAGGCATTAAATATCCCCGATACTATTATGAAAGCAAACATTCTGTACTGCCGATAGACCTGATTTCAGAAAGCTATGGAATTTATGGCTATTCCATTGATTCTGACACGTACTATTTGTCTGTGAAATCTTTTTCTTACGATGAGAGCTTTTTATATGAAAGACTAAAGAAATTTTTCCAGGAAATGAAAGATCTGAAAGCTAAAAAACTGATCATAGATATCCGTAATAATTCGGGTGGCGCTATCAGCAATGTCCCTTTGCTGTATTCTTTCATCGCTAAAGATAAAACATTCAATAATGAATACCAGTACGGAACCAAGGTGGTTGACATCAATTATAAAGATTATCTGGTAGACCCTCAGACCAGCCGTTATTATTCGGATAAGGATATTGCCGACCAGAATAACTTCATGAGACAGCGGTTTGACAAAGCAGAAAAAGGAGATTATTATTTCGGAAACTCAAGGCTTGACAATACTTATGTAAAAAGCTACCCTAGAGACGGGATGTTTTTTGACGGAAAAATTATATTACTGATCAATAACCGTACTTTCTCTGCAGCTACTTATTTTGCTTCGTTATTTAAAAGTGAAAAAAGAGGGGAAATTATCGGAAAAGAAACCGGATCTTGCAGCAATTTTACTACAGCCGCATGGTTTCTTACCTACAGACTTCCCAATACCAAGTCTGTTATTTCTATTCCAAGAACGGAAATCTTTTTTAACAGTAATGATAAAGACAATGTTGCCAGGTGTACAGGTGTAATTCCTGACCATACCATTAGTACCCAGTTTTTCCTACAATCATTAAAAGAGCAAAAAGATCCTGAATTAGAATACTCACTGACTCTGTTCTCCAAATAGAAATTCTTAACAAAAAAAGAAACCTGCTTAGGTTTCTTTTTTTGTTCTTGTCGGTTAAAGATTTTCACCCTTTAATCAGAAAATTTTTCTCTGATTTCTGCGGCTTTCTTATCCAATATGTGTTCCCGGAGCCAAAACTGCTCCTTTTTTCACGACTACAATTCCATCCTGTACGGAATAGGTCCCATAGTCGCCATCCGGAATATGTTTTCCTCCAATGATTTTCACATTGTCACCAATGTAGCAGTTTTTATCAAGGATTGCTTTTTCAATATAGCAGTATTTTCCTATTCCCATATTAGGGCGGCCAGCTCTGTCATTCAGTACAATATCTGTGGTATTCTGGTAAAAGTCAGCTCCCATTACGTACGAATTTACGATGGTACTTCCTTTATCTATTCTTGTTCTGTTTCCGATCACGGAATTTTCGATTTTATCGGCCATAATGATACAGCCATCCCCAAAAACAGCCTTACTTACATAAGAACCGTTGATTTTTGATGGTGGAAGCATTCTTGCTCTTGTATAAATGGGCGAAGAGGAGAAAAGATTAAACTGCGGCAGATCCAGACAAAGATCCAGATTGGCTTCGTAAAAAGATTCTATAGTTCCGATATCCGTCCAGTATCCTTCATACTGATAGCTTAATGTCTTGTATTTACCAATAGAACTCGGAATGATATCTTTTCCGAAATCGTCACCAGCGCCTTCGTCAAACATCTTTTTAAGAATTGTTTTGGTGAAGATATAGATCCCCATAGAAGCCAGAAATTCTTTTCCTGTATGTTTATTTTCTGCTGAAACCTCAGATTTCATGCCTTCCAGCATATCATAATCAGGTTTTTCATAGAAAGATGTAATATTCCCTTCGTCGTCAGATTTTAAGATCCCAAAACCGGTAGCATCTTTTGCATTGACCGGGATTGTAGCGATGGTGAGATCACCTCCGTTTTCAATGTGAAAATCCAGCATTTCTCTGAAATCCATCTGATAGAGCTGATCTCCGGAAAGAATCAGGATATAGTCATAATCATACTTTTCAAGGTGTTTCATCGACTGCCGTACAGCATCTGCTGTTCCCTGATACCAGCTTTCATTCTCTACATTCTGCTCGGCTGCCAGAATATCGACAAACCCTTTACTGAAGATATCAAAGTGATAAGAATTCTTAATGTGCGAATTGAGAGAAGCAGAGTTAAACTGCGTCAAAACCAGAATCTTATTTAACCCTGAATTCAGGCAGTTTGAAATAGGAATATCTACCAGTCTGTATTTTCCCGCGATAGGCACAGCCGGTTTTGATCTGGAATACGTTAACGGGAATAATCTTGTTCCCCTGCCTCCTCCTAAAACTATGGAGATTACATTTCGATTCATAAATATCTTGCGTTTTTTTTATTTTATTAAGTTTACTGTTCTGTTCTTAGTGTTTACTGCTACCTTAAAGCATTCTTTGTTTTCATATTGGAGTTCATTATTAAAAACAACCACCTGAAAATCTTCTTTATCATTTAATTCTAAAACCTCTTTATCCAGATTATAGATCTCAATATTATATTTTTTAAGCTCATTTCTGAAAAAGTGATTGGTAATAAGAACGTCCATCACATCTGCTCTCTTCATTACAAAACTTTCAACATCCTTACGATACGCTTCTCTCCATCCTTTTCCGTACTGTCTTTCTATTGAGGCATATGTTCTTTTATTAATAGCATCTACTTTCTTCATCTCATTGGCTTCTATCAGACAGCCGCCAACAGAGTAATGTTTGATTTTCCACTTTTCAGAAATCCCATCCATTGCATCATGTCGTTCTATAGCAGGAAGACCATATACATAGATCCAATAATATCCTCCGTGATAACTTCCTCTGTCTTCTTTACAAGAAAACAGTATCATTATTAAAGAAAGAAATCCGAAAATCTTCATTGTATCAGCTATTATATAAAGCTATGTATTTTTCCGCAGATTTCTCCCATGCAAAGTCAAAATTCATGTTGGCATGGATAAGATCATCCATCACTCCTTTTTGATTATAAATTGCCAGCGCCCTGTTCATCGCATGTACAATATCATCTACGCCCGGATAGGTAAAATTCAGTCCTGCTCCTCCGGTTGAGATATCTTCTACGGTATCTCTGAGTCCTCCGGTATATCTTACTACAGGAACTGTTCCGTATCTCATAGAATACATTTGATTCAGTCCGCATGGTTCTACTCTGGAAGGCATCAGAAGGAAATCTGCGGATGCATAGATCTTATGGGAAAGATGTTCTTTATATCCCAGATCCAGAGCAAAATTGGTATAAGTATAATCGTATTCCTTTAATTTATTCTCAATATAGGTATTTCCGGAACCCAGAATCATAATATTCAGAGCCCCGTAGCTTTGTTTAATGCTTCGCCATACCACATCCGGCAGCAGATCTGCTCCTTTTTCTGTAGCAAATCTTCCGATAAAGGCAAATAAAGGGAGCTCCGGCTTCAATCCATATTCTTCACACAGTTTTTCTTTGTTTTTCTTCTTTTGGGCTACTGCATTTTTACTGTTAAAATTAAAATCCAGCATCGGATCGGTTTCCGGATTCCAGACTTCGGCATCAATACCGTTGATGATTCCGTATGCTTTTCCGAATTCCTGACGAACGAGGCTTTCCAAACCACGGAAGCTTATAAAAAGCTCTTCCAGATACCCTTCGGAAACGGTGGTGAAAGCATTCGCGCATTTAATCATACTGGCCAGAGGATTCATGAATCCATTCCAGTCCATAAGGCCCCATTTATAAGCATCAAAAGACGGCATATAATGAGCCATCCCCCAGCCCATCATTCCCTGATATTCTCCGTTGTGAATGGTTCCTATTGTTTTCACTCCTTTTAGAAATTCAAATTCCGGGCAGTGTTCTACCATAAAAGGAACCAGTCCTGTATGGTAATCATGACAGTGCAAAACATCAGGACGAATTTCCATAGCACACAGCCAATGTAATATCCCATGCTGGAACGCCATAAACTGAAAACTTTCATCCTGATATCCGTAAGGATTGTCTCTGTCTAATAATCCGGGAATTCTTACCATATACAGTTCAAACCCCAGAACATTTGTCTTTTCTTTCAACACCTGAACCTGCAGCATAGTGGCTCCCTGATGAATAAACCCATCAAAAACCAGGTCAAATTCATGATCATAGATAAAAGGTTTGTTATACCATGGCATTACGACCTTAGCATCTATACCCTTTATTTTATTCTGATATTTTGGCAGTGCACCTACCACATCTGCCAGACCGCCTACTTTTGCTACAGGATAACATTCTGTACTTAAATGATAAATAACCATTCTTTATCTCTTGTGTTTAATTCTGTGTAATTTATACTTTTTATCTTTCTTCTGTCTTAAAATAACTCCTGCCAATGGCGGCAATTTCACCTTCATTGATTTCGGATATCCTCGCCATTCTTCGTATTTCTCTTCTAGTATTTCAGGCTCTACTCCGCTTCCGCTGTACTTTTCATCATCTGAATTTAAAACAACCTCCCAATGAGTTCCTGCAGGAATCCCGATTTTGTAATCCAGTACTTTGGGAGCCAGATTTAAAGCTATCATCGCAACATCATCTTTTCTTTTTCCTTTTCTCAGATATACATACACTGAGTTTTCAAGATCATCTGCTTCTACCCACTCAAAACCATGTTTATCAAACTGATTTTCATAAAAGGCAGATTCTGAGGTATACAGGTGATTCAGTTCTTTAACAATTTCCTGCATTCCTTTATGAACAGGATATTTCAGCAAATGCCAGTCTAGGCTTCGGGTAAAATTCCATTCGCTGGTCTGCCCGAATTCGTCCCCCATAAAAAGCAGCTTGGCTCCCGGATGGGTATACATATATACATACAAGGTACGCAGATTGGCAAATTTCTGCCATTCGTCACCTTTCATTTTATAGATAAGACTTGCCTTACCATGTACCACCTCATCATGTGACAAAGGCATCATATAATTTTCATTATACATATACATAGAAGCAAAAGTCAGTTTATGATGATGGAATTTACGATTAGCAAAATCTTCTTTAAAGTAATCCAGGGTATCATGCATCCAGCCCATCATCCATTTCATTCCAAATCCTACACCCCCGTCATGAACAGGTTTTGTAAGCATGGGAAAATCTGAACTTTCTTCTGCTATAGTCATGATATTATTTCCGAATTCTTTATATACGGCAGTATTGAACTCCTGCAGAAAAGCTTTAGCCTCCAGATTCACATTATCGCCATAGATATTAGGCTCCCATTCGCCTTCATTCCGTGAATAATCCAGATGAAGCATGGATGTTACAGCATCCACACGCAATCCATCAGCATGATAGCGGTCCAGCCAGAACATGGCATTGGAGATCAGAAAAGACTTCACCTCATTTCTGCCATAATTGAAGATATGGGATTTCCAATCGGGATGAAAACCTTTTCTCGGATCTTCATGCTCATAGAGATATGATCCATCAAAACGGTGAAGGCCATTGGCATCTCCAGGAAAATGAGAAGGAACCCAGTCCAGTATAACGCCTATATTATTTTTATGAAGCTCATCAATGAGAAACATCAGATCCTGTGGTGAACCGAAGCGTGAAGTGGCTGCATAAAAACCGGTAATCTGATATCCCCAGCTTGGGTCATATGGATATTCCATCACCGGCATGAATTCTACGTGGGTAAAACCCATTTCACTAATGTAAGGAACCAGTTTTTCTGCAATATCCCGATAATTTAAAAACTGACCGGGATTGTCACCTTCTCTCACCCAAGAGCCAAGGTGCAGCTCATACACAGATATAGGAGCTTCCAGCCTGTTTCTTTCCCAGCGTTTATCCATCCACTCCTGATCATTCCATTCATACCAGGTGGTAGAAATCAGGGAAGCTGCCTGAATATTCTGTTCCCAGCTTACAGCATAAGGATCACTTTTTTCCAGGATCTCACCTCTTGGTGTTTCAATGGCATATTTATATAATGTTCCCCAGGTTAATCCCTCAATAAATCCTTCCCAAATTCCCGATCCGTCCCATCTTGGAAACAAAATATGGTCTTTATGATTCCAGTTATTAAAATTTCCGATAACGGAAACTTTCTTTGCATTAGGTGCCCATACTGAAAAATACACTCCCTTTACGCCCTCTTTTTCCACAGAATGTGCTCCAAATTTACTATACAGCTTATAATGCCTCCCTTCTTTGAAAAGATACACATCATGATCGGTGAAAAGCGTGTAAGTTTTAACAGAATTCATCAAGACCGGTTTGTATTTATATTTTCTTTGAAACTACGAAAAATACTGATAATGACGATTAATTATTCATCAAATAATTATCAATCTAATTTCAGCTTTCGTCTATCTATCAAATATATCATTTTTTAACTCACATTTTTATGATTTCAAAACAATCTTTTTTTATACATTTAACATCAATATTTATTAAACACACACGATGAGGTTTGAACTTTATACCGAAGAAAACGACGACAGACCGGTATTTATCACCGGAAATTTCAACAGCTGGAACCCTAAAGATTATAATTTTCAGCTTAAACAAATTGATCCTTCCCATTATTTTATAGAAATTGAAGATCAGGTTCTTCCCGAAGAAATTGATTACAAATTCACGAAAGGAGGCTGGGAGAATGTGGAACTGGACCAATATGGAAATATCACTCCCAATAGAAAAGTAAAAAAATCCGCCGGCAAAACTACTGATACGATAGAAAAATGGAGATTGAACTGGGGACCGTTTAAAGAAGAATACTACCCCATCGCAGAAGTGATTTCTGAAAATTTTTATATCCCGCAGCTTGACCGCCACCGTAAAGTCTGGGCACTGCTTCCCTACGATTATCATACCACAGATAAGCGGTATCCTGTTTTGTATCTTCAGGATGCGCAGAACTTATTCAATGAAGGCAGCGGCTTCGGGAATTGGGAAATAGACAAGAAACTGTCTATCCTAGCAGAATATGGCCGTGGTGATCTTATCATCATTGCGATAGAACATGGCAGTGAGGAAAGAATAAAGGAATATATTTTTGATAATGATCATGTAGCCAACGGGTCTGAAGGAAAAAAATACATCCGCTTCATTGCTGATACTTTAAAGCCTTTTGTAGATGAAAATTACAGGACAAAAAAAGATCGCGACAATACCGGAATCGGAGGCAGTTCACTAGGAGCATTGATCAGCATATACAGTGGTTTTCTATATCCCGAAGTATACTCCAAGTTACTGATCTTCTCACCTTCCCTGTGGGTAGAGCCCAACAACAACTTCCCAATGATGAATTTCCGTGTTCCTTTTACAACAAAAATTTATCTTTATGGAGGCGGCCAGGAAGGTTCTAAAATGGTCAAAAGAATTCATATTTTTGAAGAATATCTGAAAAGATGGGAAGAGAAGAAGCTTTTTGATTTTGAATTTAAGACCAATATTAATCCTGAAGGCACCCATAATGAATTTTACTGGTCACAGGAATTCCCAAGGGCTATAGAATGGCTGTTCTATGACAATACAGAAAACCCTGTTGAAGTAAAACCACAACAAAAAAGCATTAAAAACTAAACCCATACAATCGCTGGAAACAATTTTTCAACAAAAACAAATGAATAGCGAATCCGTATGATTTTAGAAAAATATAACATCTATTTATGAAACTAATCAATAAAAAAAACAAAAATTATACTCAGGTCTTTCACATATTTACAGAGGAAGAATGGACAAGATCAAGTAAAAATTTCAATAAAAATATCTCAACTTTTTTTACAGGAAAGAAGTATGAAGTTTTCATCAATGCTCATGAAGAAGGAATAACCTATTTCATCGGATTAGGAAAATCTGCCTTACAGAATTTCGAAATTCAGCAGGTTGCAGTCAAATTTTCACAGACACAGAAAGAAAAACTACAGGCCGTACCTACGCTGGCTTTAGCAGATTTTATGAATGAAAAACAATTCGAAGAATTTGTAAAAGGACTATTGATAGGAACGTACAACTATCCTTTTGAGAAAAACCATGCTTTCTGGAATGCAAAATTTGAATTGCATTTTGAAAATTTAAGTCAGAAAAAACTAGATCTTATCAGCCAAAAAGCGGAAGCATTGGTAAACGGGCAAACAGCCTGCCAGGACTGGCTTAACAAACCTGCCAATCTTAAAAAACCGGATATCTTAAGTGCGTATCTTAAAAATCTGGCTAAAAAATATGAGTTAAAGTATACCGCTTTCAACAGAAAAAAATGTGAAGAACTTGGATTGGGTGCTTACCTTTCAGTTAACCAGGGAAGTGCTTACGATGCAGCGTTCACTATTTTAGAATATAAAACTACCGTTAAAAACGCCAGGACTTTCGGATTGGTAGGAAAATGTATTTTGTTTGACACAGGAGGAATATCAATAAAAAGCTCTGCCAATCTGCATTATATGAAGTCTGATATGGGTGGAGCCACAGCGGTTTTGGGAACTTTGATCTATGCTGCAGAAATGAAACTCCCTGTCAACATTATTGCGGTTCTTCCTATTACGGATAATGCTATTTCCGAGAAGGCTCTGCTTCCAAGTGACGTCATCACAGCTTACAACGGAAAAACTATTGAGGTTCTTGATACCGATGCAGAAGGCCGACTGATCCTTGCCGATGGATTATCTTACCTTACTAAAAACTATAAAACAGACTTCCTTATTGATCTGGCGACTTTAACAGGAAGTTCTGTAAGAATGTTTGGTGACACTTGTGCGGCAATGTTTTCCAATAATGAAGAATTGAAAAACAATCTGATAAAAACAGGAGATCAAACCAATCAGAGAGTATGGAATCTTCCTTTATGGGATGTCTGGAAAGATGATATACAGTCTGATGTAGCCGATATGAAAAACATCTCTCTGAAACCTGTAGGAGACTGCATTATTGCGGCGAAATTTTTAGAGCAATTCACTGAAAACCACCCTGGCTGGGCTCACTTGGATATCGCCGGAGTAGCCTTTGGAAATGTAGGCTATGCCAAGGAAAAAGCCGCAACAGGTTTTGGTGTTCAGCTCCTCGTGAATTTAATTGAAAATTATCACTAAAAATTAGTTTTTTACAAAAAAACTCTGTATACTTGATTAGTGGATTTTCAAAAACACACAATATTTCATTTTTTACTATTAATAAAATAATAAATAAATGCTTTTATTTTTGAAAATTCACTAAATCTTAAAAAACATTATATGGAGAAGAAAACAATTGTGTGTATTTCGTGCTATTACAAAGGCTACGATTTTATGGACGAAATGAAGAATCTCGGCAATAAAATCATCTTAGTAACTTCAGAAAACCTTAAAGAAAAAAACTGGCCCTGGCATGCGATTGATGAGGTATTTTATATGCCTGAACTCAAACCGTCTGTATGGAATCTGGAGCATCTGATCCAGGGGTTTTCCCACCTTATGAAAACCAGAAAAGTAGATGCTGTAGTGGCATTGGATGATTATGACGTAGAAAAAGCGGCATTAATCAGGGAAACATTCCGTATTCCGGGAATGGGACAGACTACACACCGATATTTCAGGGACAAACTGGCTATGCGGCAGAAAGCAAAAGACTCGGAGATCAGCGTTCCTGAATTTACAGCTGTCTTCAATGATAATGAAGTCAATGAGTTTACAGACCGCGTTCCTGCACCATGGGTATTGAAACCCCGTTCTGAAGCTTCAGCATCAGGAATCAAGAAGATAACTTCCAAAGAACAACTTCATGAGGCACTGGAGATTCTTGGAGAAGAACGTCATCTTTTTTTACTGGAAAGTTTTAAACCCGGAGATGTTTATCATGTAGACAGCCTTACTTTTAATAAAAAAATTGTATTCACTTCAGCCTCAAAATACCTTGCTCCTCCCATGCAGGTTTCCCATGAAGGCGGCGTATTCCGGTCCAAGACTTTAGGGCGGTATTCTGAAGAATTCAAAGCCCTGGAAGAAATTAATGCCAGAGTACTTTCCAATTTTGGATTGATCAATGGGGCTACCCATACAGAATTTATCCGTGGAAAAGATGATGGAAAATGGTATTTCCTTGAAACCTCATCAAGAGTTGGCGGGGCCCATATTCCAGATCTGGTTGAAGCCTCAAGCGGTATCAATATCTGGAGAGAATGGGCCAATATTGAAGATGCTCTTCTGAGAGGCAACGATTACAGTGTTTCGCCGCCCACAGGATATTATTCGGGGCTGATTGTTGCTTTAATTAAAGATAAAGAACCCAATTACAGCAGTTTTGAATGTGAAGAAGTGGTAAAATTTCTTCCGATAGATTATCATGTGGGGATTGTTTACAAATCCGGTGATGCCTCTGTTGTGCAGGACAGACTGGATTCTGCAGCAGAAATGATTCATGCAGATATGCTGAATATCCTTCCTCCCAAAAGTAATAAACTCAGTTCATAAATCATGAAACCTGACATTCAAAATGTTATTAAATTCATAACACACGGTCTGCCAGAGAACTCCATCATAAAACGTAATTTAGAGAACAGCAATACCGGAAAATGGCATAACAAAGCATACTATCAGTTTGTTGATTCTCATCATCCCAATACACCGGGCTCAAAATGGATTTTTAAAGAAAATATAATCCTGGAACATCCAAAATTAGGCACCCTGGTACTGGATATTTTAGAAAAAGACCAACTTGGAGGAATTGAATTTATCGAATTAATACAAACTTAATATTAAAACAAAGAAAATGCCTCATATAGAACATACAGAGTATTATTCAAATATATTGGGGATCAGTCTCCAGGTAGAAGTAACAGGACATTACGGCTACCCTATTATTATGTTTCCTACTTCCCAGGGACAATACACCCAGAACCACGATTTTCATCTTAATGGAAGTATCAACTGGTTTATAGAACAGGGGAAAGTAAAGCTTTATAATGTACAGACCATCGACAGCTGGAGCTTTTATGATCAAAAAATATCTCCCCAGCAAAGAATAAGAAATTATGAGCGATACGTTCAGTTTCTGATCAAAGAATTTGTTCCTTACATTCAGAAACTTCACAAAACCCATCGTGTTGCAGTGGCGGGAGCGAGTTTCGGAGGATATCATGCGGCCAATTTTGCATTCAGATTTCCTGATGTGGTTTCCCATTTATTTTGCCTTTCCGGAGCGTTCAGCATAAGAAATTTTATGGATGGTTATTCTGATGAAACAGTATACTTCAACTGTCCCAGAGAATTTGTAAGAAATGATGACGCCTGGAAGTATAAACACATGCATATTGTACTCAGTACTTCTGATCAGGATATCTGCAAAGATAAAAATGTGGAAATGGCAGAAATTTTAAGGCTGAAAGGAATAGACTTCTGGTATGATGAAAGAAAATGGATAGGCCACGACTGGCCGTTATGGAGAATGGTCTTCTCTACATTTATAGGAGCCTTTTTCTCTTAAGTAACAGAAAAGACAAATAGAAAAAATATACCCATCTTAAAAACAAAAATTATGACAAAAAAAGTAGGAATTCTTTTCGGTATGGAAGACACTTTTCCCTGGGCATTTATAGACAAGGTAAATGAACTCGGAGGTGGAGAAATCATAGCTGAACCCGTTACCATTGACAAATTAGAACAGGGTGCAGATTATGGGTATGCAGTAATCATCGACAGAATTTCGCAGGATGTTCCCTTTTACAGAGCTTACCTGAAAAATGCTGCCCTTAATGGTACTTATGTAATCAACAATCCTTTTTGGTGGAGTGCTGACGAGAAATTTTTCAACAATGCCCTGATGTCTAAACTCGGTATTCCGCTTCCTAAGACTGTTCTGCTGCCTTCACATGAAAGACCGGATAATACTTCGGAAACCTCATTCAGAAATCTCAAATTTCCACATGACTGGGAATATATCTTTAATTATGTAGGTTTTCCGGCTTACATGAAACCTCATGACGGTGGAGGCTGGAAAAGTGTTTACAGAGTAGAGAATCCTGAAGATCTATGGAATAAATTAGGCGAGACAGAACAACTGGTGATGATGGTACAGGAAGAAATTGTATTTGATGACTACTACAGGGTGTACTGCCTGGGCAGAAAGTATGTTCACATCATGCCTTATGAACCCAGAAATGCTCCTCATTTGAGATATGCCACTACGCATCAGACAGAAGGTAAAGAACTTGAAAAACTGCTGAAAACCATTCATGATTATACCATTACCATGAATGAGGCGCTGGGATATGATTTCAATACGGTAGAATTTGCCGTAAGAGATGGTATTCCTTATGCAATCGACTTCTGCAACCCAGCTCCGGATGCAGACAGAAATTCTGTAGGTGAAGAAAATTTTGCATGGATCATAGAACATGCTGCAAAACTGGCTGTGGAAAAAGCTAAAGAATATGTTCCGGGGAAACCTAATATTACTTGGGGAACCTTTGTGAAAGATTCTATAAAATAACATTGAAAAAGAATTAAAAAACACAAAATAAATGCATCATCAGTTTACTATTGGAATTGAAGAAGAATATCAGATCATTGATGTCGAAAGCAGAGATCTTGTTTCTCACGTTTCAAAAATCATTGAAGGAGGCAAAGCGGTTTTAAGTGAAAATTTAAAACACGAAATGCATGAATCTATGATTGAAATGGAAACGGGAATCTGCCAGAATATTCAGGAAGCTAGAGCGGAATTAACAAATTTAAGGCGCCATCTGATCAACATCGCTCACGAGCAGGGACTGCGTGTTTCCGGAGGAGGCACCCACCCTTTTTCGCATTGGTCGGATAACAATATCACCCAGGGAGAAAGATACATCAAAATTGTAGATGATATGGGAGATGTAGCCCGTGAAAACCTTATTTTCGGATTGCATGTTCATATTGGAATCCCTAACCGTGAGGAAGGTGTGAGAATTCAGAATGTAATGCGTTATTTTCTTCCTCACGTATATGCTCTTTCTACCAATTCACCGTTCTGGATCGGAAGATATACAGGTTTTAAATCTTACAGACAGGAAATCTTTGTAAAATTCCCGAGAACCGGTATTCCGAGTTATTTTAATTCTCTGGCAGAATTCGACAGCTATGTGGATCTTCTGGTGAAAACAGGAACCATTGACAATGCCAAGAAAATCTGGTGGGATTTACGCGTTCATCCTTTCTACCCTACGATTGAATTCAGAATCTGTGATATGCCGCTGAGAATTGATGAAACGGTGTGTCTTGCAGCCATTATGCAGTGTCTCGTTGCTAAAATCTATAAACTTCATCAGCAGAATCTGAGCTTCAGAAGCTACAGAAGACTGCTGCTGAACGAAAATAAATGGCGTGCTTCCAAAAGCGGTATTGAAGCCCATCTGATTGATTTCGGAAAAGAAGAATCGGTTCCTTATCCTCATTTAT
The DNA here is from genome assembly GCA_030146295.1 of Chryseobacterium sp. Classification (GTDB taxonomy): domain Bacteria; phylum Bacteroidota; class Bacteroidia; order Flavobacteriales; family Weeksellaceae; genus Chryseobacterium. The sequence goes on from JASLCD010000460.1 coordinate 15,189, forward strand.
TGAAAGAACTTCTTGAGTTTATTGATGATGTGGTAGACGATTTGGGATGCCGTCAAGAAGTAGAATATGCCTGGAAAATTCTGGAAAACGGAACCGGTGCAGACAGACAGCTTCAGATCTTTAAGGAGACGGGAGACCTTACGAAAGTCGTTGATTATATGATCTCTGAAACTGAGTACGGCATCACCCATGGTGAATCTGCTTCATAATATTTTTGGTAACTTTACAAAAAATATGATGTAATGAAAGATATTCGAATTGCTCTGCT
>JASLCD010000465.1 GCA_030146295.1 Chryseobacterium sp.
AAATGAAAAAAATATTCATTATACTTCCACTCTTTTTGAGTGGATTTTTATTTTCTCAAAAAAAGCCACAAAAAAATCCGGCCAAAAAAACAACTACTGCCAAATTCAATTATCATGATGAGTTCAGAAAAATTTCAGACGAAATCATGACCAATGGTAAGGCTTATGATAATCTCGGAGAGCTTACCAAAGGAATCGGAGCACGTTTCAGCGCAACTCCTGGCTATACGAAAGCAGTGGAATGGGCGGAAAAAAAGTTCAAGGAAATCGGTATTGATATGATCTGGAGACAAGAGGCCAAAGCACCCATCTGGATCCGAGGAAAAGAATCTTTACAGATAAAAGCAGGAAACGGAGATTGGAAAAGCATCAGAATGCTTTCTTTTGGAAACTCTGAAGGAACAGGCGGAAAAGATCTTACAGGTGAAGTTGTCTTAATTAATTCCACTTCAGAGCTTAATGCTATGTCAATAGGCCAGTTAAAGGATAAAATAGTTTTCGTAAATGTTCCCATGGACCCGAAAATGATCAATACAAGTGATTCCTATTTACTGACTGCAAAATCAAAATTGATTTCCGCGTCCATCATTGCTAAAACAGGTGCAAAAGCGTTAATTATAAGATCACTGACAACAGCTAATGATGATACTCCTCATGCCAAAATGATTTATTACGAACCAGATGATAAAGTTAAAATTCCTGCTTTATCCATTGGGGTAAGATCTGCAGAAGAGCTGGAAAAAATCTTAAAAAAACAGAAAGTCACTGCTAAGATCAACATGACAGCCGAATCAAAAGGTGAGACCACCAATCCTAATATTATTGCTGAAATTCAGGGCAAAAAAGATTCTAAAGTGATTGTTTTAGGTGCTCAGCTTGATTCGTGGGATTTTGGAGAAGGTGCCATTGATGATGGAACAGGCGTGGCTCAGTGTATCGAAGTTTTAAGAACTTTGAAAGCACTTGGGTATGAAAACAACCACACCATCAGGGTCGTTTTGTACGCAAACAGTGAAAACGGAGGCCAGGGTCGTGAAATGTACGCTGCTTACGTGAAAAAAAGAGATGAAAAACATGTCTTCGCTTTGGGGACAGATGCCGGAGGGTATTCTCCGCGAGGGTTTTCTCTGGACATGTCTCCACAAAGAAGAAGATTGATCTATCCATGGAAAGAATATTTTCTGCCGTATGGCGTTTATGATTTCGACCAAACTGAGGCCATTCAGGATATTTCCCCTTTAAAAAAACTTGACATTCCTTTAGCTGAGCTTGTGGTGGATACACAAAGATATTTCGATTATCACCATTCCGAACAAGATACTTTTGACAAAGTGAATAAAAGAGAGCTTCTTCTCGGAGCAGTAGCCATCACACAGATGATTTTTATGGTTGATAAAAACTGGTAATATGAAAAAGATAATAGGAACTTCATTATTGCTTTTGGGAATGGCTGTTTTTGGTCAGTCTAAAGAAGATTCTATCCAGTTCAGAAAAATTTCCACAGAAATCCTGAACAACGGCAAAGGATATAATGAACTGAGAGAACTTACCAAAACAATAGGTAACCGTTTAAGCGGTTCTGAGGCTTATGAAAAATCAGTACAATGGGCTGCACAGAAACTCCGTGATGCCGGAGCTGATAAAGTATGGCTTCAGGAGGTGATGATCCCGGTCTGGGTAAGAGGAAAAGAATCTCTGCACATCCAAACAGCTGACGGAAAATGGAAAAGCATTGCAATGCTTTCTCTTGGAAATTCCGAAGGTACAAAAGGAAAGGATGTCTCAGGTGATATCATTATGGTAAAATCACTCGAAGAATATGACAAACTTCCAACAGAAAAAGTAAAAGATAAGATTGTATTTTTCAACTATCCTTTCAATCAGGGAAATGTACAGACTTTCATTTCTTACCGCGATGCCAGTGCTTACAGACGATCAACTGCTTCATTGACGGCTAAAAAAGGAGGCAAATTTGCCATCATCCGGTCACTTTCTTCCGCTCTTGACGATGTACCTCACACAGGCAATATGCGCTATGAAGAGAACGTTTCAAAAACCTGCTGTTACAATAGGAAATACCTCTGCTGATGAACTGGAAATGCTGTTGAAAAGACAAAAAGTAACAGCCAGACTTAATTCCAACTGTGGCATGAAAGGAGAAAAACGCTCCCATTCTGTTATTGGTGAAATTACAGGTAAAAAAGACCAGAGCGTCATTGTTGTTGGCGGACATCTGGATTCCTGGGATGTAGGTGAAGGTGCTCATGATGACGGAGCCGGAATTGTACAAAGCATCGAGGTACTGAGAACCTTTAAAAAATTAGGAATACAAAATAACCATACTATCCGCGTTGTTTGCTTTGCGAACGAAGAAAACGGAACAAAAGGAGGAAAAGAATATGGAAAAGTGGCGAAAGAAAACAATGAAAAACATCTTTTCGCCATAGAAACAGATGCCGGAGGTTTTTCACCACGGGGAATTTCCCTGGAAATGAATGATCCTCAAAGAAACCAGATCAAAAGCTGGGGCAGCCTTTTTTTACCTTATGGAGTTTACAACTTTGAAGGTAAATATTCCGGATCGGATATTGCTCCGCTTCATGAGATGGGAGTTCCCACTGCTGAGCTGGTTCCAGATCCACAGCGTTATTTTGACATTCACCATACAGCAGAAGACACTTTTGAAAAAGTCAACCGGAGAGAACTATTGCTTGGCTCTGCGGTAATGACACAACTTATTTATATGATTGATAAAAATTGGTAACAATGAAAAAGATATTAGGAACTTCATTATTGCTTTTTGGAATGGCTGCTTTTGGCCAGTCTAAAGAAGATTCCATCCAGTTCAGAAAAATTTCTACAGAAATCCTGAATAATGGAAAAGGATATACTGAGCTTAGAGAGCTTACAAAAAATATCGGACACCGCTTAAGCGGTTCTGAAGCTTACGAGAAATCAGTACAATGGGCTGCACAGAAACTACGTGATGCCGGAGCTGATAAAGTATGGCTTCAGGAAGTAATGATCCCGGTCTGGGTAAGAGGAAAGGAATCTCTGCACATTCAGGCTGCCAACGGAAAATGGAAAAGCCTCAAAATGCTTTCCCTTGGAAATTCTGAAGGAACAGGAGGAAAAGATATTTCAGGAGAAATCATCATGGTAAAATCGATGGAAGAATATGACAAACTTCCTGCTGAAAAAGTGAAAGATAAAATTGTATTCTTCAACTACCCTTTCAGCCAGTCGTTCGTAGAAACCTTCAAAGGATATAGTGATGCTGCGAAATACAGAACAACAGCAGCTTCTTTAACTGCAAAAAAGGGAGGTAAATTTGCCATTATCCGATCTCTGTCGTCAGCTTTTGATGATGTCCCTCACACCGGAGCCATGCGCTATGAAGACAAAGTTTCCAAAATACCGGCCGTAGCTGTAGGAAGCACAACAGCAGATGAACTGCAAGCTTTACTGAAAAACCAGAAAATCACCGCTAAACTTAATTCCAACTGCGGAATGAAAGGCGAAAAGCTTTCCCACTCTGTAATCGGGGAAATCACAGGTAAAAAAGACCAGAGCGTTATTGTTGTTGGCGGACACCTGGATTCCTGGGATGTAGGTGAAGGTGCTCATGATGACGGAGCCGGAATTGTTCAAAGTATTGAGGTCCTGAGAACCTTTAAAAAGTTAGGAATACAAAATAACCACACCATTAGAGTGGTCTGCTTTGCCAATGAAGAAAACGGGGTAAAAGGCGGAATTCAATATGGTAAAACGGTAAAAGAGAAGAATGAAAAACATCTTTTTGCCATAGAAACGGATGCCGGAGGTTTTGCTCCGAGAGGAATTGCTCTGGACATGGATGATGCCAAAAGAAACCAGATCAAAGCATGGTCAAATCTATTCCTTCCTTATGGGGTTTACAATTTTGAAGAACGGTTTTCAGGAACAGATCTTTATCCGCTTCATGATATGGGAATTCCTGCCGCTGAGCTGATGCCGGATTCTCAGCGCTATTTTGATATTCATCACACGGAAGAAGATACTTTTGAAAAGGTAAACCGTAGAGAGCTTTTACTGGGTGCTACAGCTTTGACACAGATTATCTACATGATTGATAAAAACTGGTAACCCATATAAAAACCGCCTTTAGAGGCGGTTTTTCTTTTTATGGACTCTTTACTATTTCAATAGGAATGGGCTTTAGACCGTTTAACCTTACCAATATCTTCCATTATCTTCAGCCAAAACTTATTTGGATTTTATAACCACAGATTGACACAGATGATTCTGTTTTTTGATCAATTAGTTTTTACATACCAAATAACTTGTGAGAATTGTGCACAACCATTCGTGGGTATTTGTGTTTTAAGATTATTGATGCTGTTTTCTAAACTTCCCCGTTCATTTTCCAAACGATTCTAAAATATTTAAATGTATAAAAAAAATCACACCGTAATATTTTCTAAATTTCAAGCGCATATACCTTAAACGACAGAAAATTTTTCTTTGTTTAAGGAAATAATAGATGAAAACATGCTTCACAACTGCTATTCTCAATCCCGTGAAACAAAGTGTTGATCGCGAAAATTTTACTTTGGCATAATATTGGCATTTAAAATATTGAGAAAAAAAAATAAAAAAGCACTAAGGATGAGAAAAAAGGTTTTCTGTGGATTTTCAGTTTTTCCACTGATTCAAATTCATATCTAGTATATGAATCCTTTTTTTTCTACGATGCCGTAAAAGATACGGGTTCGTGAAAAGCTAACCCCCGTTAGTTCTTCACAGCAATTTTGCACCCCGTATCTGACTGGTATCATCAATAACCAAGAATCTTTATTGATTCAAAAAAAACAAAAATTATCCCGGACTTTTAGCCCGGTATTACGATATAAATAAATGGCAAAGTCATCGTGAACCTTAGCCCTGTAAAGGAATTTATTCTTTTTACCGTGATGAGTGTGCCTTTATCCTATTAATTTATGTATAACCCTTAAAATGTAAGTAATGATGAGAGACTTTTTTGAAATGATTTTTAAGAGAAATGAAGATGCTGCAAAGGTGAACATCTGGAGCTTATTGCTCGTATTAAGTTTTGCTGCCTTTTCTGTATTGGTATACGCCTTAAAACCAAGCTTCAACAGCTTAATTATATATCTGACGGCATTTGCCGCTTATATCGGCTTTGGCCTTGTATTCATCAGTTCCCTATCCGGAACAAGTATGAAGAAAAGATAAGAAACATATAACTTTCAATTAATTTTTACTGAAAAAACCGTCCCGTTTGGGGCGGTTTTTTATTTGTATCACCATTATCTCCCCCATAAAGATTTATTTTACAATAAATCATCCCTATGAAATACAATCTTTACAACAAAAAAGCCACCCCCTCCGGAGCAGCTAGTGATAACAAAGTTATCTTAACATCGTAAAAACTTATTCTTTAAACAGATCCTTCATCATTTCATCAAGGATCTTTTTGGTTTCTTCTTCAATCATATTTCCGGATTTTTCAACCATCTTTTCTCTGAAGGGTTCACAACAGGCTTTTATTCCGAAGCCTTCGTCTGTTTTAATCAATTCCGGATGCAGACCGTGTTCTTCACACATTTCTGACTCAATTTCTTTTTTTATGAGGTCGTAGTTCAGGTCAAACATATTCTTTTATTTTGTTCTTCTAAGTGCAGGATAAAGATAGAAGTAATAAAGCCTTACCGAAATCCGTATTTTTACGGTATTTACAGGAAATACAAAACCGCCTTGAAAAAGACGGTATTATTTTAATAAAAAAGTCGATGTTTATTGCTTCACCTTTTAAAATTTATCCAGAATTTTCTTCGGTAAGACTTTCACCAGTTCTTTTTTATATTCCTTTTCAAGAATAACAAATTTCCAGGCCTTCTTATCTTTTGAAACAGCACATGCTTTCATATTGGCATTGATGAGATACGAACCTTCATTGGCCAGGTATTTTACATTATTTGCACCATATTTGGCGGTTAAAGCACTGTTCATTTTCTTTTTCATATCCTCATTTAATGAACTGACATTACATTTAAGTTTTAAAAAATAATGGGTAATAGAAAAATGTTCACCGGTAATGAGTTCGGGTTTTTCAATATTTCCAAACTTTAAATCCTGCAGTTCAATTTTCATGAATGGATTATTGTAGGTCATATTCAAAATCTGCGTCATTTGCTCTTTTGAAACTATAGTGAAGTACTTTGGATAGATACAGCTTACTGCCTGATCGATCTGTTTAGATTGAATACTATTGACAAAATAGGTAAGCGACTTTTTTATCGCTGCATCATCAGGATTTGTCCTGTTCTGTGAAAAAGCCATAAATGACAGCAGAACGAACAGAAAAAGAAGTGATTTAGTTTTCATTATTGAATGTTATGATAATTTAAAAATTACTATTTATCCGAAAATCATTAAACTTTCCAGATCGTAAAATGTGTCGTAACCTATACCTAGATCGTTACAGAATATATAAGCTGAATAAAAAAAGCCATCCTTTCGGACAGCTTTTGATATAATTTTGAAGATTCAATTATTTTACTTTTACAAGCTCAACATCGAAAACCAACCAAGAGTTTGGCGGGATCACTCCTCCTGCACCTCTTTCTCCGTAAGCCATTGCCGGCGGGATCAATAATGTAGCAGTTTCACCTTCTTTCAACAATAGGATACCTTCATCCCATCCTTTGATTACTCTTCCCATTCCGATTGGAATTTCGATCGGTTCGTTTCTTTTGAATGAAGAATCAAACTCAG
>JASLCD010000470.1 GCA_030146295.1 Chryseobacterium sp.
TATAAAGAAAATGGGTAATGGGACAAAAAATAGTAATTTTTTTTGTATTGTTTTTCACCACAGTGTCTTACGGTCAAACCACTAGATACGTTTATGAAACGCTGGTAAACCCGGATTCAATCAATCTGGTAAGCATGAAAAGTGAAAGGACTTTTTTGGATATTAAGGGAGACCGATCCTTATTTATCAGTGAAAATAAATTGAAAAGAGATTCTCTTTTTATATCTCTGAAATCAGAGGCGAAAGAAAATGATAAAAAAGAGGAAAAAAATTTTTCAAAGCTGGAAGGAACTAAACATTTTGAACCTACTTTCTTTGAATATTTTATTTCTAAAAATATTCCGGACCAGAAAGTATATTATTATGAAAGAGCGTCAGGAAAACAAATTTATTATCAGGAAGACAGGCCTTTACAATGGGAAGTAACCAATGTTGTTGAAAAACAAAATGGATATTCTGCCCAGAAAGCAGTGACTGAATTTGGGGGAAGAGTTTGGACAGCATGGTTTACAAAAGAGATTCCTCTGTCTGACGGACCTTATAAGTTCTCAGGACTACCAGGATTGATTGTGAAGCTGGAAGATGATAAAGGAGACTATAAATTTGATCTTGTTAAGAAAATTATCGTAAAAAATGCTTTTGAAGAACCAATACTCTCCGATGCCAGGCAAAGTACCAGAGTTAGTTTTCATAGTGATAAAGCAGCACTAGATCTGGAATTTGGTAAAAACAGAAAAACTCTTGCCGGAAATATAGGAGGCGGGAATATGAATGTGGGAGGAGGAAGACACGGCGGTGGTATGAACGGTGGAGGAATGAATGGAGGCGGAATGAGAGGCGGAGGCCATGGAGGTGGCGGAATGCATCGGGGAATGGGTAATGAAACCCAAAGTGCTCCTATGCAGCAGAGTTCTTCTACAGAAAATCATTCTTTTGCAGGAAGTATAGATCAGAATCCCATTGAATTAAAATAAAGAAAATATAAATGAAAAAATTAGGTATTATCGCATTGGCACTCTTTATACAGAGTGTTTCTGCACAGACCAATAGATTTGTGTATCAGGTGACTATGAAACCGGATGCAGAAAATAAAACAGACATTAAGACAGAAAATGCCTATCTGGATATTTCTCCGGAAAAATCTGTGTTTTATTCTGAAAACAGGATCAAAAGAGACTCCATTATGCAGAAAGCATTTCAGGGAGGGGGTGGAAGAGGAAGTATCAACAGAGACCAGATGGAAGGTCTTAGAACAAATATCAATTATTCTGTAGAAAAAGATAAAACAAATCAAAAGACCTATTTTAAAGACAGAATTGGCCGTGATATCTATTCGTATGAAGAAGACCGGCCTCTGAACTGGAAAATTGAGTCAGAAACAAGAAAGATAGGAGAGTATAAAGTTCAAAAGGCAGAAGTTGATTTTGGAGGGAGAAAATGGACGGCATGGTTTACAACAGATCTTCCTTATCAGGATGGTCCTTACAAGTTTGGGGGACTTCCGGGACTGATTGTAAAGGTAGAAGATGATAAAGGAGAGTATTCTTTTGACTTAATGAAAAATTATAAAATTGCTGAATTCCCGACTTTAAATCAGTTTGGAAATACTTTGAAAGTGAAAAGAGCAGATTATTTAAAACAGCAGCAAAAGTTTAAGACTGATCCTATGTCATTCATGAGCCAAAGCGGTGGCCAGGGTGGATTTATGACAACCGTGAGAGCCGGCGGAGGAAGAGGCCCCGGAGGTGGTGGAAATCAGAATCCTGCCGATATGAGAAAAAGAATGGAAGAAAGGGTGAAAGAGGAAGCCAAGAAGAATTCTAATCCTATAGAATTGCAATAAATAAAAATGCGGTCTTAAAGTAAGGCCGCATTTTATTTTATATCATCTTAAAGATTCGGGTACAATTATTTTAACAATTGATTGAAAGTATCACCCTGTCTGATATCTCCGGTGTTATAGCCTTTCATAAACCATTCTTTACGTTGTGCGGATGATCCGTGAGTGAAGCTTTCCTGATTGACATATCCCTGAGCTCTTTTTTGTATGTTATCGTCGCCGACAGCCTCTGCAGCATCTATTGCAGACTCAATGTCTCCAGGTTCCAGAATATGTTTTGTGTCATTGGTTCTCTTTGCCCAGACTCCGGCGTAAAAATCAGCCTGTAATTCTGTCGCTACAGATACTCTGTTTAATTGCTCTTCAGAATATCTTCCGCTTCTTCTTAATGCATCCACTTTTTGAGTAGTTCCTAAAAGTGTCTGAACATGATGTCCTACTTCATGGGCAAGAACATAAGCAACCGTAAATTCCGTTACTTTAGCTCCAAATTTTTGCTGAAGCTCACCGAAAAAACTCATGTCCATATAGACTTTCTGATCGGCAGGGCAATAGAATGGTCCCATAGCTGATTGTGCAGTACCACATGCTGAAGAAGTTGTATTTTCAAAAAGAACTACCTGAGGAGCGCTGTAATTCATTCCATTTTCCTTAAAAATCTGATCCCAGGTAAGAATATTCCATTTGGCCATCATATCAACCATTTCACCAACCTGTTTTTCACTGGCTGTAAGTTCTCTTTGTTCTCCGGAATTTCCTGAAGACTGCATACTGCCGGAATTCAAAATCCCGGATGGATCACCTCCCAAAAAGAACACGATAGCCGCTATAATTAAAGTTCCAAGTCCTCCACCTACGATCATACCACCACTTCCACCTCCGGAACCACGGCGGTCATCAACGTTTCCGCCTCTGTCGTCTGTCCATTTCATAGTAATAAATTTTATTTGTTAATTTAAATATTTTAAGCCAAACTATAAGCGAAAAATATCTAGATCTTTATCTGTTAAGTTGTTTCGTTTTCAGCCAGTAAGAGGTAGATTGATATGCCGATACGGCATCATCTATCAGTTTCTGATCGGTATTTTTTAAAAGTTTCTCGTTATAATACAGCTTAAATGCAGGAGCCAGATCACTTTTTTCAAGTTCTAAAGAATACTGTTTTACTTTTTTTACCGGTGAAATAATGGTCAGACGGCCGTCTTTTACAAGTCCCAAATCCTGATATGTTGCAATATAGGCCTTAGGCTGGAATTCTTTTTTGAAAACATCCTGTCCCAGGAATTTAGATTGATAGCTGAAATTCAATAGTCCCAAAAGAGTAGGCATCACATCTATCTGGGACATTAATGCATCAAACTTTTGAGGCTGAACGAATCCTTCTGAAAAGATCATGGCAGGAATTCTGTATTTATCCATCGGAAGTTCCGTTTTTCCGGCACTCGAAGCGCAGTGATCTGCAATAATAACGAAAACGGTGTTTTTATACCAGTCTTGTTTCTTAGCCATATCAAAGAACAGTTTAAGAGAATAATCGGTATATTTTACACCACCTTCACGGGATTTTGCTGTTCCCGGAATATCTATTCTTCCGTCAGGATAAGTAAACGGTCTGTGATTGGAAACTGTCATCCAGTGATTGAAAAATGGTTTTCCTGATTTTGCTTCAGCATTCATCACCTGAATTGCTTTTCTGGCCATATCTTCATCAGCAACTCCCCAGACATTGGCAAAAGTGATTTCTTCCGGTTTAAAATTATTCCGGTCTACAATTCCGTAGCCATTGCCGCTAAAGAAGTCCTGCATATTATCAAAATAGCTGTATCCACCATATAAAAACTTAACATCATATCCTTTGGATTTGAATACATTTCCGGTTGTGAATTTGTTTTTATTGTCATTTCTTTTGATGATACTTTCTCCTGCTGTAGGCGGAATACAAAGTGTTAAAGCTTCCAGTCCGCGTACCGTTCTGTTTCCTGTGGCATACAGATTGGTAAACATCAATGATTTCTCTGCAAGGCTGTCCAGGAAAGGCGTAATTTTCTGCGTATTACCATAATGTTCCATGAAGTCGGCAGAAAGACTTTCAATAGAGATCAATACTACATTTTTCTTCGCTTCAGGCTGTTCAGCAACGATATTTCTGGATAATGTATGCTGTGGATACTGGCTTAGAAAATTCTTTTCAGCCTGCTGTTGGTTAATCTGTGAATAGAACTGGAAATAATCAAGCTCATTATGAGTAAAAGCCCAGTAGAACTTAGGAAGTCCGTTGGCTTCAATTTCATCTGCAAAAACATTGTCTGACCGGATTTGCATTAATGATGGTATAGCAAGAGCACTAAGGGCACAAAGCACCATAAAACTCCCCAGAAGAACCATTTTTTGTTTGAAATTCGGAAGTTCTAGCAGCTCATCTTTTGTTTTTTTATAGATGAACCATGTGATGGCAAGCGTAACGATCATTATTCCGGAAAATAGTGGAATTACAGGGTAGCTTTCCATAATATTTCCAATAACCTCATTGGTATAGATAAGATAATCTACCGCAATGAAATTATAACGAACTCCGAATTCATTATAAAAGAAGTATTCACTTACTCCGTTGAAAATAATCAGAAGAACATATAATAATAGGGTAATGAAGTATAATAGGTTACGAATCTTTATCCTTTGTGTAGGAAGGAAAAGCATCAATCCGAAGAACAAGGTTTTTATCCCGACAAAAACAAGCGCTACCTCCATTATAGACCCTCCATATTGCTTGAAAATATTATTAGGAACAAGCCAGATATAGAGGAAGAATAAAACCAGCACGCTCAAAATAATGTATCCGTAAGGTTTTTTATATTTTGAATTGGAGAGAAAAAGGAAGTACAGTGCGAGAATGCCACTGGCAAGTATGAATACAAAAATATCATTCACCAGGCCTATCAGCAGGACTTTTACGACTTCAAAAAATCCAAAACTAGCTGTAGTAATAGGGTGAAAAAAGAATACTGTTCTTATTATCAATGAAATAATAAGATAGAAAACTCCTAAGTATAGGAACGGCTTTATTTTTTTTAAAAACATGTATGTACTGTTTTTATTAGTTTTCACAAAGATAGTTTTTGTGTAGAACTTTTGATAGAAAAAAACAAAAACATCCTGTTTATTAATAAGATTTATGATTTGAAATACTCAATAAAAAAGGACTATTAAAAAATAGTCCCAATATATTGTTAAGGTAATTTGCAGTTAAGAATGTCCGAAACCGATATTTCCTTTTTTGTCTGATAATTTCTTTTTGAAATCAATCATTCTTAAAGCGGTAACGGCAGCTTCTACACCTTTATTTCCCAGGTCACCACCGCTTCTTGCGATAGATTGTTCCTTTGTATCATCTGTCAATACACAGAAAATAGTAGGGGTGTCAGTCATAATATTACAGTCTTTGATTCCCTGTGCTACTGCAGAACATACATAGTCAAAATGAGGTGTTTCCCCACGGATCACACATCCTATAGAGATTACTGCATCATATTTTCTCTCTTTGCAAAGCTGCATACTTGCATAGTTGAGTTCAAAAGCTCCGGGAACAGGGAAAAGTTTGATGTTTTCAGGTTTTACCCCTTCTTTTTCAAGGATTTCCAAAGCTGCATCACGAAGATTGTACGTTACAAAATCATTCCACTCAGAAAAAACAATGCCGA
>JASLCD010000482.1 GCA_030146295.1 Chryseobacterium sp.
TGCAGGAATACATTTTCAATCTTTCTAAACAGAAATTCAGTGAGAGATCACAGGCAAGATGGATATCCTCCATTAAGGCCTTTTTTAAATTTCTGCTTGAGGATGAATATCGTGAAGACAACCCTGCGGCGTTACTTGAAGGCCCTAAACTGGGATTATATCTCCCTGATACCTTAAGCCTTCCTGATATCAACAAAATTATCGCTGCTATTGAAGTCAATACTGATCTCGGAAAAAGAAACCACTGCATCATAGAGGTACTATATGGGTGCGGACTTCGTGTTTCCGAACTGATTGATCTGAAGATCTCCAATATCAACTTTAAAGAGCAATACATCAAGGTAAATGGAAAAGGAAACAAAACCCGTTTTGTTCCTTTGGCCGACTATACCGCTGATCTGCTGGAAAGTTATATCAAAGAGGTACGTTCTAAAGGTAAAATCAATAAGAAATATGAAGATACTCTGTTTTTGAACAGCCGTGGGACCTCGATGTCCAGAGTGATCGTATTTCTTATTATTAAAGAACTTACAGATAAAGCAGGGGTTAACAAAAAAATATCTCCACACACTTTCAGACACTCATTTGCTACGCATTTACTGCAGAATGGAGCAGACCTCCGTTATATTCAGGAAATGCTTGGACATTCCAGTATTACAACAACGGAAATCTATACGCATCTGAAAACAGAAGAATTAAGGGATGTTATTTTGAGTTATCACCCGAGAAATATTAATATTGCTCAATGAAACTATTGAAATATTGCCCAAGCTGTGGCAAAGAGACCTTACATTGGGACGGCGAAAAGAAATGGAGCTGTCCGGAATGCGGCTTTACCTTGTACAATAATGTAGCCGGCGCTGTGGCGGTTGTCATAAGATGTGGTGACGAAATTTATCTTACCAGAAGAAACAGAGATCCTAAAAAAGGAAAACTTGATCTTGCCGGAGGATTCGTTGACCCTAAAGAAAGTGCAGAGGAAACCTGTAAAAGAGAGCTTTTTGAAGAACTTCAGCTTAACATCGATATTTCCAACCTGAAATACCTTACCAGCCTCCCCAACATCTATCAATACAAGGAAATTGATTACAATACAATCGATCTCTTTTATGAGTATAGTGTTTCGGAAAAGTTTGAGGTAAATCTTGAACTCTCAGAGATTTCAGAAGCGGTATGGATTCCTTTACAGGATTTAGACCTTGAAGAAATTGCTTTTGATTCTCAGAAGAGATTTTTTGAGAGCTATCTAAAGAAATAATTTTTGTAATATATTCTCTCGCAGATTTTGTTGCAGATTAAGCAGATTATTAGAATACAATCATCTGCAGGATCTGTAAAATCTGCGAGAGTTTTTTTGATCTTAGAATGAATTAAAAATCGAAGAATAAAACATCGAGAGTTTTCCCAGTTTTACATTTATTCAAGCCTTACGCCCAAAAGACTAATAGGTCTGGGTCTTCAGCATTTCTTCAAAATACTGCACCAGCAATGCTCTTTCTGCTTCTGAAAGATTGGCTTCTTTGTGGTAGACAATATAACCCGGCATTGGCATTGCCTTACTCTGGATCGTCTGAATAGATTTAGTAATCATATTCTTCTTCAAGTCCTTATTATAAGTTTCCCAGGCAGAAAAATTAAGATGCTCCCGACCTTCATTTATGTGGCTTTTTACAGACCATGAAACAGGTGCAATAAAAGCATACTTTGGATAGACGGTTTCATTGGAATGGCAGTCATAACATGCATTTTTAAGCAGTGTTCTGATCTTTTCCGGTGTTTTCCTTACATCAACGAAGTTTACGGCAGAATCAACCGGTTTATTAGTCCTGTCAATAGGAAAAAACTGAATCAGGGCAAACGCCACCAATGTCCAAAATATTATTTTCTTAGCCATTTTCATCTGCTTACTTTGACGGAGTTAAAATGGCATTCCCGGACTTCAATTCTTTTTTAAGACCTTGCTTCGTTGCCGCAGGGGCCGCAGGCGATGAAGTCTCTGATGATGGAATAGAAGTAGAGGCTGGTGCCGGAGTTCCAGCAGCTGATTTAGGGCTATCTAATGTTCTGGTATCCTTCAGATCCCAATCTTCCCTTGTTTCCCACAATCCTCTTACAATAACTTTTTTATAGAAAATATAAGCATCTTCAGCAAAAATATCATTGGCAAAATCTGCTTCATCCCAATATTTATTTCCGTTGTTATCCACCAGTATCCTTACAATGTATTCTCCTGGTTTCAGGATATCAAACTTTACTTTATCTCCTTTTAAATATTTCTGGTAAGCAATTTTATCCGAAGAATCTATCATCTGAATCCAGTAATTGGCAGTAGGAGCATTCAAAATAGAGAATTCTACGCTTCCAAACTGATCTATTTTAGCAACATCAAAGTCGAAACGCTTTGATTGGGTATTTTTTGTATAGAATGAAGATATAGTTTCCTTAGGAACGGTAAGTTCATAGCTTTTCCCCATCACAAAATCCGATTGAACCTGAATCTGATAAGGGTTTGTTTCGGAAATTTTAGCCGTGAATGGTAAGGTTGTTAAGCTGTCTCCTTTAATCTTTAATGTCCATTTTGAAGGATCAATTTTATCTACAATATAATTGGATGCAATTTTTAAATCTGCCTTTGGAGCGATTGAAGTTCCATCGTTATCACTAAAGACATCCATTGCATTTTTCTTATTGTATCGGTAAAATAAAGAAACGCTGTAGGCACTATCTTTTTTCGGGCCTTTATTGTGAGTAAATGTAAGTTTTTCATTAGCCGTCTGGCCCACATCATCTTTCACTGCATCAAACCATATTCTGACAGAGTCCGATTTTGGATTGTGTGTTATTTTGAGATCCTTTATTTTTTCATTCAGCGACTGAACTTTCACTTCGTCAGGATTTCCTTCAAATGACATTAAAATCCCACCGGCCATTTCTTTCATCTCCGAATACTTCACCGCTTTTCTGGAAGGATATACTTTTAAATTCAATCCTGAAATAGATTTTTCAACATTGAGCGGATCTTTCTGGAACCCAACCTTTTCTTTTCCCGGATCATACATAGAGTTTCCGTTCTCATCATCAAAAGCGATAATTTTATATTTTCCAGGAGTCAGATAATTCAGTTCATAGTATCCATCTTCATCTACTTTCGTAATGTAGTAAGGCTTCTTCTTATAGTCCATTGTATCTTTTACCTGATACAATCCAACGACCAGTTTATTTTCAGTTGTTGTTCCTGTTTTCTTTTTAATATCCATTGCATCTTTTACCTCACCACTGATGTAAAGATCATCCAGTTTGTCTCCGGTAGAAAAAGCAAAGTTAAAGTACCTCAGTATATTCGATTCGTTGTTATCTACAATAGAATTTCCGAAATTGAAATTATAAGTTGTATTAGCCTGAAGGGTGTCTGTCCACTGGATCAGCACAAATTTGTTGGCAATATTAGAAGGAAGAATCCTCGTTATCCCTTTAATAGGAGGTGAAATAATCAGGTTTTTATTGATGTCTTTTAATGTCACGTATTCATCAAAATCCAGACGGAGCTCGTGAATATCTTTTTTAACATTAATTCTTGTTGTATCAATGTTTGAACTTAAAAACCTTGGTGCTAAAGTATCTTTGGGTCCTCCCACAGGAGATCCTACCCTTGCACACGAATGTACAAGAAAACAGATAACAAATAATAAAAGAAACCTTTTCATGAAAATGTTTAAGCAAAAGTAAACATTATTCTCCAAA
>JASLCD010000008.1 GCA_030146295.1 Chryseobacterium sp.
ACACTCCGATGTGGGAAATTTTCTCACAGATGATCGATGGAAATGAAAAGGAAATCATCTTTTTAGACAACGAAGACAAGATCCTTTTTAATTATATTTTACCTTCTACCAAGGAAAAACTGGAAGAAGACAGAAAGGAATTTTCAAAACAATTTTCAGAGAAATTAGCTGAATTTAATTAAGCACCGCTATGAATAAAAATTATGTTTTTTCTCTGTTAAGCCTTTTCCTGTTTACCATTGGAAATGCTCAGAATTATAAAAAACCTTTGGTTTCTGCCATCAAAGAATCTGATCTTCGTACAGATATGTATCAGCTTGCTGCAGACCAGTTCTGGGGTCGTGAAGCAGGAACGCTGGATGAATTAAAAGTCTCTATGTGGCTTGCTGACAAAGCAAAAGAAGCAGGAATGAAACCTGCGGGAGATAATGGTACTTTTTTCCAGTTTTTTGATATGTACAGACATCAGATTATCCCGCAAAGCAGTCTTAAAATTGGTGACAACAGCTTGAAACTATGGAAAGACTTCCTGGTTGCAGAACCCGTAAATGCTACTATAGATACCGACATTGTATATGCAGGAAATGCAGAACCTGAAAATCTTGCCCAATTGAATATCAAAGGGAAAGTTCTTGCAGTAAACGCTTCCGACAAAAATATTTCTAAGGACATGACTCTTTTCGTTAGAAGATATCCTGGATTTGTAAGGAATAAATATTATGATAAAGCTTATCAGCTGGGAGCTAAAGCCATTATCTTCATTACTGATGACACTTCTGAACAGAGCTGGGTGGAGGTTCTTCCTCAAATGACAAGAGGAAGCTACGGAGTGGAAGGTTTAAGAGAAAAAATCACCAATAATATTCCTGTTTTATGGATCAAAAGAGAAAATGCCGGCTGGGTAAAAAACAATCCTAAATTTTCTCTGAATCTGATCACCGAAACCTACAAATATCCGTCCGTTAATATCATCGGGAAAATAGAGGGTACCGATCCTGTTCTTAAAAACGAATATGTGTTGCTAAGCGGACACCAGGACCATGACGGGATAAGACATCCTGTAAAAAATGACACCATCTATAACGGTGCCGATGATAATGCAAGTACCTGTGTGGCGATGCTTGCGATGGCGAGAGCTTATAAAAAGCAGCCGGGAAAAAGAAGCATCCTGTTTGTTTTCCATGGCGCTGAAGAAAGAGGATTGCTGGGTTCCAGATGGCATGCAGCCCATCCTGTAGTTCCAAAAGAAAAAATTGCAGCCGTTCTGAACGGTGATATGATCGGAAGAAATGACAATAATGAGGCAGCTTTATTGGGAGGAAACGCTCCTCATAAAAATTCTGAAGAACTTGTAAAAATGGCTGAAGACGCCAATAATGAGAGTACAAAATTCAAATATCTGAAGGATTGGGATTCTCCGAGCCATGCGGAATATTTCTATTTCAGAAGCGATCATCTTCCTTATGCTAAAATCGGTATTCCTGCCATATTCTTTACCAGTGTACTGCATGATCAGTATCATACTCCACAGGACGAATCTGAGAATATCAATTATAAAAAACTGTATAAAATGACGGAATGGATGTACAGAACATCCTGGAAAGTTGCTAATGAAACAGAACGCCCAAAAATAATTTCTAATTTTTCGCTTGAAAGATAAAATAAAAAGCTTCACAAAAATTGTGAAGCTTTTTTCATCATTGTATTTTTAAAATATGATTTTGAATCAGTAAAAAGAATTTAGGTTGTAAGGAAATTTAAGATTCAAATCTTAATGGTTTAAAATTATTTTTAATTAATTGTACTTCTTTTGTCTTGAAACAAAAGCACCAAAAATTCAAGACTTAGAAACTTCCGTTAAAAATGAAATCTGTTCTCTAAAAGCTCTAAACTCGTGCGGAAGCAATGTAGGTTGAGAATCATATGTTGTCCCGCACTCAGACAGTAGAGTTTTTTTAACGTTCACAGAATTCAGTTTCTTAACGCTGCAGTTTCTTATGTCATTAGATATTGTAAAAAACAAAAAAGCTTCACAAATTGTGAAGCTTTTTTCATCATTGTGTTTTTAGAATCTGTTTTTAAAACGAAATAATTTAATATAAAATATGATTTGGAACTATTATAAGGTCAATTTAGATTGTAAGGAAAGTTAAGGTTCAAATGAATTCAAATGAAGCATTGTGCTTAATAACTATTGAAAGATATTCCTCATCATTATTCTTAAAAGCTTAATCATCCTTAATGGTTTAAAAATTTTAAATAAGAAGATTCATCAGTGAGGGGTCATTGTTCAGATAGTTGACAAAAAAATCATATTGTTTCATCTTATCGATCAAAGGGGTGAAATCTTTGTTGTGTTTCAGAGCTATTCCCACCACTGCAATTCCCTTTTCTTTTGAGTTTTTCTGGGTGTACTCAAAATAGGTAATGTCATCATCAGGTCCCAGCACATCCATTACAAAAGTTTTCAAGGCTCCCGGACGCTGTGGAAATCTTACCAGGAAATAATGTTTCAACCCTGCATGCAGCAACGCTTTTTCCTTGATCTCTTCCATTCGGGTAATATCATTATTGCTTCCGCTGATAATGCATACTACATTTTTACCTTTTATTTCCTTCCCGTACTTTTCCAATGCCGCTACCGAAAGTGCTCCAGCAGGTTCTACAACAATAGCATCTTTATTATACAAAGACAAAATCGTTTCACAGACAAGTCCTTCATCCACAGTAGCCATATCATACAGAATATTTTTACAGCGTTCGAATGTAATGTCCCCCACCTGCTGCACTGCCGCTCCGTCTACAAACCGACTGATCTTTTCAAGAAGAACAGGCCTCCCTTTTTCCAGTGCTTTTTTCATACTTGCAGCGGCAGAGGGTTCCACACCAATAATCTTTGTATGTGGAGAAAGATACTGAAATACGGAACAGATTCCTGCTGCCAGTCCTCCTCCGCCAATCGGGACAAAAAGATAATCTACAGCACCTTCAGCCTGCTCCAGAATTTCCAATGCAGTGGTCGCCTGTCCTTCAATAATTGCCGGATCGTCAAAAGGGTGAATAAAAGCGCTGTTATGCTCTTTGCTAAACCTCATCGCAGCATCTTTGGCTGCATCAAAAGTATCTCCAAACAAAATAACATCTATATATTCTCCACCGAACATTTTCACCTGTTCAAGCTTCTGTCCCGGAGTAGGTAAAGGCATAAAAATCGTTCCTTTTATCTGCATTGTATGACATGCAAAAGCGACTCCCTGTGCATGGTTTCCGGCACTGGCACAGACCACTCCTTTTGAAAGTTCTTCCTGTGACATCGTGGCCATCTTATTGTAGGCACCCCTTATTTTATAGGACCTTACCCTTTGCAGGTCTTCTCTTTTAAATCTAATGTTCGCGTCATAAATGGCTGACAGATTATTGTTGACAGCCAAGGGTGTTTTTACCACCACATTTTTTAATCGTTCCTCCGCTTTATAGACATTCTCTAAAACAGAGAAACCTACTTCCTCTTTCATCATCCGTTTGATTTTTAATTATTTTCAGGTCTCAGACTTCGCACCGTCTTACCGGCCTTCCACATTTCACTTTCTCTTAATTCGGTAAGCTCTGCTTCTAGTTTTTCACGATAATCCGGTTTGCTGTTACTGTCGATCGAGCGTTGTGCTTCATTTCCTTTCGCGACATTGTCATACAGTTCTTCAAACAAAGGCGAAGTAGCATCCCTGAAGCGCTTCCACCAATCCAAAGCACCTCTTTGAGCAGTGGTACTGCAGTTGGCATACATCCAGTCCATTCCATTTTCGGCTACCAATGGCATTAAAGACTGGGTCAATTCTTCAACAGTTTCATTGAAAGCTTCTGAAGGGCTGTGTCCGTTTTTTCTCAATACATCATACTGAGCAGCAAATATTCCCTGTACAGCTCCCATCAATGTTCCACGTTCGCCCGCAAGGTCACTGTATACTTCTTTTTTAAAGTCGGTTTCAAACAGGTATCCACTTCCGATGGCAATCCCCAATGCAGTTACTCTTTCTCTGGCTTTTCCTGTTGCATCCTGATACACAGCAAAACTACTGTTCAGACCTCTGTCCTGCAGAAACATTCTTCTCAGTGACGTTCCTGAACCCTTGGGTGCTACCAGAAAAACATCTACATCAGCTGGAGGAACAATTCCTGTTCGTTCGCTGAAAGTAATTCCGAAGCCATGAGAAAAATACAGTGCTTTTCCTGTAGTAAGATGCTGTTTTACTTTTGGCCAGTATTCAATCTGTGCGGCATCGCTCAGAAGATAACAGATTATGGTTCCTTTTTCTAAAGCTTCTTCGATTTCAAATAAAGTTTCTCCCGGTACAAATCCGTCTGCTACCGCTTTATCCCATGATTTGGAGTTCTTTCTCTGTCCTACAATAACATTGATTCCGTTATCTTTCTGATTCAAAGCCTGTCCCGGACCCTGTACTCCGTATCCGATTACTGCTACAACTTCATTTTTTAATACTTCCTGCGCTTTTTCCAACGGAAATTCATTTCTCGTTACTACGTTCTCTTCTACTCCTCCAAAATTCAATTTTGCCATTTTTTTGATTTTATTTATTATTGATTATGATGTTTACTTTTTGTGCTTAGCTGGCATATTCTATTGCCGTCAGATAGGGAGTTCTGTGATAATGTACTTCCAGAACGTCTATCTGTTTTTCCATTTGTCTGCTGATCTTCTGAACAGAATCTTCCGTTTCCCTGATCACAATGACAAACTTTTTTACTTTTTCTATTTCCGAAGGACCTACATTGAAGGTCACCATAGAAATTCTTCTTCTTGAAAAAATAGCATTGATACGGCCGATCAATCCTAAATAGTCTTCTGTATACGCTGTAATGGTATATTCCTTATGATCTGTTTTCATCTTTTTATTTTTATTGTTTATTGTTTAATACGATCTCCGAAACACTTTTCCCCTGGGGAATCATCGGAAATACATTGTGTTTTTTTCCTGTCATGACCTCAAGAAGAAAAGCTCCTTTGTAATCAAGCATTTCCCGGATGGCCCATTTCAAATCTTCTCTTTCAGAGACTCTGTTTCCAGGAATATTATATCCTTTTGCGACCTGAACAAAGTCAGGACTCTGGATATCTACCGAAGAATATCTTTCTTCATGGAACAGTTCCTGCCACTGCCTTACCATCCCCAGATAGCAATTATTAAGAATTAAAATTTTCACCTCCGGATGATACTGCATAATGGTTCCCAATTCCTGAATATTCATCTGGGCACCTCCGTCTCCCATTACGGCAACAACAGGGCGGCCTGCCGATGCATATGAAGCACCTATGGCAGCCGGAAGACAGAAACCCATGGTTCCCAATCCTCCACTTGTAATATTGGTACGGGAATGTTTAAACTTAGAGTATCTGCATGCTGCCATCTGATGTTGTCCTACATCTGTTACGATAACGGCCTCTCCTGCTGTCATCTCATTCAGATAGCGGATAGCTTCTCCCATTGTAATTTCTCCTTCTTCAGGATAAAGTTCTGTGTTGATCAGATTGATGCTTTCTATCTCATGACAGTTCTTAAATCTTTCATGCCATTCCTGATGTACTTTTTTTGTCACCCATTTTGTAAGAAAAGGAAGGGTATGTTTACAGTTTCCAAGAACCGGAACATCCACTTTTACATTTTTATTAATTTCTGCTTTATCAATATCCAGATGAATGATTTTTGCCTGTTTTGCGTACTGATCAAGTCTTCCCGTCACACGGTCATCGAAACGCATTCCAACAGCAATCAAAACATCACATTCATTGGTTAATATATTCGGACCATAGTTTCCGTGCATTCCTACCATCCCGACAGCTTGCGGATGATCGGTAGGAATGGCACTCATTCCTAAAACCGTCCATGCTACCGGAATTCCTGATTTTTCAGCAAATTCTAAAAACTCTTTTTCGGCTTTTCCCAGCATAATTCCCTGCCCTGCAATGATAAATGGCTTTTCAGCTTCATTGATCAGCATGGCAGCTTCTTCAATATTTTCAAAACTTGGATCGGGATCCGGCTTATAGCTTCTTAATGAATGACATGGAAGATATCCTCTATAATCAACAGACTGCAGCTGGGCATTTTTGGTAACGTCAATCAATACAGGACCTGGACGGCCTGATTTTGCGATATAAAATGCTTTCGCCAGTACTTCAGGAAGCTCATTGGCGTCGGTCACCTGATAATTCCATTTGGTAACGGGACTTGTAACGTTCATTACATCTATTTCCTGAAAAGCATCGGTACCGAGAAGATGTTCAAAAACCTGTCCTGTAATACAGACCAAAGGGGTATTATCCAAGAGAGCATCTGCTAATCCTGTTACCAGATTGGTTGCTCCCGGGCCACTGGTTGCCAGTACGACACCTACTTCTCCTGATACCCTTGCCAGCCCTTGCGCTGCATGTACTGCAGCCTGCTCATGACGTACCAAAATATGTTTCAATGTTTCCTGATAATCATAAAGGGCATCATAAATAGGAATAATAGCTCCTCCCGGATATCCGAAAACGGTTTTTACACCTTCCTGAAGAAATGCTTCAAGAATGATCCGGCTTCCGGTAAGTTGTATTTCTGTTGATAAATTCGGGTTTTCCATATACTTTTATTGAGTGATTTCGTCCGTTACACAGCCTTCTGCCGCTGATGATACCGTTAATGCATATTTATACAGCAATCCTTTCTGTACTTTAAGAGCTGGTTTTTGCCATCCTTTTTTTCTTCTTTCAATTTCTTCTTCTGAAACTTTGAGCTGGATCGTATTGTTTACCGCATCAATTTCAATCAGGTCATTATCGTTGACAAATGCTATAAGGCCTCCTTCATGAGCTTCCGGTGTAATATGTCCCACTACAAAACCATGGGTTCCTCCACTGAATCTTCCGTCCGTAATCAAAGCAACACTGCTTCCCAAACCTGCACCAATGAGTGCGCTTGTAGGTTTCAGCATTTCCGGCATTCCGGGGGCTCCTTTCGGTCCTTCGTGACGGATGACGATGACATCACCATGCTGCACGGTTCCATCCTGAATTCCTCTGATCAGATTTTTTTCTCCGTCAAATACGCGGGCTTTCCCTACAAAACGTTCCCCTTCCTTTCCGGTAATTTTAGCAACGCTACCTTCTTCAGCAAGATTTCCATATAATATTCTCAGGTGTCCGGTAGCTTTTACAGGTTCTGACAAAGGCTTTATGATTTTTTGCTGATTAAAATCCAGCTCGGGAACATTTTCTAAATTTTCGGCTAATGTTTTTCCGGTTACAGTCAAACAATCACCATGTAATAACCCTTGTTTCAAAAGGTATTTCATTACCGATGGTATTCCTCCATGCTCATACAAGTCCTGCATCAGATACTTTCCGCTTGGTTTAAGATCTGCCAATACAGGAGTGCAGTCGCTCATCTTTTGAAAATCATCCTGATCCAGAGGTACACCCACGCTTTTTGCCATAGCGATAAAATGTAATACAGCATTGGTACTTCCTCCCAAAATAACAATCATACGAAGGGCATTTTCAAAAGCTTTGCGGGTCATGATATCGGAAGGTTTGATATCTTTTTCCAATAATGTTTTTAAATATTTTCCTGCTTCATAGCACTCCTTTTGCTTTTCTTTACTTAAAGCAGGATTGGAAGAGGAATACGGAAGGCTCATTCCTAACGCTTCTATCGCGGAAGCCATTGTATTGGCGGTGTACATCCCTCCGCATGCGCCTGCTCCCGGGCAGGAATTTTTCACAACACCATCAAAATCTTCTTCCGTGATTTCTCCTGCAATCTTTTTCCCTAAAGCCTCAAAAGCTGAAACGATATTGAGCTGTTCCCCTTTGTAACAACCGGGAGCAATAGTCCCTCCATACACCATGATAGAGGGTCTGTTCAGCCTTCCCATTGCAATAATAGTTCCCGGCATATTTTTGTCGCAGCCCGGTAATGCGATCAGGCCATCATAGTATTGAGCTCCACAAATCGCTTCAATACTATCAGCAATTACATCACGGCTCACCAGTGAATAGCGCATTCCGTCTGTTCCATTGCTCATTCCGTCACTTACACCGATGGTATTAAAAATCAGTCCGGCCAATCCGTGTTCCCATGTTCCTTCTTTTACCATTTTAGCAAGATCGTTGAGATGCATGTTGCAGGTATTACCATCATACCCCATACTGGCAATCCCGATCTGGGCCTTGTGCATATCTTCTTCTGTAAAACCTATCCCGTACAACATTGCTTTTGCTGCAGGCTGTTCGCTATTTTGTGTGAATGTTTTTGAATATTTATTTAACATATTATCCTTCGTTTGCTGTTCTTCTCTTCTTTTTACAAAAAGTCTTCTACTTAATTTTGGTCCAAAACTACAGCTTGTAATATTTTCTTCATTTTCAAATTTCCCGAAAACTACAATATCCAACCCTTTGGAAAATTGATTTATTTAATTGAAAATCAAATATTTAAATTCTTTAAATTTACAATGACAGAACTCTCACGCGTTTCAAATAAGCCTTCTGCACCTTCTCGCTAGCAGTATCTTCCCAGTTTTTTTTAAAAGGGACATCGTCCAGAGAGTCCAATGCTACAATTTCGGCCGCTGTACCACAGAAAAAACCTGCATCCGCACCACGCATTTCTTCAGGCTTGAAAAAGGATTCCTTAACTGGAATATCCAGTTCATTACAGATTTCAAAAACCGTTTCTCTTGTAATTCCCGGAAGGATACTTCCTTTGCCCGGCGTAAATAGTGTACCGTCTTTTTCATAGAACACATTAGCTCCCGAACTTTCTGCAACATTGCCATTTTCATCCAAAACCAATGCTTCATCATAGCCTTTGTCTTTAGCATCCTGACAGGCAAGGATAGAGTTTACATAATGTCCTCCTACTTTGGCTTCTACTTTAAATGCCTTGGGATTTGGGCGTTGAAACGGAGAAGTCATTATTTTCATTTTATCTGCCAAATACCCGTTGCTCCATTCCCAGGCTAAAAGTGACAGGTAAGATTTTTGCCCTTTTGAAAGTGACATATTGGGTGAACATGTAACCA
Source organism: Chryseobacterium sp. (assembly GCA_030146295.1). Lineage (GTDB taxonomy): Bacteria > Bacteroidota > Bacteroidia > Flavobacteriales > Weeksellaceae > Chryseobacterium. The sequence continues at coordinate 9,082 of JASLCD010000008.1, forward strand.
ATGGACGGATGTAAGCATCTGTGAAACCGTTACGCTCCAGAAGTTCATAGGTAAGCTCTGTAAGCTGTTCTGCGGAATAATCGAAGGGAATGTGCATCAATTCTGCTGATCTTCTCAGCCTTTCATAATGTTCTTTTGCTTTGAAAATCCGGGTTCCTTGCTCTGTGCTGTAGGATTTAATTCCTTCAAAAACAGAGTAACCATAGTGAAGAGACTGCCCATACAGATCCATTCCGGCTTCTTTGGCTTTCATAAATTTTCCATCAAAATAGATGATTGTGTCGTCGTTGTAATACATGTTATAGAGGTTTAAAAATTAACAAAAGAGAATAAAAAAAGCCCTCTCACAGTGTGAGAGGGCTCAATATATGTACAGTCATACACGTTCCTTCTCACAGACGCAAGGGAATAATAATGACGATAATAATCACGGTGAATAACTGATACATATTTTTACTATAAAAAATTAAAACAAAAAAAGCCGTTTCAAAATATGAAACGGCCTATATATAATCTAAATTAAAATCTATTTAAAATGCCGTTTCCTTCCTGCTGTTAATGACAGCAGCAATAATAGAAATGACAATAATATTTTTCTGATTCGTAAAATTCATACTGCAAATGTATAAACTTTTTAATAACTCACAAGTTTTTTTACTACTTTTTATTTTTTCCGTAAAAAAGAAGTAAGCGTTTCCTTTGCTGAAGCGACATCATGAACCCTTAGAATCTTTGCTCCCTGTTCCAAAACCTTCATATGAAGTTTCTGGGTTTCTTCGTTAATATCCAATGGTGATTTTCCCAGAGGTTTGTAGATAAATGACTTTCTGGAAATACCGATCAACAGGGGAAATTTTCCGAAGCCAAGATATTCAACTTCATGAATCATTTTCATCTGATCCTCTACTGTTTTTCCGAAACCAAAACCAGGATCCAGAATAATATCATTCACTCCTTTTTCCAAAAGTTCTTTGGTTTTTTGAGAAAAATATCTGTTTACCTGTAGTGTTATATCCTCAAATCTGATCTTATCATGCATTGTTTCATAAGATGGGTTTATATGCATCAGAATATAAGGAATGTTTGTTTCAGCTGCTGTATCAAACATTTCTGCATCATACTGGCCTCCTGAAATATCATTGATCAGATCAATTCCTTCATTGAAACCAAATTTTACGGTTGCTGCATAAAAGGTATCAAGAGAAATCAAGGCTTCCGGAAATTCTTTTTTTATCAGAGAAATGATATTTCCGATCCTGTTTATTTCTTGTTCAGCACTCAAGAATTCGGCATTAGGACGTGTAGACTGAGGTCCTATGTCCAGTATTTCTGCTCCGTCTTTCAATAGTTTTTCAGCATGTTCCAATGCTGATTTTTCGGTATTGAATTTTCCACCGTCGGAGAAAGAATCCGGAGTCAGATTGAGGATTCCCATGATTTTTGGGGTGTCCAGTTGTACCAGTCTACCGTTACAGTTGATGGAATAGGTGGGAGCATTAGAGGGTTGGAGAGTTGGAGGATTGGAGGGCATGAATTGGATGATGATTAATGAATGATAATTGATGAATGATTTCTGTAGTGCAAAATTAGTGATTTATGGCTTTTAAAAAGAGATTAAATTGAAAATGGAAGATGGAAGATGGAGGTAAGAAGTTAAGGGAGCCCTCTCAAACACTAAAACCCTCTTACTCTCAAACCCAACAGCCCGAATCCCTCAGACTCTCCTATTCTCAAACCCTCTCACTTATAAACTCATCTCATCAAATTCAAAAATCTAAAACCGAATTCGTATATTTGGAAGATTAAGAAAATTTATGCTAAAAACATCAGTACAGTTCGAGAAAGTTATCAGTCAGTGCCGTGATCTTTTCGGTAAAAAATTACAGGATTACGGGGCTGCATGGAGGGTACTAAGGCCGAGTTCCATTACAGACCAGATCTACATCAAAGTCAACAGGATCCGCACGCTTCAGATGACTGATAAAAAAATGGTGGATGAGAGTGAGGAAGATGAATTTATTGCCATTGTGAACTACTCTATCATTGGACTTATTCAGCTTGAGAAAGGTCTTTCCAATGATTTCAATGAAAATAAAGAAGAAATTTTAGGTCTTTATGATCAATATGCAAATGAAGCGAAAGCTTTGATGGAAAGAAAAAATCATGATTATGGTGAGGCATGGAGAGATATGAGAATCTCTTCGATCACTGATCTTATTTATCAGAAAGTATTAAGAACGAAACAGATTGAGGACAACCAGGGAAAGACCATCGTTTCAGAAGGGCTTGATGCCAACTATTTTGATATGCTGAACTACGCTGTCTTCTGTCTGATAAAGTTCTCAGAAAAAGAAAATCAATTCGAACCCAAAAATATTTAATATGCTCAAAGGTTTATTACGCTTTATTATTGCTGTTATTTTTATCCTTTCAGGCTTTGTAAAAGCCGTGGATCTGGTAGGTTTTTCTTTCAAGATGGAAGAGTATTTCGCGCCTCCGGTTTTCAACATGCCATTTTTAGAAAAGTTTGCCCTGCTGTTTTCCGTTATTGTAGTAGTATTGGAGCTTTTCTTAGGATTTATGCTGCTGCTTAAATTAAAGCTTAAATTGACCTTGTCCATATTAATTGCGCTTTGTATTTTCTTTGGATTCCTTACCTTCTATTCTGCTTATTTCAATGTTGTAACAGACTGTGGATGTTTTGGTGATGCCATCAAATTTACCCCATGGCAAAGCTTTATCAAAGATGTTGTTCTTCTGGTGGGATTGATTATACTTTTTGTTCTTTACAGAAAAGAATTCCGTAAAAAAGATGAGTATGGTATTACCCCAAAAGAGCCTTCCCATACATTTAAATATATTCTTTTAGCCATTTTTTCTCTGGGCATGGTTTACGTTATGGCACAGGGCATTATGCATGAACCTATCATTGATTTCCGTGATTATAAAATCGGAACGGATATCAAAGGTGAAAAGGTGAAAATTGAGAAACAACCTTCTGAATATAAGACTTTTTACTCCCTGAAAAACCAGAAGACAGGACAGGTGGTGAAGGTAAATCAGGATGATTATATTAAAAAAACAGAATATTGGGCTGAAGGTTCCCCATGGAAAATTGAGGATGGAAAAAATGAATCTGTACTGATCAAAGAAGGATACAAATCTGAAATTTCGAAATTTAAGATTGAAGACCCTACAGGAATGGAAGTGACGAACGAAATCATTAATGCGCCAAAAGCCGTTTTGGTTTTCTCTTACCATCCAAAAGAAGTTTCTGCTGACCTGCTTCAGAAAGTAGAAGCGAAAGTAAAGACACAGAAAGGAGCTCTTATCTATGGTATTTCCACAGAACCTACTACTTTTAAAACCATCAAGAATCTTCTGATGGACGGAACTTCCATCAAAACAATTGCCAGAAGCAACCCATTTGTACTGATCCTTGAAAATGGAAAAATTGTAGATAAACAATCTGCAAAGGACTATGTTGACTCATTATAAATGATAGATTTTTACGAGCAATAGCCGTAGATCCATTATCTAATTTAAACACTAAACTTATACATACAACAACTCATGCAAAAATCAAATAAATCAATCGCCGGTTATCACTTATTAATGATTCTTTCTTCTGTAGACGGAGAGTTTGCTCCCGAGGAAGGAATGCTGGTACAGCAATATCTGGCGGATGAATTTCCGTTCAGAATGAATCTTGACAACGAATTGGAAACACTGGCTCTTTTACAGCCAGAAGAATGGAAGGACCATTTTGAATTCCATGCAAGATGCTTTCATGACGATTCTACAGAAGATGAGCGTATAAAGTTTGTTCAGTTTTCAAAATCACTTATAAAAGCGGATAATAAAGTAACTGAAGAGGAACATACGTTCTATGTTTTGCTGAAAAACCTTTGGGGATTATAGCATAAGCCCTTATGAAAAAACAAAAACCATGAAAAAAATTTATCTAGGATTATTAGTAATGAGTACATCAATATTTCAGTCTCAAAAATTTCCGGACATGAAGGCTCCTGTCGCTGAAAAGCAGCAGCACATAAGAGATATCCACGGTGATAAGGTCAATGATCCCTATTACTGGATGATTGATTACTTTAAAAAAGGGAAAGACTCTACCAAGGTGGTTGATTATTTAAAGGCAGAAAACACGTATTGGGAAGGCATGATGAAAGATACAGAACCTTTCAGAGAAAAGCTTTTTCAGGAAATGAAAGCCAGAATCAAGGAAAAAGATGAGTCTGTACCGGTTTTTAAAAACGGATATTACTATTACAGCCGTACAGAAGCCGGAAAACAATATTTTAAATACTGCAGAAAAAAAGGCAGTCTTACTGCTCCGGAAGAAATTCTAATGGATGTAGATAAGATGGCAGAAGGCCACCCATATTATGCTGCTTCGGGTTTCAGCATAAGCCCGGATAATACAAAGATGATTTTTGGAGTAGACCATGTTTCCAGAAGACAGTATTCATTATTTCTGAAGGACCTCAACACCGGAAAAATCACGGATCTGGGTATCAAAAATACCGGAGGATCCTCGGAATGGGCTAATGACAATAAGACTATTTTTTACACGGAAAACAATCCTGAAACCCTTTTATCCGAAAAGATCAAAAGACATACGTTGGGAACAGATTCCGGTAAGGATGTAACAGTGTATGAAGAAAAAGACAAAACAAATTATATTTCTGTATACAAATCCAAGAATGATAAATTTATCCTGATTCATTCCGGAGCTACCACTTCTTCAGAAACAAGATACCTTGATGCTGACAGTCCGGAAGGTACTTTCAAGGTTTTTCAGCCAAGAATGAAGAACGTTTTGTATACGGTGACTCCTTTGGAAGATAAATTTCTGATCAGAACCAATAAGGATGCTCTTAATTTCAAAATTTCAGAAACTCCTTTAGATAAAACAGGCGTTGAAAACTGGAAGGATTTTATTCCTCACAGAAATGACGTTTTGATGGAAGGAATCAGTGCATTTAAAAACTATCTGGTTTTCAGCGAGAGGCAGAATGGACTTTCCCAATTGGTGATCTACGACAGAAAAACAGGCAAAAAAGAATTTCTGAAGTTCGATGAACCTGTATATACGGTTTATTCATCAGGAAACCCTGAATACAATACGGATAATTTCCGCTTTGGATACACCTCTCTGATTACTCCAGGTTCTCAGTATGAGCAGGATTTAAAAACAGGAAAAAGAACGCTTTTAAAACAACAGGAAGTTCTGGGTGGCTATAATAAAGACAATTATACTACGGAAAGGCTTTTTGCCACAGCAAAAGACGGAACAAAAATTCCGATCTCCATTGTTTATAAAAAAGGATTTAAAAAAGATGGAAACAGCCCGCTTCTTCTGTATGCTTACGGTTCTTATGGAAGCTCTATGGATGCTACGTTCAACAGCAACAGGCTGAGTCTTTTAGACAGAGGTTTTGCCTATGCTATTACGCACATCCGCGGAGGCCAGGAAATGGGAAGACAGTGGTATGAAGACGGGAAAATGATGAAAAAGAAAAACACCTTTACCGACTTCATTGATTCCGGAGAGTACCTTGTAAAAGAAAAATATACTTCGCCTAAACATCTGTATGCCCAGGGAGGAAGTGCCGGAGGTCTTTTAATGGGAGCCATAGCCAATATGAATCCTAATCTCTGGAATGGAATCATCTCACAAGTTCCGTTTGTGGATGTAGTAAATACCATGCTTGACACAAGTATCCCGCTGACAACCAATGAATATGACGAATGGGGAAATCCAAATAATAAAGAAGCTTATTTCTATATGAAATCGTATTCTCCGTATGAAAATATAGAGAAGAAAAACTATCCTAATCTATTGGTAACAACAGGTCTGCATGATTCTCAGGTGCAATATTTCGAACCAGCCAAATGGGTGGCCAAACTGAGGGATATGAAAACAGATCACAATGTATTGCTGTTAAAAACGGATATGGAATATGGTCATGGCGGTGCTTCGGGAAGATTTGACTATCTGAAGGACCTGGCTTTGGTATATGCATTCATGTTTAAGCTGGAGGGAATTAATAAATAATAAAGTAAATCAATCAATATATCAATCTTATGAGAAGAAAAATAGTTGCAGGCAACTGGAAAATGAACAAAAATGTAATTGATGCACAACAATTAATGATTCAGTTACTAAGCTATAAAAACAACAATGCTACCAACTGTGAGGTTTGGATCGCTCCACCATCGTTATATTTGATGATGGCGAAAGACATCTTTGAAAAGGATGAAATAGGAGTATTCTCTCAGGACATGAGCGAGCATGAAAGTGGTGCTTATACAGGAGAAATTTCTGCAGATATGCTGGAATCTATTGACGCAACCGGTTCATTGATCGGGCACTCTGAAAGAAGACAATATCATGGAGAAACAGATTCTCACTGTAACAGAAAAATCAAATTGGCTCTTGACAAAGGTCTGATTCCCGTATACTGCAATGGAGAAACTCTTGAGCAGAGAAAAGCAGGACAACATCTTGAGGTAGTAAAAAATCAGACTGAGGTTGCTCTTTTCACGCTTTCTGCTGAAGAGATCAAAAAAGTAGTGATTGCATACGAACCGGTTTGGGCTATTGGAACAGGAGAAACAGCAAGCCCGGAGCAGGCGCAGGAAATTCATGCACACATCAGAAGTATCATCGCTGCAAAATACGGGCAGGAGGTTGCTGATGAAGTTTCTATTCTTTATGGAGGGTCTGTGAAGCCGGACAATGCTAAAGAGATTTTCTCTCAGCCGGATATCGACGGAGGTCTTATCGGAGGAGCTGCTTTGAAATTAGAGGATTTCTCTAAAATTATTGAAGGTTTTAACTAAAATAAAGGAACGTTTCGAGCAGACATGAAAAACTTCATTTTGATATTCTTCGGACTTCTTTTATTTGATTTGATTTATGTCTTTGTTTATGATCAGTTTTTAATTGGCATAAGACCTGACTTTCTGAGTTATCTGTTGGCACTGATTAAGGCTCTGGTAAATTCTCCAGCCGTTTTATTTAATAAATCATTGCCCTTTTATGCTGATATTCCGACTTATCAGGCAGTACTTCTATTGATAGGAAACGTTCTTATACAAACATTCTTAGTTTATAGAGCCTTCTTTAAAAAGAGAAGAGCCAGCTAAGAAATACCATACAATAAAAACGGCGGCATCTTCGATGCCGCCGTTTTCCGTTAAAAAAATCTAATTATTGAATATCGACTACGTACATAGTTCCTTTATCTACCTTCCCTGTTTTAGGAAGAATCTTAGCTTTTGGATTTCCGTTTCCATCATCCACCACTCCAAAATCATCATCGTTAAAGACAGCCAGTTTATTATTTCCTAAATAAACAATTCCCTCAAACTTATCATGTTCGTAGCCCAGTTTTGCAACCAGATCCACTGCTAATGTTTTTGAAACAGCTTTTATTCCAGCATTGGTAATTTCATCCCATGAACACTGTTCTAAAGCCTTACCATTAATTTTCATTCCGTCTACCGCATTGATATCGGTTCCGTTCACATCGGAAGCATTGCTCAGGTTGATTCTGTATACTTTTTTAATTCCTCCCTGAGATCCGAAATTCCCATCTCTTTCGATTACCAGGAATTCATTGTTGCTTAATGCTGTAATGTCACATACTGAATCAGAAGCTCCCCCATCCTGCTTATATAAAAACTGCTTGGTCTGCCCTGTAACAGTATCAAATGTTACAATTCTCGTTAAAGTAGTATTGGTTGCCAGGGCTTTACTGGGTACATACATCATTGACTGTATGGTTCCTACCAATGTTCTTCCATCAGGTGTAATAGCAAGTCCTTCCATCCCTCTGTTCGCTCTTCTTTTAGCTAAAACAGCAGGGAGTTTTCTTGGTCCTGTGTTAACACCAACCGGGCTTATTCTTTCCAACTCCATTCCATCAGCACTATAATGTACTATATGTGGCCCATATTCATCAGAAACCCAGAATGTACCATCTGCAGCGGCCACAATACTTTCACTGTCGAGACCATATTTGTCCGTACCCAGAACATTTCCGGAAGCATCATAAGCCGTTTCACCTGTACTTCCCATTCCTACAGGATTGGGTAATCCTGTAATAGGCTGTCCCGACGGATTTTTAAGTTTAATATATTTGATTACCTCTACATTTCCGTCAGCATTGATTTTAAAATGCATAATGGTTGGCGTAAAGTTAGGAGCAAGGAATTTTTTCCCATTCTGGTAGTCCGTATTGGGTCCTCTATCCGTAATGACGTAGAATTCGCCTTTTCTTGTAGGGTGAGCGGCTGCTCCGGATCCGAATCCGCCATTAATCACATCTACTCCGTTGATTGTAGCCAGTTTTGTAAATGGAAACTCCTGAGGTAGTTTGGAATAATTAATATCCTGATTAATCATTGTGGTATCGTCATCACTTTTACACGAAGCCAATACTGCCAGTACTACAGCAGACAATAGTAATTTTTTCATATTCACTTTTATGGCTGCGAAAATAAAGATTGATTGTAAACTTATCTTGAATATAATAACAATTGTATTTTAACAATAGAACGACAAAATGAATTGAATATAAACAAAAAAACAGATCAATTAAAAATGAAAAAGCAATAATTTAATCTAATCATTCATTAATATGAAAATCAACTTTTTAAGAATATCCGAAAAAAGATAATTCACAAAACAGACTCACCAATTTATATGATATATTTGCAGCGTTTTTTTAGGGCTGAACGATGTTCATTAATAGGGAATCAAGTGAGAATACCATTCAAATCTTGAGCTGTACCCGCAACTGTAAACTGTTTGAACTTACAGCATATTAATACCACTGGATTTTGAAATCCGGGAAGGTCGCTGTAAGATGTGAGCCAGGAGACCTGCCTTAAAATACCAGCTTCAGAGAAAATATTATTTTTCCTTTGAAGATAAGTTTCGGGAATAAAACTTTAAATTAATTATATCATGAGAAAAATCTACTTTTTTTTCTTGCTGCTTTGTATGCAGTTATTGTCAGCCCAATTCACAGAAAATGACATTAAATTCTGGGTAGGAACAGGTTCTAAAAAGGCTTATTTCATTGCAGATTTTAATGACAGCAATACTCCCAATTCCTACGCTTGGGGATATCGTTTCGATGGCAATGGTCTGACAATGGAGGATCTTATCAATGCAATTGTGGCAGCAGAACCCAAAATGCAGACTGACATTCCTACAGGATATCTTTCTATTCTGAATTACAATCATCACACATCCACTACAGATGATAGCTGGATAACCTGGTCCGGACCCAGCGCATCAAACATGACATGGAACAATGGTGTAGGCTATACTCCTTTGGTTGACGGAAAATGGTATGGGGCTGCATATGGCCTTGATTATTATGACACCCCTCCCTCTGCACCCGTTGCAGCTTACAGTTCGGCATGGTACAGTGCAGCTCAGGTTACCAACTGGATAGGAACCGGAAGCAATGCAAGTCTTGTTATCATTGATTTCGGAACCGATAATGCTAATGGCGCCAATTCTTTTGTTTTCGGGATCAAATATAATGGCAGTATAACTGCTGAGCAGGCACTGCAGTTGATCCGGTCGCAGGTTTCATATTTCAATTTTACATCAGCTAATAATCAGATTTCCAGTTTATCATTGAATTCATTCACCGGGAATACATCCGGATCAGAAAGCTGGAAGGTATACAAAGGTAAAGATTTGTCAAGCTGGCAGGCGAAAGCCAGTCTTTCTCAGATTCAACTGACTCACAGTGACTGGTTTGGATTAAGTTTTGGACAAAGAAGGCCATTTACCCCAACTGAAGCACAGCTAACATTAGGAGTGTCTTCAGTTACAAAGAAAAAATTCAATGTTTATCCAAATCCGGCCAGCGATTTTATCCAGATTGAAACTTCTGAAAAATTGAAAGAAGTGAATATTTACTCTGCTGTAGGACAGAAAGTAATGACTTCTCAGGCAGCTAAGGTTGCTATTCAGTCATTACAGGCAGGAGTTTATTTTGTTGAGATTAAAACAAATGAAAGTTCTGCGATACATAAGTTCGTTAAGAAATAAGGAAAGCGCCAAATGGCGCTTTTTTTCAAGAATAATGAGAGAATCATCAGGATGAAATTCCTAATTTACCTTAATCATTTGAAGGATAGATAAAGTTAGTTTCCTCTTCTTCCATTTTAATAGGTCGAATCTCGATGGTCGCGGAGGGCACATACTCAAACTCAGGATTCTCTTTTGCCATTTCAACAGCCTCATCCATATTGCTGGCACGAATATGATAATATCCTACCTGAACCACCTTATCAGGATCTATGGGAATGGTTATCCAGTCCTGCGTATTTTTAGATAGTATCAGCCCCTCACGAATTATTGGTTGTGCTGCAATAAGCAGGTTCTGAGTTTTGAGTTTCTTAATATAGACCTCACATTTTTTTATAAATGCTAAATGTTCATCGGCAGAAAGAGCAAGCTTTGCATCACCTTCATTCCGGATATAAAACATAAATTCTTTCATATTGTATTTTTTAATTAATCTTCAAAAATAAAAAAAGAACATATCGTATGATATGTTCTTTTTTTAAATATTCTTAAAAATCAATTATTTTTTCTCTGTAGATCTTTGTAGAACCTCATCTACCATTCCGTAGCCTTTAGCCTCTTCAGAAGTCATCCAGTAATCTCTGTCAGAAGATTTTTCTACCCACTCATACGTTTGTCCTGAGTGGTGACCGATGATTTCATAAAGCTCCTGCTTCAATTTCAGCATCTCTCTCAAGTTGATCTCCATGTCTGAAGCTACTCCCTGAGCACCTCCTGAAGGCTGGTGAATCATTACTCTTGAATGCTTAAGCGCAGAACGTTTCCCTTTTTCTCCGGCAACCAACAATACAGCTCCCATGGAAGCAGCCATACCTGTACAGATTGTAGCTACATCCGGCTTAATGATCTGCATCGTGTCATAAATCCCTAAACCTGCATATACGCTCCCACCAGGAGAATTGATATAGATCTGAATATCTTTTGACGGGTCTGCACTTTCTAAGAATAAAAGCTGTGCCGTAACGATATTAGCTACCTGATCATCAATACCTGTTCCCAGGAAGATAATTCTGTCCATCATCAGACGGGAGAAAACGTCCATCTGAGCAACGTTTAATCTTCTTTCTTCCATGATGTACGGAGTAAGATTCGTTGGCCCATACATTCCCATATACTGATCGGTTACCAAACCGTTGTTTCCTAAATGCTTTACAGAGAAATCTCTGAAATCTTTTTTAATGTCCATATTTCTATTATGTATTATTTTTATACTATTCTCGAAGTTTAAATTACAATATTTATTCCTAAAATTTTATAGGACTTTTTGTCACAGAATATCAAAAAAACTGACTTAAAAAACTATCTTCTTCTATCGCCATAGATTCCTTTGATAGGCGAATATTCGATGATATTACTCAACCGCATCGAAGCCTGTTTCAATAATGTAATCTTTTTGATGAGCTCATAGTACTTTACTTCATCAGTATCCCTGTACAGATCTAGCTCTTTATCTGTTTCTGTGATTAAATAATCAATATACCTGTATTTATGCAATAAAACATCTCCCTGGATCTGATCTGCCACTTTATCCCCGTAATTGGGAGGATAAATATTTCTGGAAGCCCAGTTTTCAAGATCATCCAACGGAATCAAAGCATCCACAACCTTTGTGGTAATCTCTTCGTCCATAAAAGATACAAAAAAGTTTCCACTTCTAAGCTCATCTTTCTGAATTCCCTCTCTCACCTGAGTGATAATGATTTCATTTCCTTTGACTAAAAATGCGTACTGCTCTTCTTCAAAATGATGAAGTATTTCTTCAATTACTGTAATCTGATATTCTTCACCTTGCTCATTTCTACGCTTCAGAATAATATCCCCAAATGCCAGCATGTGTTCAACAAGCTTGTTCTCCATAAACAGTACATCAAACAGGAAAGGGTCTTCTTTTTCCTTTTCCAGAGGAACAATCTCCATCTTCGGAACTACATTCTCCTTTTGCTGCTGTTGAACATGATGGGTCTGGTTCTGTGTGATCTGCTTCTGAACATCCAGTTCATTGAAAAGACTCTGCTCAGAAAGCCCGAATTTATTGGAAACCTCTTTAAGGTAAACTTCTCTTTTAAGTGCATTCTGGACAAAAGAAACAGATTTCACGATATCCCTTATCGCTTCTGCTTTTTTAATAGGATCATTACCTACATCCCTCAACAGAATTTCCGCTTTGAAGTCGATAAAATCCATCGCTTCATTTTCGATGTATTTTTCTACGTATTCCTGCGGATGTTTTCTGGCAAAAGAATCCGGGTCATCACCATCCGGGAAAAGCAGAACACGGATGTTCATTCCTTCTGTCAACAGCATATCAATACTTCGGAAACTGGCTTTGATACCGGCATTATCCCCGTCAAAAAGAATCGTTACGTTTTCCGTAAGCCTCTTGATCAGTTTGATCTGCTCTGTTGTCAAAGACGTTCCGGAGCTGGCCACCACATTTTCGATTCCGGACATATGAAGTGAAATCACATCCATATATCCTTCCACCAAAAGGCAGCCGTTCTTTCTTGAAATCGCCTGCTTACTCTGATTTAATCCATAAAGGACATTAGATTTATGATAGATCTCCGTTTCCGGCGAATTGAGATATTTTGCTGTTTTGACATTATTTTTGAGAATTCTTGCTCCAAAACCAAGAACCCTTCCTGAAAAACTATGAATCGGAAAAATAACCCTTTCTCTGAAACGGTCTATTCCTGCAGGAGTATTTTCCGGAAAAATAGAAAGTCCGGACTTCTCAAGAATTTCTTTATTGTATCCTTTTTCCAGTGCATAAGCAGTAAAAGCATTCTTTTTTTCAGGAGAATATCCCAGTTGGAATTTTTTGATGATATCATCCCGCAGTTCTCTTTCTTTAAAATAAGAAAGACCTATACTTCTCCCCTCCTGATCATCCCAAAGAATATCCTGGAAATATGTATTGGCCACTTCATGAATCTTATATAAAATATCTTTTTCGGTCTGTGCATTTTTTGCTTCTTCAGAAATTTCACGCAGATCCTCTTCAATTTCAATTCCATATTTTTTTGCCGCGTGGCGAAGGGCTTCAGGATAGGTAAAATTCTCAATCTCCATAAGAAAAGAGATTGCGGTTCCCCCTTTTCCTGTAGAGAAATCTTTCCAGATCTGTTTGCTGGGAGAAACAACAAAACTTGGGGATTTTTCTTCATGAAAAGGACTGAGTCCTTTAAAGTTAGACCCTGCTCTTTTCAACTGCACGTACTCACCCACAATCTCTTCAACCCGGATTGTGGAGAATATTTTATCAATGGTCTGTTTGGAAATCATAGTACAAAAATACACATAAAAAAAAACCTTACAATTATATAATACAAGTGCATTATATTTAGTAAGTTTTATCATTATTTTTGCAAAATAAATTTGGTAATATATGCAATTCACTATAGATAAAATCGAAGACTGGCAGGAAGTTGTTGACAGCATTATTCCTCAATTACAACATAATATTCTTTTATTAAAAGGAAATCTGGGAGCAGGAAAAACTACCTTCACACAATTTCTGCTTAAAAATATGGGCAGCCAAGATGAGGTAAACTCTCCAACCTACTCTATTGTCAATGAATATAATACAGAAAAAGGAAAAGTATATCACTTTGATCTTTACCGCTTAAAAAACATTGAAGAAGTGTATGATATCGGAATTGAAGAATATCTGGACAACTCTTTCTTATGCATTATCGAGTGGCCGGAAGTATATGAAGAAGAGCTTTACGGCCTCAACTATCACACAATGAGTATTGTGAACACGGGTGAAAACAGAGAAGTTTCATTCGATTAAATATTATGTATCTTTGCTCATTAATTGAGTGTAAATAACAATCTGTAAGACATAATTTAATTTAAGGATGAGTACAAATATTTTTACTCCTTTCACAGAAGAAGAATTGATGCCGAAAGAGGAA
>JASLCD010000044.1 GCA_030146295.1 Chryseobacterium sp.
TAATTTTGCTCAACTATTTCATCATAAAAAAGCAAGAGCTAACACATGAAAGAATTTTCTAAAGAGGTATACCTGAAGTGGTATGAAGATATGACAATGTGGAGAAGGTTTGAAGACAAATGCCGTTCTCTTTACCTAAAACAAAAGATCAGAGGTTTTTTACATTTGTATAACGGTCAGGAAGCTATCCCTGCAGGATTCACACATGCAATGGATTTGACAAAGGATAGTATGATTACTGCTTACAGATGCCACATCCATCCAATGGCGATGGGAGTAGATCCTAAAAGAATCATGGCTGAACTTTGCGGTAAGGCTACAGGGACATCCGGAGGTATGGGTGGATCTATGCACATTTTCAGTAAAGAACACCGTTTTTACGGAGGACACGGTATCGTTGGAGGACAAATTCCTTTAGGAGCTGGTATTGCTTTTGCAGATAAATATTTCGACAGAAAAGCAGTGAATATCTGTTTCTTTGGAGATGGAGCTGCAAGACAGGGTTCTTTACATGAGACCTTCAACATGGCAATGAACTGGAAACTTCCTGTAGTATTTGTAGTAGAAAACAACCAATACGCAATGGGAACTTCTGTAAAAAGAACAGCCAACCACGAAGATATCTATAAACTGGGATTAGGATATGAAATGCCTTGTCTTGCTGTAGATGCAATGGACCCTGAAAAAGTAGCTGAGGCTGCTTATGAAGCTATTGAAAGAGCAAGAAGAGGAGACGGACCTACATTTATTGAAGCAAGAACATACCGTTACAGAGGACACTCTATGTCTGATGCTGAGCCATACAGATCTAAAGAAGAAGTGGCTATTCATAAAAACGATGACCCAATCGAGCTTGTAAAACACAGAATTTTAGAAAACGGATGGGCTACAGAATCAGAATTGGAGACAATGGACAATAAGTCAAGAGACTTTGTTGACGAGTGTATCGAATTTATGGAAAACTCTCCATATCCAGAGGCAGAGAAGATCTATGAGTATGTATATGCCCAAGAAAACTATCCATTCCTAGACAAATTAGAAAATTAATAATTAGATAATTTGAGAATTTGAAAATGAATTAGATTTTTTAATTCTCTCATCATCACATTAACAAATTATCATATTAGAAAATTATGGCAGAAGTAATTACGATGCCCCGCCTGTCCGACACTATGACGGAAGGTAAAGTGGCAAAATGGCATAAAAAAGTAGGAGATAAAGTAAAAGAAGGAGATATTTTAGCAGAAATTGAAACTGACAAAGCTGTTCAGGATTTTGAATCTGAAATAGAAGGTACCCTTTTATACGTAGGTGTAGAAGAAGGAGGTGCTGCTGCTGTAGACTCTGTTTTAGCTATTATCGGGAATGAAGGAGAAGATATTTCAGGATTGACAGGTGGAGCTGCTGCTCCCGCTGCAGGAACTGAAGAAAAAAAATCAGAAGAACAGCCTAAAGCAGAAACTGCTGAGCCTGCTGCGGCAGAAGTTCCGGCTGGAGTAGAAGTTATTACCATGCCAAGACTTTCTGATACAATGACAGAAGGTAAAGTAGCTAAATGGCACAAAAATGTTGGCGATACAGTGAAAGAGGGAGATCTTCTTGCTGAAATCGAAACAGATAAAGCAGTGCAGGATTTCGAATCTGAATTCAATGGAATATTATTGAAGCAAGGTGTTGAAGAAGGAGGTGCTGCTCCGGTTGATTCAGTATTGGCAATTATTGGCCCTGCAGGAACTGATATTTCAGCGGTAGGTGCTCCAAAAGCTGCTGCTTCGTCAACTGAAAAACCAGCTGAACAAAAAGCAGAAGTTAAAACAGAAGAAAAAACAGCTCCTGCTGCAGACTCTTCATCTTCTGACAGAGTAGCAATCTCTCCACTGGCTAAGAAAATGGCTCAGGATAAAGGGGTTGATATCAACAGTGTTCAGGGATCTGGTGAAAACGGAAGAATCGTTAAGAAAGATATTGAAAACTATCAGCCAGCTGCAAAACCAGCTGCTTCGGCTCCAACAGTAAGTGCTGCTCCGGTTGCAGTAAGCTTCGTACAGGGTGAAGATACAGAGACTCCAAACTCTCAGGTAAGAAATATTATTGCAAAACGTCTTGCTGAAAGTAAATTCTCTGCTCCTCATTATTATCTGATGGTTGAGATCAATATGGATAAAGCAATTGAAGCAAGAAAAGAAATCAATTCTTTACCTGATACTAAGATCTCTTTCAATGATATGATCATTAAAGCGACTGCAATTGCTTTAAGAAAACACCCTCAGGTGAATTCAAGCTGGGCAGGAGATAAGATCATCCACAGAGGAAATATCAATATTGGTGTAGCAGTAGCTATCCCTGACGGATTGGTGGTTCCTGTATTGAAAAATACAGATCAGATGACATATACTCAGATTTCTGCATCCGTAAAAGATATGGCTTCAAGAGCTAAGAGCAAAGGTCTTAAGGCTAATGAAATGGAAGGATCTACATTCTCTATTTCTAACTTAGGAATGTTCGGAATCGAAACGTTTACAAGTATCATCAACCAGCCAAACTCTGCTATCCTTTCAGTAGGAGCCATTATTGAGAAACCAATCGTTAAAGACGGTCAGATCGTAGTTGGAAACACCATGAAACTTTCATTGGCATGTGACCACAGAGTGGTAGACGGTGCTACAGGGGCTCAGTTCCTACAGACATTAAGAACTTATTTAGAAAGTCCATTAACTTTGTTACTGTAATTTTCTGAATTGAAAATATGGAAACCTCCCAAATCGGGAGGTTTTTTTTTGTTTCTTTAATAAATGGAAATTGAAATGGAGATAGCTAGCAAAACCTTATAGGTTTAGAAAAAAGT
Organism: Chryseobacterium sp.; assembly: GCA_030146295.1. Taxonomy (GTDB): domain Bacteria; phylum Bacteroidota; class Bacteroidia; order Flavobacteriales; family Weeksellaceae; genus Chryseobacterium. Next base: position 2,846 of record JASLCD010000044.1, read on the forward strand.
TTATATTAAAAAAAATTACAAAAAAATAAGACAGAAATAATTAAAAAAATTAATGGAAAAGACCTGTATGAATAGATCAGAGAAATCTAATTCAGAGAAATCTAAAATAAAATATAAACCGCTTCAAAAAGCGGTTTTTTATTTGCAGGCAAATCACTATTTTTGAATCATGATTAAAGCAAGAAATATCCATAAATCTTATGGGAATTTAGAAGTACTGAA
>JASLCD010000070.1 GCA_030146295.1 Chryseobacterium sp.
TCTTCAATAATTTCTTTCTGTTCCAGCAGAGAAACTTTCTTCTGGTTCCAGTCGTCCCCAAGGTCAAGCCTGCTTGATGCCCAGCATTTCCCTGAATCGTTTCACACTGCATCTCAGATGTATTTTATGTTCCATAATAAATCAACTTTTGTCTCTCCTAAATTGATGGTCCTTTCCTACTTTCTCCTTTTCCTTCATTATATGATCTTTTTTTCATCAAAAAACAACAAATACTAAACCTTGTCATCCAGTTTCAATGATGTGATGAACGCGTATTGAAAAATTTACATCACACTGATTTTCTAACCCTTATACTTGCTACATTTGATCATATTAACACCAAAAACACAATATTATGGCACTCGACAATTTAATCAGTTTAAGTTTTACGGCTGAAGAACTTACTCAACTGGATCAGGCATTACAAACTATTGGAACGGTTTTATCAGGAAAAACCATCAATCTTACTCCCGAAGAAAGACAACAATACGGAAGTATTGCAGAGCAGAACAAACTCTTTGTGAATAAAGCGAAAATCTACATGGAGCAATACCCACAATATGTTCCGAACTTTTTAGACAAAACGGAATTCGATAAAGATTATCTGGGAAGAGAACAGGTAGAACAACGCCTGCAAATCATGAGCTCATTAACAGAACAACTGTCTGATACTAAAGTTTTGCTGGATCACGATAACTACCACAATGCTATCACCTTCTATAGAAACATGAAATTCCTTTCAGGAGAAAATGTTCCGGGAACGAATGTCATTTATGAAGATCTGAAACAGTTTTTCATAACTGCTACCTCTTCTACCCCTCCTGTAACTCCCTCTGATGATGTAAAGAACTAGCGGCAATTGGTTATACAAGTATCAACATGCGGTTCTGAAGTTCAACCCCCTATTTCCATAAGTATCAATACCCCCTTCCCTAAGGGGGTATTATCATTTAAAAACTGCCTGTAGCTATTGAGTGAAGTGGCGGCGACTTATTCTGAAATACCTACCGACACTTAACCAACTTGTTGCAGCTATTTCAAGACCGGTTTTTGATATATTGATCACCTGTTTTAGGAGCTTATGTATACGGTTGTGGATATTTAAGAAATAGCTGTGGGCACTTTTATAAGTACTTAGAGTAATCGCTGATAATGGCTGGAAATATTTTTGAGTTTTTAAAGAATGCTACCAGAATCAATTTTTCAGAAAATTTACGCTTTCCCGTAAGTAGAAGCTGAAGATTTTTATTATTATTGCTTCTTCTAATGAAAAAATTATTCTTTCGCTAAGAAGACAACTAAACTAAGTACCAAGGAAAACCAAATGTCAGTAATAGAAACAACAAGTTATTTTGAACGCCTTATACAATCGGATGAATTTTACTTTCAAAAAGGAAAAGATGCATTAAAAAAATGGATGGATCTTTATTTATCCGATGAAGGACAGATAGAACTGCAAAATCTTTTAGAGGACTATACTGCCTTTTCTGAAATTAAAGAGGGACATCAATTCTTTTCGATAAAAGAAATTCTCTTTAGCATCATTTCTTATTGTGATGTTCATGCCCGTGACAAAGCTTTTTATAATCAGTATGATGATAAAAGAGTATTGGCGAAAGCAGGAGTAAGAATGAAACCATGGGTCATCAATACTTTTAATTACAAGTATCACAAAAATGGTGTAAATATCACTGTGAAAAATGCCTTAGATATGCTGGCTACACCAGAAAACAATATTAATTCTATAGCATTAAGCCATAGAGAACTTATCTCTAACCATTATCTGAATCATTCTTATAACCCGGACACTTTTGTTTCTGAATTGAAAGAAAGATTCTCAGATCTTGACAGAACCAAAAATCCGGAAAATCAAACATTATTAATAGCCGCCCATATCTATGATCAGAAAAAAGAATGGGATAAAAAGCAAATGGATTTTAAAGGCTTTATTTCCAATCTAAAAGAGTATACTGAGAAAAACCAACTCGAGTATGATTTTGGAAATCTTAATGGAAATAATATATGGATCTTTGATAAAGAACAATATTTTAACCATAAAAGAGCTCATTATGAAGTGATCATAAAAAAGGGTAGTATTTCCGTTGACCTGCATTTTGAAGACGGTCATCAGAACGCCGAAAAATTAAGAGCTCTATTGGGTGAACTTCCTACTGATACTCTGCAGTGGAAAAAGTGGCACTTCGGAAACTCGGTTTCTCATATTAAGAAATTTACTCTCTCCGATGAGGACCTTGTAGAAAAGGTAGTAGAATGCTTAGATGAGATTTATGATGCTACCTCAGAAAAACTAATTGATGTTATAAAAAATATGAATTCAGAACTTACCAGGAATACTGTAATCAATCATCCGCTTAATCAGATTTTATATGGTCCTCCTGGCACTGGTAAGACCTACAATACCATCAACAAAGCCATTCAGATTGCTAATCCATCATTTATTTTGTCTGATCACACCAGAAAAGAGATAAAGACTGAATATAAAAAGCTTGTGGATGAAGGAAGAATTGTTTTTACTACCTTTCATCAAAGCATGAGCTATGAGGATTTTATCGAAGGTATAAAACCTAAAATTGAAGAGGATGAAGACGGAAATAAAAAAGTGATCTACGAAGTAGAAAGTGGTATTTTTAAAAGAATTGCCGATAAAGCCAGAAAACCCAGATTAAAAAGTGAAACCTTAATAAAACCATATACCTTTGAGGATGCATGGAGTGATCTTGTTCAGGATGCTAATAAACATCTGGAAGATGAAGCCCCCCTTATATTAACCATACAGACTCCGGCTTTAGGATTGAAAATAGTTGATATTTCTGATAAAGGAAATCTAAATCTGAAACCTATCTATTCTGAAGATTCCAAAATCTATACAATATCTTATTCCAGAGCTGAAAAACTGCAACAGGCATTTCCTGATCTGTCAGAAATTAAAAATATCAATAAAGAATTCCGGGAAGTAATCGGAGGCTCCAACTCTACAGCTTATTGGTCTGTTTTGAACTATATTAATAATAAAATAAAGGAAAAATCTATTACCGAAGTAAAGGAAGAAACTCTACCTCCCCTTCCACATGTGCTTATCATTGATGAAATAAACCGTGGAAATGTATCCCAAATCTTTGGAGAGCTTATCACACTTATTGAAGAAGATAAACGTCTGGGCAATAAGGAAGCATTAGAGATTATTCTTCCTTACAGTAAAAAGGAATTCGGAGTACCTTCCAATTTATACATTATCGGAACAATGAATACCGCCGACAGAAGTGTGGAAGCGCTTGATACGGCACTCCGGAGAAGATTTTCTTTTGAAGAAATGCCCTCTAAACCGCAATTACTGAATCCATCCAATATGATAGAAAGTCTCTTCTGGGAATATAAAAGCCATGGATGGACTGAAAAAGAATACAAAGCTGAAGAAGATAAACTGTTTTCTATTTTAGATGTTTCCGAAACATTCAAGAAAGAAAAAGAAGGTATCTGGGAACGAATGAAGGAGAATAAAAAAAATAAAATAGTTGAATCCGGATATTTTGAAAGGTTTGAATATGGCCGACTAGATTTTGAGAAATTACTGACCACTATCAACAACCGTATCGAAAAACTGATTGATAAGGACCACGCTATTGGTCATGCCTATTTTATCGGAAAAGACAATGAAACCATCATTGATTCATTCTATAAAAATATCATTCCGCTCTTACAGGAGTATTTCTTTGGAGATTATGGTAAAATAGGATTGGTATTGGGCAGAGGTTTTGTGAAAAAGAAAGATCCTATGTCCTCTGTTTTTGCGGCATTCCATGATTATGAAAATGAGTATTCAGATAGAGAATCCTATGAAATTATAGATTACAGAAAACCTAATACAATCAGTGACAACGGAATGACCTTTATTGAAGCCATCAACCTATTAATGAATTAATTTCCGGATGAAATCAATAGAGCCTATTGTAGTCTTTGAGCATGAAACATTTCATTTCAAAGAAGAGCATAAAAAAATAAAGCTTGATACGGATTTGGAAAATTATCATGGAGATGGTACGCCCTTTTTTTCTCTGATAAGAAACGGGGTAAAATTTAATCAGCACGTCGGAATTCTGAAAGTTGGCCATACAACAATTGAAGTGCTTCCCAAGGCCGACAGCAACGAAAAAGATGCATGGAGACGGTTGTTAATCGATATGATTAAAACCGTCTGGGGATTTGATGTCAAAATTTCCGGGAGCGCAGATTTAAAACTTAAAAGCACATCTGTTTTAGATCTCTACTTCGAATTGTATATAAAAGAGTTAGAATATCTTCTTCACCGTGGACTGATCAAAAGATATAATAAAAAAGAAGGAAACCTCACTGCTTTGAAAGGTTCTTTACAGTTTTCAAAACACATATCCCAGAATCTGATTCACAAGGAAAGATTCTATGTAAAGTATTCTCATTATAATGTTGATCACAAGATACACTGCATACTTTATAAAGCATTGAAACTGATTGAGCAGAATTATAATCAATCAAGCTTAGCAAGCAGAATAGGAAGTTTACTTTTAAATTTCCCTGAAATGAGTGATCTTAAAGTTACGGAATCTACTTTTGAGACCATTAATTTTGACCGTAAAAACCAGCATTATGAAAATGCTCTGCAAATCGCAAAGTTACTTTTACTCAACTATCATCCTGATGTTTCAAGAGGGAAAAATAATGTTCTTGCCTTAATGTTCGATATGAACCGCCTGTGGGAACAATTTGTATATGTTGTTTTAAAGAAAAACATCAAGCATATTGATGTCAGAATAAGAGCCCAGCAATCTAAAGAATTCTGGAAATCAGAAACAGGAACCAGCAGAATGAAACCGGATATTGTTCTGGAAGCTAAAGGAAAAAGAATTGTTCTGGATACGAAATGGAAAAACTTAAATGGACGTTTTCTCCCATCCCCTGAAGATCTGAGACAAATGTATGCCTATCACCGGTACTTTAAAGCAACAAAAACAGCATTGGTGTACCCGGGAGAAGAAAGCAAACTAATTTCGGGTGATTATTCTGCTATAGAACATGATGAGGTAACCGATAAACTCACCTGTGGAGTTGCTTTTATCTCAACCCATCAAGATATTAAACAGTGGAAAGAAAATATTGTATCTTTTGTAAATGATCATTTTCTTACTGCTGCAGACTAAAAATATCAACCCCTCTTTAAACATTTTTAAAGAGGGGTTTTCTATCCAATTATTGCTTTCATTTAACTCCCCGATCCCGGCCCATTCAAATACTCATTACTAATATCCTTCTCCTTTTTAAAATCCATCTTCCCAAACTTATAACTGAAACTGATTCCGAAAGAACGGTACGGCAGATCTCTTACAGAATAAGACTGATAATCTCCCGTATCTACAGTAGTTACCTGTCGGATATACTTATTGAACGGATTGGTGATGGTAAATCCTATGCTTGCTTTTTTGTTCCAGAATTCTTTTCTGCCTGCAAAAGTATAGGTGATGGATTGCGGATTTTTCCCCTGGATATTTTTGGCCGCTGAGTTGTAATTCCCGAATACTTCCAGCACGAAGTTTTTCGGAAACTGGTAATTAAGGTTCACATTTGCACGGTAGCGCATTCCCATGTCCAGATTTCCTACATAGGTATGGCTTACAATATATCTGTGAAAGACCATGATATTACTTCTCAGGTTCAGTTTATTCTGAAAAAACGGAAGCGATACGGAGATAATTCCACCGGAGTTGTATTCTTTCCCGATATTATCCCTTGCAGTAACGGATACATTGGTGTATTCCGTACCATTGGCTGTAAAGGTAGGATAAAATGTAGTGATCTGCTTTAAATCCTGGCTGTTGATCCGCTCAACCAGTGACATGGAAATATTTCCTCCATTGGTAAAATTCTTGGTGTAGCCCAGTTCCATATTGTCCCCGATTTCCGGTTTCAAAGCAGGGTTTCCTGTCGTAATATTATGAGGATCACTGAAGTTCAGGAAAGGATTAAGCTCTGTATATTCAGGGCGTTCTACCCTTCTGGTATAGGAAAGTTTCAGAGTTTCACCACTGTCAAATTTGTGGGAAAGAATGAATGATGGAACGAGTAAACCATAGGATGGAATATTCGTATCAGGAAAATCGATTTTCAGGGTCGTATATTCATACCTCAGCCCTGCTCTTACATCCAGCCAGTTCCATAGGTTAAGTTTTGATGAGAAATAAGCGGCATAGATTCCCATATCATAATTCAAATGGTAAGACTGCTGAGGATCGGTTTCATACTGTCCTGACAAAGCATTCAGAACATGAACATCTGTAGCGTTGGTGATATGCTGCTGTACGGTTTTCGCTCCCATTTCAAAAGTAACATGATCATTCAGAGGGTGTACATAGTCTACTGAAAGGTTATGACTGTTGTCCGTTCCGGGATTGCTCCCCGAAATTCCATTATACGGAGAGGCTGCTCCCGACAGGCTCTGAGTCTGAATATAGCTGGAAGTGGGAGATCCATAGCTGAATACATAATCCGCAGTAAGTTCCTGCCCTTCCTTTTGGAAAGTCTTTCTGAAACTAAGGCTTCCATCAATAGAATGCACGGAAGATTGATTACCGGACGTTCTGGATCCTATAATAGATTGTACATCCAATGTATTATAATCTGTGATATACTGCTGCTGACTGATCAGCCCGGTACTTTTATTGGAGAAGCTGTTGAAAGAAAGGGAACCGCTTAAAGAACTGGATTTGCTCATTGACCAATCAAATCCCAACCCCGTTCTGTAACCATGTCTTTCAAAATCGGTATAGCCATCCTGCAATAAATGGGTTCCTGTATTGGAAGCCGCATCCCTTGATGTTCTGTCCTGAGAAAAAGGAGTCTTCGCCCTTAGTTGAGCATTACCGCTGAAAAAGGCATTCATGCTGAAGTTATTATTCTTATAATTCAGGTTCAACGATCCGGTTTCAAATAAAGTTCCGCCTGTAGCATTCACCGTTCCGTTGATTCCTCTTACTTTGTTGTCTTTTAAAACAATATTAATGATTCCTCCCGTTCCCTGAGCGTCATACTTTGCTCCCGGACTGGAAACCACTTCAATACTTTTAATCTGACTCGCCGGAATAGAGGCCAGTGCATCTGCGAGACTGTTTCCAAATATGCTTGAAGGTTTTCCATTGATCAGAAACCGGATATTCGAATTCCCCTGAAGCTCTACATTTCCATCCGCATCCACCGTTACCTGAGGTACTTTTCTCAGCACATCAATGGCTGCTCCATTCTGGGAAGTCACATCATTGGCTGCATTGAACACTATTTTATCAACTTTATTTTCAACTACTGCTTTTTTGCCTACGATCGTGACTCCTTCTATAGCCGTTTCCCCATTCACCAAACGAATATCTCCAAGAACAAGGCTGGCATCGTTGTCACTCAGTTGAATATCTGAGGTCGTTTTATTTTTATATCCTGTATAGAAAACAGCAATTTTATAAGTCCCGGACGGAACATGATCGATAGAAAATTCTCCTTTTTCATCGGAAGTAGAACCATTCACTTCTTTATTGTCCTGGCTCAGAAGTCCTACACTTGCATAGCCTATTGCTTTTCCTGTATGGGAATCGACTATTCTTCCGCTTATTTTACCTTCATGAGTTGTCTGTTGAGCATGAGCCATTCCTATTGAAAGCACCATAGCCCATAAAATTGATAATTGTTTCACCGTGATATCAGAATTAATATGCAGCAAAAATGGAGATCAATTTGGTATAAATTCTGAATTTTCGACGTACACAGGCTTAATAACAACCACAAAAAGTACACAAGCTTTAAATACTTCAGTTATTTCAGAGCACAAAATAAGTACACCTAGTTTTTTTTTAATCTTCAACTTTTCTTATGTGTACAACATGGTACCAATAACATCTGTGAAAAATCTGTGGTTAAATTTCTCAGAGCAAATGATAGAATAGCATCATGTTCAACAGATGATTTCTCTAACTTCTACGTCATTCATAATACTTTAACAGGCATTATACCCATTCCCCAGATAAATTTTCGTTCTTTTGCAAAAAGTTTTAATTTTTAAATAATCACATGTCGAAGTTTGATGAAATCCGGTATTTCCATGACCATGAAGTGAATGAATCATTGGGAAATGTAGCCCGTGATCCAATGATGAAAGCACTGATGAACTTTACTTTTCCAGGGGTGGATGAGCAGGTTTGGTTGGAACAATTCAAGGATGTACATTCCATCAGTGATTTCCAACATCAATTCGTGGCACATGCCGTG
>JASLCD010000146.1 GCA_030146295.1 Chryseobacterium sp.
CCTTTCAAAAAGATGTTTTTTATGAGGGATTTCTAATCTTTCTGATTTAAAATTTAATTCATTATACGTAATGATATCAATGTCTATTATCCTGTCGGTATAGCCTCCGGATACTTTTGAATCATTAATTCTTCCCATCTCAACTTCTATATTCTTAATACAATCAAGCAGTTGAATTGGTGAAAGAGGAGTGAATATTATTGCTGCAATATTACAAAAAATATTGGAACTGACAAACTCTACGGGGTCAGACATTAAAAATTCGCTGATTTGTGAAATGTGATTTCCAGCATCTTTTATCTTCTTTAATGCAAGCTCTACATTTTTTTTTTGCTCTCCCAGGTTACTTCCTAGTAACAAAACGACCTTATGCTGCGACATATTGGAAAATTGATTGATTTATGAGAAGTTTCTTTAAAAATGTTTTGGCAAATATAGTCGCAATTGTCATACTTTGCGCCTTATTTTTCATCTTTTTCATCATGATGCTTGTGTTCAGTTCTATGGGGAATGATAAGTCGGTGGCCGTGAAAAAGAACTCGGTTCTTACGATTAATTTAAAAACAAATATCATCGATAGTCCTACTGAAGAGCAGATGGGATTGTTTGGTTTAAGTGGCCAAAATAAAAGTGTTCTTTTATATGATGCACTGGAAGCTATTAACAAAGCTAAGACTGATGATAATATTAAAGGAATCAGTATTGAGGCGGATAATTTGAATGCAGGTCTCACTCAGATTGATGATCTTAGAAATGCTATTGAAGATTTTAAGAAGAGCGGAAAATTTGTATATGCATACGGAAACGGAGTTTCACAATCGGCTTACTATTTAGGATCGGTAGCGGATAAATATTATCTGCACCCGGCAGGAGGTATTGAATTGAAAGGTCTTTCTACAGAAGTTACTTTCTTTAAAGATTTTGCTGATAAATATGGTATTGGAATTGAAGTGATCCGCCACGGTAAATTCAAATCTGCGGTGGAACCTTTTTTAAGAAATGATATTTCTCCGGAAAATAAAGAACAGCTAAGTACTCTTTTGAATGACCTTTGGAAAAATACATCCAACAAAATGGCTGCTTCAAGGAAAATTGATACGACTCAGTTCAGGACAATTGTTGACAGCTTATACGGGATGATTCCGGAACAGGGGTTGAAATACAGACTTGCAGATAAGCTTATTCAGAAATCAGAATATGAAGACCTTCTTAAGGCAAAACTGAATGTAGGTGAAAAAGAGAAACTGAATAAGATTTCTCTGACAAGCTATATCAGTTCTTATGCCGGTGAAGATCAATCCGGTGAAAAGATCGCCATACTTTATGCTTCAGGATCTATCAACAACGGAGATGAATATAATGATATCCATTCTGATAAATATGTGAAATATATCAAAAAACTTCAGGAGGATGATAAAGTGAAGGCTGTAGTTTTCAGAATCAACTCTCCGGGAGGAAGTGCCAATGCTTCAGATGAAATTTTATTTGAACTGCAGCAGCTGAAAAAGAAAAAGCCATTAGTGGTTTCTTTCGGAGATTATGCGGCTTCAGGAGGGTATTACGTAGCCATGGCAGCAGATAAAATTTATTCTGAGCCTAATACACTTACCGGTTCTATCGGAGTATTCGGAGTAATGCCTTATTATAAAGATATTGCGAATAAAAATGGAATTCGTGCGGATATTGTTTCTACAAATGCCAATTCTATGTATTATTCAGGGTTAAACGGAGTGACTCCTTATGGGGTAAATATGATGACGAGAAGTGTAGAAGGTACTTATAAAAGATTTGTACATTTTGTGACTCAGAACAGAAAGAAAACCTTTGAACAGATCGATAATGTTGGAGGAGGTAGAGTGTGGAGCGGAGTTCGCGCCAAAGAGATCGGTTTAGTAGATGAACTTGGTACATTGAATGATGCAGTGAAATTTGCAGCACAAAAAGCAGGATTGAAGACTTACCAGATAGATGCTTTCCCTAAAAGAATGTCACCGTTTGAGCAAATCTTTAAGGACCTGAATGAAGAGGACGTTTCTGCCAGAATCATTAAGAACAAGATTGGTAAATCCAACTATGAGATTCTACAGCAGATTACAGACAAAAAACTACAGTCTGAGGTGAAAATGGAAATGCCATACCAGATCAGAATCAACAACTAACTAAATTTATATTGTATACAAAAATCCCGGATCTGAAATTTCAGATCCGGGATTTTATTTTTTTATAAATGTTAGTATCAGCTTTTCTTGGTAGCCATCCCATAAATCCAAAGGATAATTAAAGCTCCTCCGATGGAAAGAATCCAGCTTCTTGGATTCCAGAATGAAGAGACATCTCCCCAGTGTAGAATGTAAACTCCTATAGCTCCTCCTACAAATGCTCCCAAAATCCCCAGGATAATGGTGATTAGCCATCCTCCTCCCTGAGTTCCGGGCATGATCATTTTAGCGATTGCACCTGCAATAAGACCGAATAAGATCCATGTTAATATTCCCATAGTTGCAAATTTTTTAATTGTTAATATTTATAATTGATTTGTTTGCTAATATAAGGGAAAACATGATATAAATCATCTTTTCTTGAAAAATGAATCTACAAATTCCGTACCATTAAAAAGTTGTAAATCGTGCATTTTTTCACCTACACCAATATATTTAACCGGAATTTGGAACTGATCAGAGATACCGATTACAACCCCTCCTTTTGCCGTTCCGTCTAGTTTTGTGACCGCTAACGCATTTACTTCCGTTGCTGCCGTAAACTGTTTGGCCTGTTCAAAAGCATTCTGTCCTGTAGAACCGTCCAGAACCAGCAGGATCTCATGAGGTGCATCGGGAATTACCTTCTGCATTACTCTTTTAATTTTGGAAAGTTCGTTCATCAGGTTGATCTTGTTGTGAAGTCTTCCTGCGGTATCAATGATGACAACATCTGCATTTTGTGCTACAGCACTTTGTACGGTATCAAATGCTACAGAAGCAGGATCAGATCCCATTTCCTGTTTTACAATTGGAACACCCACTCTTTCACTCCAGATCACAAGTTGATCTACGGCAGCGGCTCTGAAGGTATCAGCAGCTCCAAGAACTACTTTTTTGCCCTCTGATTTGAACTGGTGAGCCAGCTTTCCTATAGTCGTTGTTTTTCCCACTCCATTTACTCCTACAACCATAATAACATAAGGTTTTTTGGAAGTGTCGATATTTCCTGTACCGGCATGAGGATTTTCAAGCAGTAGTCCTGAAATTTCATCACGAAGAATTTTATCCAGTTCGTTGACGCTTACATATTTGTCTCTGGCAACACGTTCTTCAATTCTTCCTATGATTTTGATGGTGGTAGAGGCGCCTACGTCGGATGCAATCAGTACTTCCTCCAGATCATCCAGTACTTCATCATCTACTTTGCTTTTGCCTACTACGGCTTTCGTCATTTTTTCAAAGAACCCCTGGCTGGATTTTTCCAACCCTTTGTCTAAGGTTTCTTTTTCTTCTTTTTTGAAAATATTTTTAAACCAACTCATAGTTTTAGTTTATTCTTATTTATTTTTAATCACTGCTGTGGCTTCTACTTCTATAAGCACATCATCTCTGAAAAGCCTGCTTACTTCCACAAGGCTGCTTACAGGAGGGTTCTGAGGGTTGACATACAAATCCCTGACTTTTCTGAAATCAGATATTTTTTTGATGTCTGTGGTAAATATTCCCAGTTTAATGATGTCTTTTCCTGTTCCACCATATTCTTTCAGGATGTTTTCTATATTTTTGAAAACCTGCTGAGTCTGCTCCTCTATAGTATTTCCCACAAGGTTACCTTCCGGATCCAGAGGTACCTGTCCAGATAATAAAATCATTTTGGAACTCCCGCAGTCAATACTTACTGACTGTGACAGTCCTTTGATGTTGAAAACTTTTGGCGAACTTTTATATTCTACAGGGTTCATTGTTTTCTGACTGAATGAAAATAGAAAAGTTGCTGTGCAGGCCAGAACAAGTATCTTTTTCATACTTTACTGATTAATAATCTGGTGCACAAAGATAACAAAAAAACTACCCAAAATATGAGTAGTTTTTTATATTGTAAACAAAGTACTGATTATTTTTTCAAATAACCGTCTACTTCGTCAGCATTCATTACTTTTTCTTCGAAAACGTAAGCTCCTGATTTAGAAGACTTAACCATTTTCACCACTTTCGTCATTTTCTTAGACTGACCGCTTTGTAGGGTTGCTACTACTTTCTTTGCCATGGTAAGTTATTATTTATAAATTACTTAATTTCTTTGTGAAGGGTAGATCTCTTAAGAACAGGATTGTATTTTTTCAATTCCAATCTCTCTGTAGTGTTCTTTTTATTTTTTGTAGAAATGTATCTAGACATTCCTGGCATACCGCTTTCTTTGTGCTCTGTACATTCAAGGATTACTTGAACTCTGTTTCCTTTTTTTGCCATGATTTATTAATTCTTTTTAATCAATCCGTTTCTAGTAGCTCTTTCAATAGCTTCCTCGATTCCAATCTTGTTAATCACTCTCAATCCATGAGCTGATACTTTCAGTGTAACGTGCTTATCTTGCTCTGGAAGGTAAAACTTCTTCTCTAATAAGTTAATTTCAAAACGACGCTTCGTTTTGTTATTAGCGTGAGAAACGTTGTTACCAACCATTGCACGCTTTCCTGTTATTTGGCAAATTCTTGACATATCTCGATGTTCTTATTTGTATAATATTTGAGAGTGCAAAATAACGAAGAATTTTTTAGATAGACAAATCTTTTAGAAAATATTTGCAAATAAGTGGCTGATTAATAATCATGAATTTTTAAAATAGTAGAATCCTTGGGATACAGCAGATAATCAGTGCTGATATATTTCATACAGGCTTTTTTTTAAGCGGAGAATTTAATATTCTATCTTTGTTTTTAATTAATCTAAATAAAAATAGATATGAAGAGGATTTATATTTTATGGTCTATGTTGCCTGCCAGTCTGATGGCTCAGAATTTTACTGAAGTACAGACGGGCATGAATAATTTTTATTATTCTGCAGCAGATATTGCGGATATAGACAACAATGGTACACTGGATATCGTGCTGAATGGTGCGATAGATGCTGATGGTGATGGCAATGTGGACAGTACTTATAATGAAGTATATCAGAACAATGGAACGACATTATTGCCATTCGCAGGACTGGGAGCTGATGTGACTCATCTTGGGGATATTAAATGTATTGATTATAATAATGACGGGTTGATGGATATTATTTCCACAGGGCTCAGCTATATGGATGTTGTCAATTATAAGCAATACCGATTCAGAAATACGGGATCAGGTTTTGTAAAAGAGGCAGAACTTCCCGGGAAAATTTATGGATCCATAGAGGTCTTTGATTTTAATCATGACGGAAAACCGGATTATGCTATCAATGGTACTCAATATGCCCATGGAGGAGGTTTCGGAAATACCTTGGATTATTATAAGAATACAGGTAATGGTTTTGATATGACGGGAAATTGGGTTGATGGAACTCAAAGCGGAAGCTTTAAAGTAGTAGACCTGAATAATGATAACCTTCTGGATCTTGTGATTATCGGGTCAGACATCAATGGTGCTGCTGTTTCTAAAGTATATATGAATCAGGCAGGAGTTCTGGTTCCTACACAGGATCTCGCGCCTGTGGCTGTTGGGAAAATAGATTTTGCAGACTTCAATGCAGATGGTTTTCAGGATATTGTTATAATCGGGAGAGACGGAAATGATGATGGGTATTTTGCTGTTTTAATGAATGACGGTACAGGAATACTGACTCCTCAGGTGGTGCCTGTAAATGATATTTCTGATGTTGCATTAAGTGTTGGTGACCTTAATAATGACGGCTATTATGACTTCATTATTTCAGGGAATGAAAATTATAACGCCGTTGTGAAAACGTATCTCTATGATGTTTCCAATAATACATTTAATGAAGGAACATTAACAGGTATAACTGAGCTGGGAGGCCCGGGCCTGGTGCAGCTGTTTGATTTTAATAACGATCATCATTTGGATATCCTGTTGGGTGGATTTGACTGGGCTGCTTCTGATCTGCCTTCACTGACTAAAGTATTTAAGAATAATTCTACTGCGGCCAATGCAAAACCTACAGCGCCAACTCAGCTGAATCTGACGAAGAATGGCAATCGGTTCAATTTTTCATGGAGCGGAGCTTCGGACGATAAAACTCCTGTGAATGCGTTACGCTATGAAATTACGGTAGGATCTGCACAGGGAGCTCATGATATTGCTAAATATGTTGTGACGACCCCCTCGTGGTTTCTGGAGCTTGATCCGGCTATTCAGAATGTATACTGGAGTGTGAAATCTATTGATGCTTCAAAAGTGTATTCTGATGCTTCTACACAAAGTGTACTGGGAACAGCAGAAATCAAGTCTGAGAAAAAGGTTGTTATCTATCCGAATCCGGTATCAGATAAGGTCTATATAAAAGGAGAAAAGGTCTCAGAAGCTGAAATGTATTCAATGGATGGGAAAAAACTGAGTATCAGTATGAATGGAGATCAGTCTATTGATGTTTCCCATTTGCCTAAAGGTGTGTATCTATTAAAACTGAAGATAAAAAACGAAATAACCACAAGGAAGCTTACGATTAAATAATTGAATCAATTCTATCTTCTATCAATGAGAAAAGCCAGACGTCCAGCTGGCTTTTCTCTTTTTTTTGCTCAAAATATTTTTAAATGTCGCAGATTGTATTATTCGTGCGAAAATTTGTGAAGTGATTGCTTACTAATTACGCTTTTTTTGTCTTCTTTTTGAACCATTCAATCAGATAGTAAAACAATAAAAAGCCCAGTGCAAATATGGAAAACCTTGACAGAAGATCACCGGCTCTTGCATAAAATGTCATTGTATCATACAGGTTCACTTTTGCAAATAAAGCCGTTTTGTCTCCATAGAAAGTATCGGCAGTAATCTCGCCTTTAGCATTGATGTGGGCGGAAATTCCACTGTTCGCAGCGCGGGCAATTTCTCTTCTGGTTTCAATAGCTCTAAGTTTAGCATAAGATAAAAGCTGCTTGTGTCCTTCTGTAACGCCCCACCAGGAATCATTGGTCATAATGGCTAAGAAATTGGCTCCCTTTTTTACATAGTCTGTTACAAACTCACCATAAATACTTTCATAGCAGATGATAGGTGCCAGTTTCCCTTTGTTGTAAGGGTTTGAAAAAGCAACTCTTTCTTTATCTGTTCCCAAAGAGGCTACAGTACCTCCCAGGTTGATCATAGCATCCCCTAAAAGCGGTTTTAAAACATTCATATAAGGAAATATTTCAACACCCGGTACGAGTTTTCCTTTGTGGTAAGCCTGTACTTTTTGATTAGGAACCAATTGAATGGCTGTATTATAACTGCTCACCCAAACACCACCATTGATCTGGTAAGCTTCTTTAGGCAGATTGGCGGGATTGTAAAAAAAGCGGTGTGAGGAAATTCCTGTCGCAAAAACAGATCCCGGGTGATTGGATAAAAATCCTTTGATATTGTTTAAAAGCAAGCTCTTTTCAAAAGCTGTTTCAGAAATAGATCCTCTGCCGGGAAGAGCTGTTTCCGGAGCAATATAATAATCAATTTTACCAGTTGAGTTTTTTGCAGCAAGCTCTAGTAGATCTTGCTCAATAGTCAGGCTGTCTTTCGAATATTTTTCAGCATAAGGGTCAAGATCAGGCTGCAGCATCAGAACGCTTACCTGTCCGGTTGGTTTTTCATCAAAATTATTGTATTTGATCACCGAAATAATCATTGGAAGGATAATTAAAGCCCCAACGATTGCAGAATTTTTAATCAAATCTTTTCTCTTTCTTCCCGCTTCCCATGTTCTTATTGTATAGAAGATAAGAACATTGGTCAAAAGGATCCAGAAACTTCCTCCGGTAGCTCCTAAAGTGTCATACCACTGGATCAGTTTTGGATAGTCGGCAAATACATTCCCCAGATTCAGCCATGGCCAAGTCAGCTCCCATCCCAAATGAAATTTTTCAAAACTCATCCAGATTGCAATCAGAAATCCCAATCCCCAATAAGTTCCCTGAGCATTTTTGTACCAGTGGTAACATTGGAATACTAAAGAATATAAAAGAGAATTTACCAGTACCGGGAATATAACCGCCATCAGAGAATGGCTTCCGTCAGGATTCTTGGAGCCATACAGCCATCCTGTTGTCACTACATTCCAGATTACAAAACATAGATAAGACAATCCGAAAATTATCCAGCTTTTTCTTTTATAGTCTGAAAATTTTGAAATTCCATGTTCCATCATCAGAAGAGGGACAAGGGCAAAAAATATAAAAAACGGAACTCCATAAGTTGGCCATGAAACCGACAGCAGCATTGCTGAAATAAGTGTAAGTAGAACGTATTTCATTA
>JASLCD010000173.1 GCA_030146295.1 Chryseobacterium sp.
GCAGAAGTTGAAAGTTGATCAAATTTTGGAGCTGGTCTGTGAATTGGTAGACCACCATCCTTAGAAATATCTTGAAGTCCGTCGATAGCATCACCAACAACGTTGAATAGTCTTCCGTTTACTGCCTCTCCGATTGGCATCATAATAGGATTTCCGAATCCAATTACATCCTGCCCTCTTTTAAGACCGTCAGTAGCGTCCATTGCGATACATCTTACTGTATCTTCGCCAATATGTTGTTCTACCTCTAAAACTACTTTTTCACCGTTTTCTTTTGT
Source organism: Chryseobacterium sp. (assembly GCA_030146295.1). GTDB lineage: Bacteria > Bacteroidota > Bacteroidia > Flavobacteriales > Weeksellaceae > Chryseobacterium. Next base: position 279 of record JASLCD010000173.1, read on the forward strand.
AATTTCTAACGCGTCATAGATTGCTGGAACAGCTTCCACATCTGTGAAGACAACGTCGATTACCGGACCAATAATTTGAGAAATTTTACCTTTAATTTGGTTTGCCATTGCTAAATTTTTTCTTGGTGCAAATATAGTGATTCTTCATAAACCCGCAATTGGTAAAAAAAAGATTTTTATCATGCTTTTGAAGAGAGGGGTGTGTTTATGATTTAATGTGTAAAATTCAATATTTATCCTTATATTTAAAAGCAAATTTACAAATCAGCAATTTGTCATTATTATAGTACAATATAATGAAGGACTTTTTCAAAATTTTTCATTTTCAAATTTTCAGATTCCCTCCGTTACATTAAAAATAAAGGCTTTATATTTGCAATCAAAATTTTTCCGTTTTGAAAGTTTTCAAGAATTTTACAGATTACTCCTCACAGAAGCCTTTAGCATTGTCTTTGGGCATGTTTGACGGGGTGCATCTCGGGCACAAGAGTATTATTGATGAACTGACTAAAGTAGGTACAGAGAACAATCTGGAAACTGCAATCCTTACTTTCTGGCCTCATCCAAGGTTCGTTTTTAATCCTAATGAAGATTTAAAACTTCTGAATACATTAGAAGAAAAGAAACAACTGGTTGAGAAATATGGTGTTGATAATTTGTTCCTGAAGGAGTTTGATGAAGAATTTAGAAATCTGACCGGAGAAGAATTTGTACGTCAGATTTTGATTGATAAGCTCAATGTAAAATACCTTATTATAGGATACGACCATTCTTTCGGGAAAAACAAAAGTGGAAATTTTGAGCTTCTTCAAAAACTGTCAAAAGAGCTTGATTTTGAAGTTGAGCAAATGGAAGCCATCAATATTCACGAAAATAATATCAGTTCTACAAAGGTACGTAATGCCCTTTTAGCAGGAAATATTCAAGAAGCCAACGAAATGCTGGGCTACTCCTACTCTGTTTCCGGAACAGTGGTTCACGGAAAGAAAATAGGGAGAACGATCGGGTATCCGACAGCTAATATTGATACAGAATCCATCAAGCTTCTGCCTAAAAAAGGAGCTTATATTGTAGAAGTATTCGTGAAAGGCAACCTGTATAAAGGTATGCTGAGTATTGGAACCAACCCTACAGTAAACGGAGAGAAACTCACTGTGGAAGTTTATATCCTTGATTTTGATGATGATATTTATGATGAAAAGATTACGGTAAGTTTCAGGGATTTTCTTCATGACGAAATCAAATTTGAAGGTCTTGACAAGTTGATTGAAAGACTGGATGAGGATAAAAAAATAACACAGGAATATGATTTCAAGGAGTAACAATTTTGATTTTCTAAGGCTTCTTTTTGCGAGTCTTGTTGTCATTACCCACTCCTATGCTCTGTCCGGAGCCACTCAGGGCGATCCTTTATCACAGCTTACCAGCGGTCAGATGGAATTCTCTTATCTGGGAGTCCATGGTTTTTTCATTATCTCCGGATATTTAATTTTCAAAAGTCTGCTGCGCTGCAAAGGTCTTCCTGATTTTTACTGGAAACGGCTTTTAAGGCTTTTTCCGGCACTATTGGTAGTCCTTTTTCTTACTGTTCTGCTGGCACCCGCTGTGTATGAAAGTTCAGTTCCGTATTTGCAGAACAAATCCGTATATACTTATATTCCGCAAAATATTACTTTATTCTTCCGTCAGAAAGGTATTGACGGGGTTTTTGAAAGCAATCCTTATAAACATAGTATCAATGGAAGTTTATGGACTATATGTTATGAATTCAGTATGTATGTCATGGTATCACTGCTGTTCTTTATCAGGAAGAAAGCTCTTTTTGTGAAGACAGTAGTCATTCTTTTATTTATATCAAGTTACGTCTTAAGTATTTTCCATCCTTATTTTCTTTACGGGTTGTTTCTGAAAATGGCACTGGGGAGTAATCATTTTTATAATCTGATGTGCTTTTTTGCAGGAGGAATGGTACTCACTTACCTCAATACCGGTAAAAAGACAGAGAACATGCTTATTATCTCTTCCTTTGTTCTTCTTGTTGTAAGTGTATATTTGAATATTTCGCACTACACCTGCTATATTACCCTGCCATTGCTTGTAATTCTTATTGGTAAAAGGTCCACCCAATATCTCAATAAGGTTGGAGACGTTATTGGTGATACATCTTATGGGATCTATATTTATTCTTTCCCTATACAGCAGACGCTGGTATATTTTTATAAGCTGGACACTGTTCCTTTACTGATATTATCCTTACCATTATCATTGCTGCTGGGATATATTTCCTGGCATCTGATCGAAAAGAAAGCGTTAGGATACAAAGATCTATTTGCAAAAAAGGCTATTCAGTGATGAATAGCCTTTTTGTTTATTTTAATACTTTTAAGTAGATTTTCTGGGTTTCATTATTCAGTTTCACATTCGGGAACTGTTTGTCATAATCAATAAAGATATCTCCTTTTTCATCTGCTTTTCCGTTGCCATCAGAATCCCAGCTTATTGTTACATAGTATTTTGCAGGGCCTGCAGGTTTTGGATTGATTTTGCTTTCAGCATCTTTGGGTACCGGAAGATCTATGGTGAAGGGTACAGATTTCTGCTCAAATTCTTTTTCTGTAATTAAAGTAGCAGGAGCATCGGCCAGTCTTTCATCCATTCCGTATAAACTTACTTTAAGTTTTGGGTTTTTAATCGTAAAACTTTCCGTCCCTGAAAACTCCAGCTTAAGAGCTTCGGAAGAAGTTTCAGATGCTGAAGCTGCAGGAGCCGGATTTTCAGCTGTACTTTTCTTCTCTGTCTTGGTGCAGCTTGACAGCATTAATGTGCCCGCTGCCGCAAATAATAAAAGGTGCTTTCTCATTTGTTCTTTATTTTAAAAATGTTAAATACATATTTCACTGACAATAGATAACAAATTCCGTACCCCAATCTTTCTTTGTGTTTTATAAAGAATTATTCACCTCATTTTGAGCCTTTTTAGTCAGAGATTTAAAAACGAGATCGTAGGAGTGGTCAATAAGTTTAAAGATCAAATCTCTTTTCAATCCATCCGGTAATACAGAATTCCAATGGGTTTTGTTCATATGATAAGCTCCGGTAATCTGAGGATGTTGCTCACGAAGTTCTGCACTCCACTCGGGATCTGTTTTTACATTGAATGATAAAGGCTGTCTTTCTAGCCCCATCAGTAAAAACATTTTAGTATCTACTTTGAGTACAAGTGTTTCGTTATCAAACGGAAAACTTTCCGTAACTCCTTTTTTTGCAAGACAATAGTCTAAAATTTCGTTGGCATCCATATTCAATATGAGTAATGAGTGATCAGTAATTCGTAATGATTAAATGATATAATTCTTTAATGTTTGATTCAAATTTAGTAAATTTAAGAAAGAAATAATCTCGCAAAATCACAATTATTATGAAAGCTTTAGTAATAGGTGCTACAGGCGCCACGGGAAAAGATCTGGTAAATCAGTTACTGAATGATAAAGAATTTGATGAAGTGAATATTTTCGTTAGAAAACCTGTCGATATTCAGGATGAAAAGCTTAAAGTTCATGTTGTGAATTTTGAAAATCCAGCCGAATGGAAAGGTATGGTGAAGGGAGACGTTGCTTTTTCATGCCTGGGTACTACTTTAAAGGATGCCGGAAGCAAGGAAGCTCAGAAAAAAGTAGATTTTGATTATCAGTATGAGTTTGCAAAAGCGGCCAAAGAAAATGATGTGGAAGATTATATTCTGGTTTCAGCTTATGGAGCAAATCCACAATCAAAGATTTTCTATTCTAAAATGAAAGGTGAACTGGAAGAAGCTGTAAAGCAACTGCATTTCAACAAGATCACTATTTTTAAACCGGGAATGCTTGAACGAAAAAATTCTGAGCGAACCGGAGAAGTACTGGGCAGCAGAATTATAAAATTCGCCAATAAACTGGGCCTTCTGGAAAGCCAAAAACCTCTGCCAACCCATATTCTGGCAAAGGCAATGATTAATTCCTCAAAGATAAAAAGTAATGGATACTCCAGTATAAAGCTTGGGAATATCTTTTGTTTTGCGGAAAAAAGCAACGGATAATATTTTAACTGATTTTCTGTTTTGTTGCAGCAATAACCTGCTTGATCCACGGGTAATCCGGTAAATTTTTAAGTTTCAAAATTAATTCATGAGGAATATTTCCAGTTCCGATTAATGTTCCCGCAATTTGTCCGGCAATTGAAGCGTTGGTATCCGTATCTCCTCCCGAACTGATAATTTGTTTAAACATTTCTTCCAGACCTAAATCAATAATTTTGGTTGAGCAGTATATTGCAAAAGGGATTGAATTAACAACATAGCCATTATTGCCAAATTTTGATATTTCTGAAATTGAAGAATTATTTCCTGTTGAATTAATTTCGATTAATCTGTCTTTTAGATTGGTATCAGGAATTTGAGGAATGATAATATCAAAAAGATTATTGTTTCCATTCCAGTCAGAATTTAAGATTGCTTTTATAGAAAGAAAAACAGCCAAAGCTCCGGAAAAGGCTTCATCATTTCTGTGTGTTACCTTACATGCTTCGTGGATATCTTGTCTTGTCATATCTGAGAAAAAAGCAAAAGGAGCAATTCTCATCGCTCCTCCGTTTCCTGCGGCAAATTCTCCAATCCGTCCAGCCTGACTCCAATGAATACCAGCTTCAGTATCTAAAATTGCCTTAAGTGTAGAAGCCCCAATTCCTGTTAATTTTCGGCTTCTGTAATATTCTGTAAATTTATTGATAAGACTTTCAGGAGTAAAGCTGCCTTCAGCCAAAACTTCGCAAGTTGCCAAAGTCATTTGTGTATCATCCGTAATACTCCAGATTCTTCGCTTTATACTCTTTTTTCCTAAATAATAAATATGTGAATCATCGGTCTCTGCTTCATTTTCATAGCTGCTTCCCCACGCATCTCCAATTGCCCCGCTAGTGATACAAGCTTCAAACCGATCCAAAAAATCCATGCAATAACTTATTATTTCAGATATTTTGTAATAGCCTCATCAGTAGGTTTTGTAGTACTTACAAAAGAATCAATCAGTTTTCCGTTTTCGTCCACCAGGAACTTGGTAAAGTTCCAAAGGATAGTTGTATTCTTTACTCCGTTTAATTCCTGTTCTGTTAAATACTTGAAGATCGGAGCTGTATCATCTCCTTTCACAGAGACTTTAGCAGCCAGAGGGAATGTCACCCCGTAGTTTTTCTGGCAGAAAGCGCCAATTTCGGTATTGGTTCCTGGTTCCTGTCCTCCAAAATTATTGGCAGGGAAACCTACTACTACCAGTTTATCTTTGTATTGCTCGTATACCTTCTCAAGATCTGCATACTGAGGGGTAAATCCACATTCTGAAGCAGTATTGACAATCAGGATTTTCTTTCCTTTGAAATCAGCAAAATTGATTTCTTTACCGTCCAGACTTTCTACTTTGAAGTCATATATTGTTTTTCCCATAAGTTCAGTGGTTTTGGCTTTAGAAATTTCACTCTTTTGATTGGTGCAGCTTTGCAGGAATGTAATACAGGAAAGCAGCAGTAAAAAAATATTTTTCATTTTTTATCATTTTATGCAGCGGAGCTGCAGTTGAATTAAAACTTAAAAATGTTAGCCGGAAAAACTTTGTTGATGTCTACTCTGTTTAATAACATCACATAATCTCCGTCTTTTTTGGTACTGGAAGATTCAATTCTGAAAGGCATCGTAATATTTCCTACTTTTTTATAGTCAGAGTATATCAGCGTTTCGTCTTTTTTCACTTCCTTTAGAAGCATATAAGTTTTTGTATCAAAATAATACATATTCTTATTCACATTTTTGGTAAGTTCCACTTTATGACAGTAGATCTCTCCTACCTTTTCTTTTCCAAGATACTTGGCATCAAAGCCTTTATTCTCCCAATCAATGAAGTCATTATCAAAGCTTTCCGGTACATATTCAGGATATTCCTGAAGTTTGTTGGCCGCATAGTTCATTGCGTATCCTTTTGTACCGTCAAATCCTTCAATTGCCGTTTCTTTTCCTCCTGTAGTAATCAATGTTTTGGTAAGATTAGGACGCTGCTGATAAATTTTTATCGGATACTCATCTTTGATTCCCAATACTACTTTTCCCTGAAGCAATACCGAATTCAACAATTTCCAATTGGTTAACCCTCCGGATAATTCAATGTTTTTGTCTATAATTTCCTTTGCGGTCTGCGCAAATGTCATATGCGAAAATATCAGTCCGAATACTAATAGTAACTTCTTCATTAATTTTATTTATAAATTCAAATATAGGGGGATTTATATTAAATTGCAAAAAGGCGGAAGAGCGAATCTCTTTTTTACCTCCGCTAGTTTTTAAATCAACTTTCTGGCTTTTTCAAGATCTTCCGGTGTATCAATGCCTACTCCAACGAAATTGGTTTCAATCATTTTGATCTTCATTCCATATTCAAGATAGCGGATGCATTCAATTTTTTCGGATATTTCCAGTGGCTTCATTTCCAGTTTTGAAAACTGCAGTAGCGCTTCTTTCCTGAAAGCATATACCCCAATATGTTTAAAATAGCTTATATCATAAGAAACTTCCCTATGAAAAGGAATGACGGAGCGGCTGAAGTACAAAGCAAAATTATTATTATCCGTAATAACTTTTACATTATTCGGGTTTTCAACTTCTTCTTTTTCATGCAGCTGTATTTTCAAAGATGCCAGGGAAATTTCCTGCTGATCATCATGTTTAAATACTTCAATCAGCTGCTTTAGGGGTTCCAGCTTAAGGAAAGGTTCATCTCCCTGCACATTGATCACGATATCGCAATCGATATTCTGTACAGCTTCTGCAATACGATCGCTTCCGGTCTCGTGCTGCCCTGTCATTACAGCTTTTCCTCCGTTTCTTACGATTTCATCAAAAATAATTTCAGAGTCTGTTGCGACAAATACCTCATCAAACAGTCCGGTTTCCACTACATTCTGATAAGTAGTGGTGATAACGGTTTTTTCTCCTAAAATCTGCATGAGTTTCCCCGGAAAACGGCTTGCTTCGTAACGTGCGGGAATAACAGCTATTATTTTCATTCAGTAAAAATATTAAATAATTCTCTTTAATTCAGCAGGTTTCATCCCAGCATTTGCAAAAGCGGGAATACTCCTTTTATATTGAGATCAAATGTAGTGAAAAGTATCTTATTTACTCTACAAAACAGAGATTTCAACAGCTTAAAAAGAGAGTTTTACACCTACCATATTATATTCCCATTGGCGGGATGCCGTAAAGTTGAGATTATATTTTGTTTTTCCGATGGTACCTTCTGATGAAGTATATCGGCTTTTTGAGATTGTTTTTCCTATAAAATACCCCATTAATAAGGCTAACGGATAATCTGAAGCCCAGTGAACTTTACTTTGCATCATTTGAAAACATAAAGCTCCCGCTAAGGTATATCCTACTGGTTTTATCCATACCGCATCGGGGTAATTATCTGCAATCACTGTAATACCAGCCATAAATGTCGTTAAGTGTCCGGATGGCATTGCATCATAATTCGAGGTATTCTTCCCAAATTCTGAAAAACTTGGAAAAGGATTCCATGCACCTCCTTTATTTCCGTTTATCTCTGCAATAAAAGGGCTTTCTCTTCCGGTAATTCTTTTAATGGTCTGAGTGAAAACTCCTGAAAGGATTAAACTTTCCATCAAACCACTGGCTGTAGCCTGTGCTCTGTAGTCATTTTTGATCAAGCCATATGTTCCAAAACCAATTCCCAGCAAGACCAGTGTGGAACCATTCCCAGTCAGATATAAGGTGGAGCCAATATCTTTAGGGATTTTAAAGACACCGCCTATTTTGTGGTAATTATTATCCTTATCCATTCCCCATCTTTCTCCCAATTCTCTTGAATTGTCAATCAGTTTCTGGTCAAATGGCAAAAGAATCAGGGTGCTGGCAATGGCGCCGCCCAGATAATAAGCATGGTCTTTGGCTACAAAATCTTTATTTGTATTGATAAAGTTTCTGGGTAATTTGGTAACAAAATCCAATAACTTGGGTTTTGGATAGGTTCTTATCGAACCGTCTTTTAGGGTGTACGTTTGTACTTTCGGCAGATCAGTCTCCTTCGGTAACTCGTTTACCTTCAGACTATCCACCTCTTGAGAGCATACCAATATTGAAACTGGTAAGAGTAGAAATCTCAGTTTTCTCATCGTGTAATTTTCGACTTTATTATATTTTAGGTGTGTAAAAGCCTCAAAGGTAATTCCAAGTTGACTGTGCTACAAAATGTTTACTTAATTTTTAAGGATTATTTAATTTTTTGAAAAACGTATTTTCAATTCAAATATTTGGTCAAAAAAAAATTCCGTTCCTATACCGATGAACAGGAAAAGTTCTTCTGTCGAAACAGAGGTTGATAAATTAGAATTTAAAAATAGTGATCAATCGTACTATTAAACTGAAATACAAACGCTTAAAACCACAGCTATAATGATCATGGATATTTTATTTCAAGAAAGGATTTTTCTGTGAAAATTTCATGATCACAAATAAAAACTTCGACTTTGCTCAGCATGACACAATTAAACTGATTTTGTTTTTAACGGTGTCATGCCGGACAAAGTCGAAGCATATATTTTATGTGAAGATTACTTTAAATTATTCAAAGCACTTTCCAGTTTCGGAAGCATTACTTTGATCTCATCTGTTGCCAATCCTCCTACAGAAGCACGGAACCAAGGTTCAGATTTGTCTTCTCCAAAGGCTGAGAATGGTACTAAAGCTACTCCTGCTTCATTGATCAGGTAGAATACCAGATCTGAAGAGTTTTCAATTACTGCCCCGTCCGGTTTTGTTTTTCCGATATAGTCTAACTTAATGGTAAGGTAAAGAGCTCCCATTGGTTCAATACTGTCTACTGAAAGTCCTTTTCCTTTTAAATCCTGCACTCCGTTGTGAAGAACTTTTAAGCTTTCTTCAAGTTTAGCTTTAAAATCATCAACGAAAGTATCTACATTCTCTGAATTTTCATAGAATTTAGCGGTTGCTTCCTGCTCTGGTTTTGGTGCCCATGCTCCAACGTGCGTAAGAAGCGCTTTCATTTTATCAAGGATATGAGCAGGACCGAATCCCCATCCGACACGAACTCCGGTTGCTGCAAGGCATTTTGAAATACCATCGATATAGATCGTATAATCTTTCATTTCAGGGAAAAGAGAAACCGGATCTATATGCTCAGCTCCAAAAGTAAGACAAGAATAGATCTGGTCATACATCAAGTATAACGGCTTTTCATTTTCTCCTCTTTTTTTATTTTCAGCAATCACCAATTCGCAGATTTCTGAAAGCTGTTCTTTTGTAAACATGGTTCCTGTAGGGTTCAATGGAGAACAAAGTGCTAACAGAACTGCTCCGTCTAAATGAGGTCTTAAATCATCAGCAGTAGGAAGGAAATTGGTTTCCGGTTTTGTTTTTACTTCTACCGCATTGGCTGAAGTAAGGTAAGCATAGTGATTGTTGTTCCATGATGGTGTAGGATATACTACTTTATCTCCTTCGTCTACAATTGTTTTGTATACGGCATAGATCAAAGGTCTTGATCCTGCAGTGATCAGAATGTCTTCTGGAGAATAATCAAG
>JASLCD010000179.1 GCA_030146295.1 Chryseobacterium sp.
TACACTTCGGTCACATGACTAGAAAGTGGAATCCAAATATGGCTCCATACATTTTTATGGAGAAAAACGGTATTCACATTGTAGACTTACATAAAACAGCAGTTAAATTAGATGAAGCTTGCAGCGCTTTAGAAAAATTAACTTCTGCAGGTAAAAAAGTTCTTTTCGTAGCTACTAAGAAGCAAGCGAAAGAAGTGGTTGCAAAACACGCTTCTGAACTTAATATGCCTTATATTACAGAAAGATGGCCGGGAGGTATGTTAACGAATTTCGTTACTATCAGAAAGGCTGTAAAGAAGATGAACTCTATCGACAAAATGAAAAAAGACGGTACGTTCGAAACTTTATCTAAAAAAGAAAGATTACAAGTTGACAGACAAAGAGCTAACCTAGAGAAGAACTTAGGTTCTATCGCTGACATGGTGAGACTTCCTTCTGCTGTATTTGTAGTTGATATCTTAAGAGAGCACATCGCGGTAACTGAAGCTAAGAAACTAGGTATTCCAGTTTTTGGTATCGTTGATACAAACTCTGACCCAAGAAAAGTGGACTTCGTTATCCCAGGAAACGATGATGCTTCTAAGTCTATTGATATGATCCTTAGCGTAGTTTCTGAATCTATCAAAGAAGGTCAGTCTCAAAGAAAAGCTGATAAAGAAAAATCTAAAGAAGAAGGAGAAGTAGTATCTGCTGATAAAGATGCTGACTTTGATGCAGAATAATTAAAGATTTTCTTTAATATAGGAAAAACGCTGGATTTCGGTCCAGCGTTTTTTTGTTGTTTATATCAGTAACTTATTTCTTAGGACATACTACCATGTCCTGCAGATCTGGATCTGTGCTAGGGACTACTACTCCGATTCTGCATACCCCTCCGCAGCATATCTCTCCATTTTCCATATTGCAGCCATCCAGGCAGCTTCTGTATCCTCCTTTAATTGTTCTTAGCTCAAATCTTGAGACTTTTTTTAGATTTTTCATGGTTTTAGTTTTAGTCTTTTTCCTACTCTTTATGCTTTTCGGATTCCGCAATTATATATTCCTAAATATATGGAAATAAATAACATGTATGCCGTTTACAAAATAATATTTTGAATGTGTGATATTTAGACTTGTAATAGAACCGTTTTGAGACAGTTTGCACTGATTCTGAAACAATGAAATAAATTTTTAAATTATAATGACTGTTTTATTAAGCGTTTCTAGACCTTACTACCTTTTTCTTAACCTGATATTCAGTTTTATTCAGAAGAATCCCAAAATCGTATTATTCAGGCTATTTGAAACTGTTTAAGAAGGAATGTATTAATTAAAATAAAAAACCCACAGAATCATCCTGCGGGCTATATACTAATTTGAAAGCTTTATAGAGTATGAAGTTGTTATAAACTTTGTAGATTGATATGTGGAATTGCAAATAAGTCCGGATAAACTGTAGTTTTGATTTTTAAGAACCATTGTATATCCTATTTTGCCGGAGCCTATAGGGATTTTTTTGAAGAAATTATTTCCGCTTACCGTAAGCACCATATTACAAGGAGATTTGTTTTCTACGGAAATAGAGGTCTTTGGGTTTTTGGGATCATCGCTGTTAAGAAGGTCATTAAGAACGTCGGCTGTTTCCGGTTTATAGGTCTTTATCAGTTCGCTATATTCTCTTTCTGTATTGGCTCTGCTGCCTGAATTACTGTTAGAGGAAGGGTAGGAGGTTCTTCCGGGATAGCTTCCGTAATTTACATTACAGCTGGCAAGGATCATTGAAACCCCGGCAAAAACTAATAGTTTTTTCATACCAGTTTATTTTTTTGGTTTTCTTTTTTTCAAAGACTTCTTAAGCTTTTCAGTTTCCTTTTGGATAGGTTTTACTTCTGTGTCAGGGAGTCTCGGATTATCAATCGTTACAAATATACTTTTTTTAATGTCTTTTTGGGAGATGTATTTCATATCGCAGATATTACTGTTGAGCATATATGAACCTTTATTGATCACAATAAAATTTTCTCCATGAGCGGGAACAGCAAGGTTGTAGTAATCTTTTCCTTCAATCCTCAGTACAATATTGCAATCCGAATTATTTCTGAATAAGAGTATCGCTTCCTTGCGGGTAATATCCTCATTGAACATTGCATTCAGAAGTTTTACTGTTTTTTCTTTATGCTCGGCAGAGGTCTCAGTGATGAGTTTTCTGAACTCTTCAGCATCATCGGAATAAGGATTTCTCATGATACTTGCAGGAATATCAGAGATAATGGGCCTTGCTTCCATAGGTTTGGCTGTACGGGCTCCTTTGGTCCATTCTGCGTTTTTTAAAGCAATAAGCTTAGGTTTCAGCACGCTTTTCTTTGGATCGTCTGGATGGGTATTCTTAATATACTCTTCAATTTCTTTAATATCAATGCTTTTCAGGATATCTTTACTTCCTTTTTTCTGAGCAGATAGTATGTTTGGGAACAGAAATGTGAAGAATAAAAAGAAAACAGTTAAAAGTTTTTTTTTCATCAATTGTTATTTTTACTTCATCAGCTTATCCGGAATTTAATGTAAGTAATTGTTTTTCCTTTAGCCGAGAACAGTTCTTCATAATACGTTTTGATATCTCTCAAATGCTCCGTATTAGGATCGTATTCAGGGGCTCCATAGATATCATGATGAGCACTGATGATCTCATGCCCTGCTCCTTGTAAATACCCAAGCGTGTATCCATGTAGGAATTCTGAATCTGTTTTCAGGTGAATGATACCTCCAGGCTTCAGAAACTTTTTATATCGTTCTAAAAAGTCCGGGTGGGTCAATCTGTGTTTCGTTCTTTTGTATTTGATTTGTGGATCCGGGAATGTAATCCAGATTTCGTCTACTTCATTTTCAGCAAAAAAATAGTCAACAAGTTCGATTTGTGTTCTAAGGAAAGCAACATTATTCATGTTGTTATCCACCGCTTCTTTAGCCCCAAACCAGAATCTTGCTCCTTTTATATCAATTCCTATAAAGTTTTTTTCAGGAAATGTTTTTGCGAGTCCTACAGAATATTCGCCTTTGCCACAGCCTAATTCCAATACAATTGGATTGTCATTCTTAAAGAAATTCTCTCTCCACTTTCCCTTAAGTTCAAAACCTTGTAAGGCATCTTCTCTTGTAGGTTGGATTACATTTGGTAATATTTTGTTTTCTGCGAATCTTGCTAATTTATTCTTGCCCATTGAATTATAAAATGAGTGCAAAAATAGTGAAAATTTATGGAGAATCTCTGCCTTTTGATGGTAAAAGACAGATAGATAATCCTTTTATGAGTGAGGCTACTGACTTCCTAGAGCCACCATAATAGGTCTTTGTATTGTTTTTTGTGAAGCATATTGCGCTCCACAAACCAAACTGGAGAAAAGGTACTGTCCTTTTTCTATAACAATGGAATTTTCACCCTGGGCAGGTATTGCCAGCCGGTACTTGGTGGTACCTACACCTTCCATTCTTACAATGATATTGCAATCCGATTTATTTTGAATCATAACAATGCACTCTTTGGCATTCGGATCGTTATCAAATAAAGAATTGAGGATTTTTACAGTTTTGTTTTTGTGCTCTACGGGGGATACCGCCATCAGCATATTGAATTCTTCAGCCTCCGCATTAGGAATTGCCGTATTGGTGGCCGCATTTACAACAAATGCATTCTGTGCAGTGCTCGGAGTATAAACGGTAGTATTCTGTTTTGCTGCCAGCTCAGCCTTATATTTTGCAATCTGTTTTTGTTTGATGATCGCATTCATTTCGTCAAAGGTGATCTTCGTGGAAGGTCTTCTTTTTAGCATGGCAAGCATTTCCTGCATATCTTTTACTTTCTGGTCGGCAGGATGTGCGTTCTTGATGTACTCTTTCATCATTTCCATTACCCTTGGTTTCAGAACAGATCTCCGTGGGTCATCAGGATGGGCATCTCTTAGAAAGGCATTGATCTCGTAGATATTATTACTTTTGAGAATATTACTATAGTCTTTCCCTTTTTTTTGAGCAGACATAGTAAAGAAAAACATACAGCAAAGAAGTAAAAGTACTTTTTTCATTAATTAATATTAAGTTAAAAATGGTGTGCTTCTCTCTTAATTTGCGTTTTGGTTGGGTTAGTTTTTATTTGGATAACGAAATACATGTGTTTTTATTTTAAACACTTGTTTGTGAGATAAAATTAAACATATTTTTGAATATTAAAGAAGAATATGCTGTAAAAGTTGAATAATCTGTATCGGATGCCGTGTAAGAAGGTGAAACCACGGAGTGTCAAGGGATTTCAAAAAAAATAATCCATGTAAAGAACATGGATTATTGTATATTTTGGAATTGCTTTTTTAATTACTGCTTACAACCTCCTGGAGGTGTGAGCTTTTCAGTCTTTTCTGATAAATCGGCAGATATTTTTCAATAGGAATTTTTACCGCTTCAAAATTTCCGGCCAGTACATAAGCCTGGATGTTTTCAGAACTATAAACGAACTGAAGGAAGTTATCAATCAGGTTTTCAGGAATTTTGAATTTTATAAAATAATCTTTCCCCAGATAGTTTTTGATCTGTGTAACGGAACTGTTCATTCTTTCGTAAGCCTGATAGCGCTGTTTCTTTTTTCTGTCACCGGAAAGAATATCATAGATGCTTTCAAGGCTGAAGGTAAGTCCGCCATCCCGCAATCCGGCCACAGGAAGTTCCGGTGGAGTTCCATCGCCTTTCGGTTCAGGAAGTCCGATGACTTTCTTAAGAGCGTACGCTTTATCTTCTTTTCTTAAGGAGTTCACATCATACCGAAGGTTTCCAGTTGGTTTGAACCTGCTGAGTACGATTTCCTGGATTTCATAGTAAGCAATTTTAAGCTCAACCAGATTTTTTTGTGTCATTGATTGAGGGGTCAGCTTAATGTCTTTTCTTTCGGTAACAATAGAGGTAAACCGGATGACATCTCCGGGATTGGCTGGGATATTAAAATTACCATTGTAGTCGGTAAGAACGGTTTTCTGAATGGTCAGGTTAGTAACATATACCTGATTAAGATATAAAATAGAGTTGTCTCTCAGAAATACCTCTCCGGAATATATTTGAGCATTAATTTTTGCCAGAAAAACCAATAGCAGCAGTAGAGTGAACAGTTTCTTCATATAATGCGCAAAATTACATAGAAATAAAGCAATTTTGTTAAGTTAGATGAAGAATAGTGGTTAAAGTTATATTAAACTTTAAGATTAAATTGTTAAGGAGTGTTAGAAACCTGCCATTCACTTAAAAAAGAGTGTATATAAGTAAAGAAGCCTGAAGAAAGAATACCGAATTTTCAGCGGTGCTTTCTTCAGGCTTCTTTTTTATCTATGCTTTACAAGCAGCCAGCTAGAATATTTTACAGTGAGGGCTGAGCCGTATTCTGTCCAGGTGACAAAATACCAGTAGGTTGCTGTAGGGACATATCTTCCACCGATTCTTCCGTCCCAGGTAAATCTGTTTTCCGGAGTTCCTCTGAAGACTTCAGCCCCATATCTGTCAAAGACCCGGAATACAAGGTTTTGATGGACCATTAAAGCAGAATAGTCTATACCTTCATTATAACCATCTCCGTTCGGAGTAATCGTGTTGATCAGGTTGATAATAGCAAATGGTTTTTTGACTTCTTCACATAATTTAGAATCTCTTACAAATACATTGTGTGAACCTCTTGGTACATTG
Source organism: Chryseobacterium sp. (assembly GCA_030146295.1). Taxonomy (GTDB): domain Bacteria; phylum Bacteroidota; class Bacteroidia; order Flavobacteriales; family Weeksellaceae; genus Chryseobacterium. The sequence goes on from JASLCD010000179.1 coordinate 5,698, forward strand.
TAGAAAACGTTGGAACTCTGCCATATCACGCCATCCAAAGAATATTCATAAGGAGGGGTACCGCCACTCACCCCAACTTTTACTGTTGATCCATCAATTTCAATAGTTGTAATTATAGGGAGAGATAATTCTGTGACATTCACATATTGTTTGTACACACAGCCATTGAAGGTAAGCTCCACCCAATAGCTTCCGGGCGCAACATTGGTGATGGAAGGCGTAGTAGCTCCCGTGCTCCATAAATATCTTTCGAAGCCAGGTCCAGCATCCAACGTCGTAGTGGTTTTCGGACAAATAGCCTTATCTTTTAATACATCTGATTTTTTAGGAACCTTAATGTTGATTTTAAGAGTACCTACTTCCGGACAGACCCCATTTTTTTCAAAACGAATATAATAGGTCTGGGAAGTTGTAATATTTACAGGTGATGAAACGATATTCACATTGTTCTGAGCATCTGCTAAAGTTGCATGAAAAGTGAATGTAATATTGGGGTCTAAAGTAAACTGAGGAATAAACTGAGCCAGGTTCACACTTTTTATTCCATCCAAATCATCATCACAAACACTTTCTGTAACGGTTTTGGTGATCAATGTTAGTTTAGCTCCGATACTGAACTGTAAAGGGGTGATCACAGAAGCACATCCATCCGGAGAATCTACTCTGATGTAAATCGTGGTAGTTGCTGTATAGCTCCAGTTGTTAGGAAGTGTATTGTTATTTCCCGCATTGGCATCTGCAAGGTTGCCATAATATCTTACATTGGTAAAATAGTTGGGGTTATTAAGTACGATAGGAGTGATATTGGAAAGAATAACAGTAACTGTTCCGTCCAGATTATCATCACAGAAAGTACCATTGTAGTTATCCAGAACAATGGCTTTATTGAAAAGGGATAATGTTATTTGTGCAATATTTTTACAGCCAATATTATTTTTGACAACGGCATATACGATTGTACCATTCGTTGCCGGATAGGCTGTTGTATTGGTTATCACTGCTGCAGTATTTTCATTCTGAGCATCCAAAAGGGTGGGATAATAAGTAATCGTAACTGGGGAAATGTTAGTAACATTTGCTGTGGTCAGATTAAAAGTTCCCTGTCCGTTTATATCACAGGCAAATAAAGTTGTATTCATTACCGGAAGAGCCTGGATATTAATTGTAACGGTTACCGTTTCACAATCCGGGAAGTCAGGATCATTTCCGCAGAATGTATAAGTGAATGTATCTGTCCCTGGTGTGCCGGGATTAGTTATAGTATAAGTGATAACGCCGGTAGTAGGATTTATAACTGCCGTACCCAATGAAGGAGCTGTTGTAATGGCTACAGTATTTGGAACAGGAGTTTGAGATGAAGTACTGAATGCTGGGGTTATCGTTTGAGAAGTACATGTACTGTATGATGCATTGGTTAGTTGTGTGCAGTTCAGTACTTTAAATTTTTCAGTCACTAAAGGTGCACAGCTTCCCATTGTTACAGAACATGTATAATATCCTGATAGTGTAGGGGTGATTGAAGAAGAAGTTGCTCCTGGAACAATATTTCCATTTCTGTACCATTGGTAGCTATCATAGATAAGAGGATCCACAGTAAGAGTTATCCCCGGAATACAGCCACCTCCGGATTGTAAGATAACCGGTTGTGTAGGAAAGCCCGCAAAAAAACCTCCGTATCCTACAGCATCACTCCCAGCAGTGATTCCTGCCATAATTGCCTTGGTTGAAACTACAGTAATAGTACCTGTCACATTGGGAATTCCATAAGTGACCCAGTTGCTGGTACCTGTCATATTGTAAGGTCCTGATAACACAGGAGGGGGAACTCCGTTTACTGTAATACTAGCCCCTCTTTCTGTAATAAGATTCAGTTTGGTAGGGATGTTCAGAACGCCTCCGGGGTTCCCGTTGGAATGAACAAAATTTTCATTAATAAGCCCCAGTTCATTGATCTGTTTCGGAAGGTAACAGTTCAAAGCAGGGATGAAATTGAATCCGCCGGTAGCTGTTTCATTTCCCGAATTCGAATCTCCTGCTAAAATCTGATAGACGTAAGCATTTTTTGATGTTTTGAGATATAGATTATAATGTCCGTTTCCCTGAAGGATATATTTGGAATCTGGAATAACAAAATATTTTCCGGCATTAAGTGTTGCAACAGGAGGTATTTCATTATTGACAAAGATCTGGGTATTGTCCTCTGTAGCAATGACAATAGCCCCCTCCATATGAGCACCAATGGGTCCGTTTCCTTTTACAAGGGCAAATTCATTTCCAAGCCTGCTGACAGGTACTGCCTGGTCCATTAAAATATCTGAACTGGACGGGAAATTTCCGGCATATTGTCCGTTAAAATTTCCATTGGTGACATTGACAGGTTTATTTGAGGTGATTTTTGAACCAATGAAGCCATCAGAGTTTCCTGCGATGTTCCCGATTCCGTCAATGATATAAGATTGTCCTTTATTTAAAGTGAACGTCATTGTCGGATTGGTGGCTCCTGTGGTACCGTTTGAAAACTGAACGGTAGGGCTGTATCCTGTAATGGTAACAGTTGTGTTATCTTCAGTGGCCAGTACGCTGGTCATGAAATTCAAGATGGCGTTGCTCACAGTGATAGGAGCAGAGGCTGCGTAGAATGTTTTTCCCGTAGAAGGAATTCCTTTGGAAGTAATGATTTCCGCATGGTTGAATACTGAAAACCTTAAATTGGCATAAAAAGGAAATTCTGCCTTAAGATATAATCCTTTGGTTGTGGTAGTGAATAGATCTGTCTGCAGCTTGGTAATAATATAATTCCTTAATACATCAAATTTCTGCGGATTATTTTTACTGATATTCACCGTCCCGATAAGAACATTATTGTTATAAATGCTTACGGGAAAAGGAATTGTTCTGTTGGTGGATAAGTATAGTTTTTGATATGGGTTTGAAGAACCCGACCTATCTATCATCGGAGCAAACCAATGCTCTCGGTCCAATTGGGCAAAAGCAGAGGTGAAAATGCAAAACATAAATAAAAAAGATAAAATTTTTTTCATTCAGCAGTAGTCTTTATCACAAATTTAGTAATAAAAAGTATTAAATTTTTGAAAATAGAATAAAAAAAATATGATTTAAAAATCGTGTTTTTTATAAATTTTAGATAGGTATGACTTCGCTTTGTTTTTTACCACAATCCCCCAGTATTTTTTGATTGTTTGAGTTTTGTTGCTCTGATGGGTTATTTATTAACAAAATAAGCCACGATTATACAATCGTGGCTTATTAAATATAGTTTTAAACTAATTATTACTCTCTGTTTTTAACAAGAATCCAACCTGTGTATTTTATTGGAGTCTTTTCTTTGTTGGATTCAGTCCAGTTGATATGATACCAATATGTTCCTGTTCCAAGTTTCTTATCAAAGTGTTTTCCGTCCCATCTGTAGTTGTTGAATTTATTTCCGGTAAATACCATATTTCCATATCTGTCATATACTACAA
>JASLCD010000380.1 GCA_030146295.1 Chryseobacterium sp.
TTTTCATCATATTTAGGCGATGCTTAATTAAGTTGTTTTTGTTTTTTTGCTTTTATGAATCCATTGATAACAATTGCCAATATCATTACAAATGAAGCGACATAAAAAATAGAACTCATATGTTCCGATTCTCCAAAGATAAAAAAAGCTAATATAATTCCGTAAACAGGTTCTAAATTAACTGTTAAAATTAAAGTAAAAGGTGATATATACTTCATTAATTTCACTGATTCCAGCATTGGAAAAGCGGTGAAAATACTGGCTAACAAGCATATTAACGCCAGATCTCTGTAGTTTATTTCATTCATCTGAAAAATTTGCCCTGAAAGCAAATAAAATATCATTAAAATGAACCAACCGCAGAAGATTTCGTAAAAAATAATATTCCCGGAACTCGTTTTACCAAACATTTTACCGTTGAAAACAGAAAAAATAGTTCCAAATACAGCACACAGGATTCCGTACATAATCCCTTCTTTAAAATGAAATTCTGTTTTGAAGATTAATAGTATACAGGCAACGATGACCGCTCCCATAATCACTTCAGATATATCAATCTTTCTTTTGAAAATGATAGGCTCCAGAATCGAGGCAAAAAGGGTCGATAAGGAAAGACAGCTTAGTGCAATAGAAACATTGGAAACTTTAATAGAATAAAAAAAACAATACCAGTGGAGCGCCATTGCAAAACCAATTGCCGCCAGCTGAAAAAATATTTTTTTGGAAACCTTTATACTTTCTTTCTTAAAGACTCTGATGAAAACAAAGAGAAAGATTGAAGCAAACAGCATCCTGTAAAATACAAGAATCTGCGCATTAGCGTGAATCAGTTTTCCCAAAATTGCTGTAAACCCCCATAAAAAAACAATCAAATGCAACCTGAAAAGCGCTAATTTTTGCATATCCTACCTTCTTTTAATTTTAAGATGCAAATTTACAAATAGGCTTTCACAAATCTTATAAAAATTTCACTTCATTCTATAACTTGTTATCATTTTTGCAATTCAGGGCTTTTTATGTAATTTAAATTGGAGCATATGTACAGATTATATTATTTTGCAGACTGTTTTAAGAGTATTATATTTTTAGAATTAAAAATAAAAAAACCCTGAAAATTTGTTGAACTTTCAGGGCCTTCAAATAATAAACTATTAAAAAAATAAACTAGGAACTTAGAGTATTATAGGCACATTATGCCCATTACTCTGATGTAAAGTTAGACAAAATATAGCATAAAAAAAAAGTATTTTCTGTTAAATATTTCATAATTTAAAACACTAATAGACAAGGAATTATGACCACCTTAAAAAAAACTATTTTACCATTATTTTTCATCTTTTTCTCTTATTTTAAAAGCAATACCTTACCCGCGGCCGATCATCATCTCTTTATAGAAAATAAGGGACAACTTACCGGAGTAGACGCTGATAAAGTAAAATATTACTACAAGAAGAAATCTATGAACATTTATTTAATGAATAATAAAATCATCTACCAATTTACGGATGGTAAGTCTAAAAATCATCGAATAGATATTCAGCTTAAAAACTCAAATAAATTATCCTCAGTAAGTACTGAAGAAAAAAACGAAAGCCCATTTTTCTTTTACAGTGATCATAAGAAACTGGAAACTTTTGGATACAAAAAAATAACATTTAAAGAGGTTTATAAAAACATAGACTGGATAGTCTACATCAATGAAAACCATATCAAGTATGATTTTGTTGTAAAACCAGGAGGTAACCCTTCCGAGATTCAACTGGAAGTAGACAATGCAAAAAAAATTTCCCTATCAAAGGACGGGCATCTTTCGTTAGATACCAAACTGGGAAAGATTACTGAAGAAAAACCCGTTAGTTTTCAACAATCAAAAGAAATCAGCACGAGCTTTAAGCTTAATAAAAATATTCTTAGTTTCTCAGTGGATGAGTATGATAAAAGTAAAGAACTTATCATAGATCCAAGTGTTGCGTGGAGTACTTATTATGGGGGTAATTCCGATGATATTTTTTATAAGACCATCCTTGATCAGCAGGGGAACCTCTATGCACTTGGTAAAAGTTCCTCTACAGGAATGGCTTCAGGGGGCTTTCAGAATACTTTAGGAGGGCAGACTGACGGACTGATCGTTAAGTTCAATGCGGCTGGGCAAAGACTATGGTCTACTTATTTCGGAGGAAGTGGTAACGAAAATTTTATAGGAGCAGCTATTGACAGTAATAATAACCTGATCGCTTCAGGCTGGACTTCTTCTTCATCCAATATTGCCTATCAGGGTCACCAGAGTTATTTTGCCGGTGGATCTGTGGATGCTCTTATTGCAAAATTTGATGCAAATGGGAACAGAATCTGGAGTTCTTATTATGGAGGAACGGATATGGACTATGGATGGCATTGTGCTGTGGATTCTAATAACAATATTTACTTATCCGGATATACATTTTCTACGACCAATATCGCGAATGCCGGTCATCAGAATACCCTGGGAGGAAGCAGTGACGGATTCCTTGTTAAATTCAATAGCAATGGAGTAAGACAGTGGGGAACCTATTATGGAGGTACTGGCTCTGATGAAGCAGAAGCTTGCACAGTAGATGAGAATGATAATATTTATATAGCAGGCGTTACCCATTCCACAAACAACATCGCTACTTCAGGAGCTCATAAAACCCTTCTTTCCGACACCCAGGATGCAATGCTTGTGAAATTTGATACCAATGGAGTCAGACAATGGGGCACATATTTCGGGGGAGATTCTATGGATTTCTTTAATAATATCAAAATCCGGAATAACGAGATCTATGCGATTGGTGCTACTTATTCCCCTAATAATATTTCCTACAACGGTTTTCAAAGTACCTATGGTGGAAATATTGATGTTATGCTGGCCAAATTCAGTTCAGACGGAACCCGTTTAATGAGTACTTATTATGGCGGTGAAAAAGCAGATGTAGGCAATGATCTTGCTTTTGGAGCCAACGGAGAGCTTTATCTTTTAGGACAGACAAGCTCCACCACAGGAATTGCTTACCAGGGGTATGACGACACATTTAATGGAGGCTATGCTGATGCTTTTGTGGCTAAATTCAACGGAACCAACAGAGAATGGGCAACTTATTTCGGAGGAACCAGTAATGACCAACCCTACTCAATTACTGTAGATGCTCAGAAAAATATTTATTTTGCGGGCTATACAAGTTCTACCGCCGGGATTGCTTTTAACGGGCATTCCAACACTTATGGCGGAGGAAGTTTTGATGCCTTTCTCGTAAAACTTGCAGATAATACACTTGGTACCTCAGAATCAAACATTGCTGAGGCCGGAATATATCCTAATCCTGTTACAGAGGATTTAAATTTAAGTTTTAATAAAAAAATACTTGAAGTATCCGTCTATTCAATGGCAGGAAATAAAACATTCTTCCAAAACATAAATACGAGCCATACTAAAATTAATATGAGTAATTTAGCGAAAGGCTATTATGTTATTGAAATACTGTTAGAAGACCATAGTAAAGTAGTCAGAAAAATATTAAAAAAATAAATCTAAATAAGTATATGGACATTGAATTTAATAAGCGAGAAGATCAGAACAGATTAAAACTATCAGAAATAAACCGCTTACTCACCGAAATCAAAAAAGGAGGTGGAGAGAAAAGACTTCAAAAGCTTCGTGATGAAGGAAAAATGACAGCGAGAGAAAGAGTAGAGTATCTTCTCGATAAAGATTCGGATTCCATAGAGGTAGGAGCATTTGCGGGATATGAAATGTATAAGGAACATGGAGGATGTCCTAGCGGGGGAGTTGTAGTGGTTATAGGCTACGTTTCCGGAAGACAATGTATCATCGTTGCCAATGATGCTTCTGTAAAAGCCGGAGCATGGTTTCCTATCACAGGAAAGAAAAACCTTAGAGCACAGGAAATTGCGATGGAAAACAAGCTTCCAATCATTTATCTTGTAGACTCTGCCGGAGTTTATCTTCCAATGCAGGATGAGATTTTCCCGGATAAAGAGCATTTTGGAAGAATTTTCAGAAATAATGCGAAGATGAGTTCTATGGGAATTATTCAGATCTCTGCCGTTATGGGAAGTTGTGTAGCCGGAGGAGCTTATCTCCCTATCATGAGTGATGAAGCCATGATTGTAGATAAAACGGGCTCTATTTTCCTTGCCGGAAGCTATCTTGTAAAGGCAGCTATCGGTGAAAGTATTGATAATGAAACTCTGGGAGGTGCTACTACTCACTGCTCTATTTCAGGAGTAACAGACTATAAAGCTAAAGATGATAAAGATGCTTTGAATAGAATCAAAAACATTATGAAATCACTCGGAAGCACTGAAAAAGCGGGCTTTGACAGAATAGAAAGTTTCCCGCCAAAAGAAAACCCCGAGAATATTTTCGGAATTATGCCGGTTTCCAGAGCTGAGCAGTATGATACAAACGAAATTATCAAATGTATTGTAGACAACTCCGAATACGAAGAATATAAAGCTGATTACGGTAAAAGTATTATCTGTGCAACAGCAAGAGTAGATGGCTGGTCTGTAGGTATTGTAGCCAATCAGAGAAAGCTGGTTAAGAGTGGTAAAGGAGAGATGCAGTTTGGAGGGGTGATCTACTCTGATTCTGCAGATAAAGCTACCCGATTTATTGCCAACTGCAACCAAAGGAAAATACCTTTAATCTTCTTACAAGATGTTACCGGATTTATGGTAGGTTCTAAATCTGAACATGGTGGTATCATTAAAGACGGAGCTAAAATGGTAAACGCTGTTTCCAATTCTGTAGTTCCAAAATTTACGATCATTACGGGGAACTCTTACGGAGCAGGTAACTATGCAATGTGTGGAAAAGCTTATGATCCTAGATTAATTGTTGCATGGCCTTGGGCTGATTTGGCTGTAATGGGAGGTGCGCAGGCTGCCAAAGTACTCGCTCAGATTCAGGAGTCCACCTTAAAGAAACAAGGAAAAGAAATTACGGAAGAAGAGCACAAGGAAATTCTCGATACAATTTCAAAAAAGTACCAGAAACAAACTGAAGCCACTTATGCTGCTGCAAGATTATGGACAGATGCCATCATCAACCCTGCAGATACCAGAAAATGGATTTCTATGGGTATTGAAGCTGCTAATAATGCTCCTATTACTGAGAAATTTAATTTGGGGGTAATACAGGTATGATCCCTTTTAGATAAGAAAATAAAATCGGCTATTTCAGAATTGAGATAGCCGATTTTTTTATTTATACTTTAAAAGCAGAACACATTCTACTTCCCATATTCTTCTTTACAAAATTCGATAGGACCGCCAAGCTTCATGCAACACTGATAGTAAGTCATACAAATTCCATTAGGCCAGCCAGTGGGATAACATATTCTGAATTGTGGATCATCCGGACACATAGGTGTACCGCTCCCTTTAAGTGATTTTAACTCCTCTCTTGAAATCTTTACAAGATTTTTCATGATATTTTAGTTTTTGATATTTCCTACTCTATTTAAGCTTTTCGGATAACGCTTTTTAAAAATACCATTTTTTCCACAACCAGTGAAATTTAAAACAAAATTTATGAAACATTTAAGGTTTTGCTGATCAGGGTCATTATAAAGACAATAAATTCATAAAACTTAAAATAAAATAGCTGCATCAGTTCTGATACAGCCGTTTTTTATTATCTAAGACTCAAAACGTTTCTTACAAACTTCTTCACTAAAACCGATCCTGATACAACATTGGTAATACGTCATACAAATACCGTTTGGAAAGCCTGTAGGGTAGCATATCCTGAATTGTGGATCATCCGGGCACATAGGCGCACCGTTCCCTTTAAGTGTTTTTAGTTCCTCTCTTGAAATCTTCACAAGATTTTTCATGGTTATTTTAGTTTTTATTATTCCTACTCTATCAAAGCTTTTCGGATAACGCTTTTTTAAAAATACTATTTTTTCATCAATTGGTGAAATTTTATAAAATAATTACCAACTTCAATATAGTATTATCAGATCAGACTTGGTATTCTATATTCTTAGAAGCTGATCCCGCTATCCACTCATACTCCTCGCTCCTTCCCTTTCCTACCATCAAGCCCGTTTCTTTTCACTTCTATGCTGTGGGGTAACCGTTGCTATCGGGGCTAGAAAGGAGGAAATAAACACCCATTTCAAACAATGAATCCCCACTTCAATAGGGACGGGCTTTAGCCCGTTCTCATCCATACTACATATTCATCCGGCTTTAGCCAAAACTTATGATACGGTACACATCAATCATCATTGATAAAGGCGTATGAAAAAACAGATTCCCATGCATTGCTCTCTATGCATCATCATCTGCGAAGATCTGCCTCCTCTGTGGCTAATAAAAAAAGAAAATTCAATAGGGACGGGCTTTAGCCCGTTCTCACC
>JASLCD010000196.1 GCA_030146295.1 Chryseobacterium sp.
AAAATTGCATCATTACTTTTTGTTTTGTCTGCAGGAAGTATGATGTTTGCCCAAGATGACTTAATCAATAAGTTAAAAAACAACCAATCACAAAATGCTAATTTTCAGTTCACAACGTTAAAGGACGTTGGGGCTACTTCTGTAAAGAACCAGGGTTCATCAGGAACCTGCTGGAGCTACTCAGGAAACTCTTTCCTTGAATCTGAAATGCAGAGAATGGGCAAAAAACCTGTAGATCTTGCTGAAATCTTTACTGCAAGAAACTCTTATCATGATAAAGCAAAATTATACGTTCTGAATAATGGCGCGATCAGCTGGGGTGATGGAGGAGAACTTCATGATGTAATCAATATGTACAAGAAGTATGGAGCTGTTCCTCAGGATGTTTATTCAGGATTAAAGTCCGGACAAACTACGAACAACTTCAAGGAAATGCAGGGGAAACTGAAGCCGGTTCTTGACAGCCTTGTTCAGGCTTCTTCAAAGGGGAAACTTACGGATAACTGGATGGATTCAGTGGATGCTATTCTTGATGAATACTTAGGGAAAGTGCCTGCTAATTTCACCTATGAAGGGAAAAACTACACTCCGAAAACATTTGCTAAGGAAGTGGTAGGAATCAACCCTGAAGATTATGTTGAATTATCTTCTTACAAAGACTATCCTTATTTCCAAAAATTTGTAGTTCCGATTCCTGACAACTGGAGCCATGATTCTGACTGGAATATTCCGATGAAAGATCTTACGGCAATCATCGATAATGCAGTAACAAAAGGGTATTCTGTAGGTTGGGCAACAGACGTTTCTGAGCCTTACTTCTCTTACAAAAACGGAGTAGCGTATGTTCCGGATATGGAGCTTGATCAGATCACTGCAGAGAACAAGCAGACTTTGTTTACAGAGCCTAAAAAAGATAAAACCATCACTGAAGACATGCGTCAGAAAGCGCTTAACAACCTTTCTACAACGGATGACCACGGTATGCATATTGTAGGTTTGGCGAAAGATCAAACGGGTAAAGAGTATTATATGGTGAAAAACTCATGGGGAGTTACCAATGATTTTGCCGGATACATCTATGTAACAAGACCTTACGTTGAATACAAATCGACAGCAATCCTTGTTCACAAAAATGCAATCCCGAAAAGCATCTTAAAACAATTGAAGCCAACGAAGAATATTGGTTTATAAGAAAGAAATCATTTCTGTTCTGTAAAGGACAGTTTTAGATATTTAAATCTGTTAAAACGCGCTCCCGGAAATTCCGGGAGCGCGTTTATTTTACAATATTACTGAAATAATATATTTCCCATATCAGTGCAAATTATTGTTTTGTTTTAAAAAAATATTATATTTGTATGAATCAACAAACTAATTAACATGAAAAATCTAAAGAAATTAACAAAATCAACATTAAAGAACATTATCGGAGGAAATGCACCACAATGTGAAGGAGATACAGTTGCCTGCCGTCACAAAGCTGAAAATGGTGTTCCTGCCTATTGGTCATGCGAACCCGCTGCAACCGGATGCAGATTCTTATAAAATGGTCTTCAAAGTTTTTGAAGTTGTTTATAAAACAAATAAAAACCCGATCTCAGAAATTCTGAAATCGGGTTCTTTAATAAATAGGTGAAAATTAAATATAAAATAAAGTGAATTATGCTGATTCAATACCAGCTATGAATAGCAAAGTTTGCTTCGCAAGTGAATAAAATATGCTGTTAAAAAATTGACAGCGAAGCGGATTCACAATTCATTATTGATATTAAAATAAAACGCCCATACTTTCTGCTGAAAAGTCCAGAAGAGCTTCGGTATTTCCGTCTTTGATCTTCTGTACCCACTGATGATCCTGAAGAATAGCTCTTCCTACAGCAACAAGATCAAATTCTTCATTATCCAACCTTCTGATCAGTTCTGTAAGATCTGTTTTTTCTGTTCCCTGCCCGGCAAAAGCATTAAGGAAATCTCCGTTCAAGCCTACAGATCCTACTGTGATGGTTGGCTGTCCGGTAATTTTTTTAGCCCATCCTGCAAAGTTTAAATCAGAACCTTCAAATTCAGGTTCCCAAAAACGACGCTGTGAACAGTGGAAAATATCTACACCGGCTTCTTTTAATGGTAATAACCAGTCTTCCATTTCATTAGGTGTAAATGCCAGTCTTGTTTTATAATCCTGTTGTTTCCATTGTGAAAGACGGATGATAATGGTAAAGTCCTCTCCTACTGCTGCTCTGATGGCTTTTACTACCTCTACAGCAAATCTGCTTCTTTCTTTTAATGTTTTACCACCGTATTCATCTGTTCTTGTATTGGTTACTTCCCAGAAGAACTGATCAATAAGGTATCCGTGTGCACCATGAATTTCAATACAGTCGAAACCAAGGTCTTTTGCTGATTTTGCAGATGCTGCAAACTGTGCTATCGTATCCTGAATATCTTCAATGGTCATTGTGGAAGCTTTTTCCATCGGAACCAAAGGATAGTCCTCAGACATTCTTGTATCTCCAACATGCCAGATCTGAGGTCCCATTTTACCTCCATTCTGATGTACAGTATCAATTACATTTTTCCAGCCGTTTAAAGCTTCTGTTCCATAAAAATCCGGAATATTTTGTAAGTTCTTTGATCCAGGTCTGTTGATCACTGTTCCTTCAGAAAGAATCAATCCTACTTCTGAAGCAGCTCTTCGTCCATAGTAGTCTGCGATATTCTGTGTAGGAACTCCATTGTCAGATTGTGATCTGGTCATAGGAGCCATTACAATTCTATTTTTAAGCTGTAAATTTTTGTATTGAAACGGTTTAAATAATGATGATGTGCTCATATTTAAATTTATATTTTATAATTGTTACACAAAGTAACTAATAATAGTTCACTTTTGTATCTTTTATTAAAAAAATAGTGGTAACTTCGCAGTAACTTACATTAGTAACATCAAAGTAACGTATGAAATTCCGGTTTTATATGGTATTTAAAATCAATATTTCTCTATGAAAAAGAATGAATTAATGCAATACAGCTGCCCTCTGGGCAAGGCAATGGCCGCTTTAGGAAGCAAATGGAAGCCTATTATAGTTCTTGTTATTAAGGACAGGAAGTTGCGTTTTGGGGAACTGGCAGTACGCATTAATGTCATTTCCAGAAAGGTATTGACTGATCAGCTGAGGGAGATGGAAACTGATGGACTGGTGATCCGTGAAGAGTTTAAAGAACTCCCTCCAAGAGTAGAATATTCTCTTACAGAAAAAGGTTTGGCTCTGTTACCAATTTTATACTTACTGGAGGAATGGGAAGCTAAATATCAGATAAAAGGGCAACATGAAGATAAAGACTGTGCTTTTCTAAATGAGGAAGTAAAAAATAAGAAGGCTGTCAATATTTGATGGCCTTTTATTTTGGCCTGCCCTTTCAAAAAGGTAAGTGTATCACCAAAAAGTAAGTATATAGGTTCTGAAGTGTTTCTGATGCAAATTTGCAGAAAAATTTTCATTATGAATTACAAAGAAATTGCAAAAGAAACGATTGGAAATCTGTATAGAGCGCATAATAGTATCAGAAAATCCGGAGTTGATGAAAAGCTGATCGCTTTGGTGGAACTGCGTGTTTCTCAAATTAATGGTTGTGCCTACTGCTGCAGCTATCACGCTAAAGAACTCT
>JASLCD010000229.1 GCA_030146295.1 Chryseobacterium sp.
AAAACAGTTTCGTAATTGTTCATAATGTTAAATGAATTTGTTAATTATTTCGAGGTGCAAAATTAGAAAATATATTTCTTATATGCAAGAGGATTTGTGAAATAGTTGAGTGTTGATGGTTCGGGGGTTAAAGGTTTATGTTTTCGGGTAGTGTTTAGTATTATATTTAAAAGCTATTTTCAATATATGCTTTTAAAAAAGCCATCAACTTTGCAACAGGCAATTCTCAACTAATCCTTCTGTCTTAGCTCTGTCAGGAAATTCACCTTCAATACATCGTACAATGAGTGTCTGCTTACCAAAATAGAGGCAATAGAAGAAACCATGCCTGCCAGCATCAGGTGGAAGATCAATGAGTGTCTGTCTGTCATTTCCAGAACAATAATAGCCGAAGTAAACGGAGCTCTGGTAATTCCTGTGAGGAAAGCCACCATTCCGGCAAGAATGACAACATTGGTTTCGTTGGGGGACAAATGAATTGCGCCTGAAATAACAGAGCCTATACTTGCTCCTGCGGTGAGAGCAGGTGCGAAAATTCCTCCGGCACCACCGGAAGTAAAAGATAGGGCAGGGCCAAGCATTCTCAGAATCGGAACATACCAGTCTTCATGCTTATCTTTCGTAAAAAGGACCCTTTCCATAATTTCTTTTCCGGAGCCCAGTATTTCTCTGTTGATGAAGTAAGCGATGGAAGCAATAATTAGAGCACAAATAATCAGAAATATCACATTGGCCTTATCGCTTTTCAGTGTATTCTTTTTCCAGCTGTTGATTTTTAGCATTGCAACAGAAAGCTGACTGGCGAGAATACCCGCAGTGGCAGCAACTAGTACAATAGGAAACATCACCATTAAAGAAACATCATTGGTCTTCGGGTATCCCAGATATAAATATGATCCGGCAAGTGTCTGTGCTGTAAGGCCGGCAATAATGACCGCAGTAAACAAAGCTGTTTTGAAATAATTGATATGGGTCTTTGACAGTTCTTCAACAGCGAAAACAATACCTCCCAGCGGCGTATTGAAGGCGGCAGCAAGTCCGGCGGCAGCTCCTGTCATAATCATATTTTTCTTGGAAATCTTCGGCCACCATTCAGGAAGATATTCATTAACTTTTCTGAAAACAGAGCCTGCAATCTGAATTGTAGGTCCTTCACGCCCTACCGCACCTCCTCCGATTACCAGAATCACAGAGGACAGAATTTTGAAAAAGATAATTTTAATACTCAGAAGATTTCTGATCTTGCGGTGTTCTTTCGGATTGGCGAGTTCTACAGCAGCCATTACCTGTGGAATGCCGCTTCCTTTTGCATTGGGAGCAAATTCTTTCACCAGCCACCAGGAAAGTACAAATCCTATGGGAGCAATAATGAAAATCAGCCAGGCATGCCAGTCAAAGATAAAATTCATGAGATGCTCACCCCAGGCAAACACCTGTGCATACAGTACAGCAAAAAAACCTGTTATAACAGACCCTATCCAAAAAGGAATAGCCTGAAGAAGGTTGTGCTTCAGCTGCTCGTTCCGGATATTGTCAAAGGAATTTTTGATGGATTGCCGTATAAGGATTAAAATTTTCAGCATTTGTCTGTTTTGTGGGATGAAATTACGGTAAAATTCTGGAAATTATATTTCGTTTAAAAATTTTGAGATGATTTCACTATTTTCAATCGTAAGTATTTCCGGTAAACCAAAGCTCAGAATATTGTTTCGCACTTCAAGATTAAAATTTTCATTTGGAAAGGTTTTTATCTTTTCTTTTCGCTTTGGCGTTAAAAAATTCATGACTTTATACTGATCATTTCCTAGAACACAGAGATCTTTGAAATCATGATCTTTAAAATTAATATTGGAAGTAATGAAGATTCCTGCGATCTTGTCCATTAATTTCTTCTTGTTAATCGAAATATACCCAAAATCTTCTTCAAGTTTTTTTAATCCCCAAAGTTGAGTAGTGTCAAATTTACGACCTAAACGACCTCCTTTTGCTGTAATCCCAACCTTGCTGACAACAAAAAGATAGAATGAATCTTTATTATTTCCGTCTTTTACCCTGTAACAGATTTGCGGGATAAATAGGGGATACATACCATGCGAACTGAATTGCTTATAAGGAGACTCTTCAATATCAATTACTGAAATATTATAGTTTACAGAAAGCAGATCGTACACTTCAGTAATGAGCTTTTCATCCTGCTCAGTGAAGTCCGAAAATTTTGTCATGTCATACTTTCTGTAATCCAGATCCATTACTGAATATTTATTTGTTTAAAAATAATGCTAATAAACCTAATTTCCAAGCAAGTTGTGATAATGTAGTATTGTGTTTGTTTTATTAATGATTTGATAATTAAAAAGCCTTTTGTTTGATTATTTGCAATTGTTGTTTTGTGTTGTTTACTCTTTTGATATTTAACTTACGAAAACAAAAAACCTCCGGAAAACGGAGGTTTGTATTTGAAACCGGCAAAAAATACCTTATTGCTGATTATTTATTTACTTATATTTCTGTGTTCAGATCCCAGTTTTCAAGGTAGTCGTGAACATGCTTCAGCATCATTCCTCCCAGAGAACCGTCTACTACTCTGTGGTCATAAGAGTGAGACATGAACATTAAGTTTCTGATTGCAATTACATCACCATCAGCTGTTTCAAGAACTGCAGG
>JASLCD010000252.1 GCA_030146295.1 Chryseobacterium sp.
ACACCGGAAATGTAAAGAAAACACTTTGGCATCAGCAGTGGTTCAATGTAATGGATCCGGATTTCAATTTGCACCTGGATGTAACGAAAATTGCAGAAGCGTGGATTGTTAAAAAACCAACAGAAGACGGAGAAGTAACAGCTATCGAAGTATTCAACAGTGAAGGAGACTTTATCGTTCAGTTCTTTGGAAAAAGGAAACCAGGAATTCCTGAGCTTCAGGAGTGGAAGGACCTTGTAGCCGCATTAGAAAAATAATAATTAGATGATTTGAATGAGACCGTTTTGTTTGTAATATTCAAAGCGGTCTTTTTTATTTCAGATTTTTACGGACAAAGAATAACGAAAATCAAAAGGCAAGTTTGGCTGCTATCGTATAATGAGTGCCAAAATATTTGTGTAATTTGGGGTTAAATATAAAATAAAATGAAAAACATTTTCATAGCGATACTGGTTGCCGGTTTCTGTTCTTTGAGGGCGCAGGAATTTAAAGCGTATCAGTTTTATGATAAAAAAGGGAAGGAGGTAAAGACAGATAAACTGGTGAAAGAACTGGCAGATTATGACGTTGTGTTTTTTGGTGAAAATCATAACAGCTCTATCAATCACTGGCTGCAGCTGAAAATCACAGAAGCTCTGTTTGCTAAAAAAAACGGACAGCTTATTTTGGGGGCTGAAATGTTTGAGAGAGACAACCAGGCTCAGTTAGATCAATATCTAAACGGGAAATTTGATGCAAAAACATTGAAAGATTCTGCCCGTTTATGGAACAACTATACTACAGACTACAAACCTTTGGTAGATTTTGCAAAAAATAAAAAACTGAATTTTATTGCTACCAATATCCCAAGAAGATATGCCTCTCAAACGGCAAAAGAAGGTCTTGAATCTTTAAATAAATTAAGCGAAAAAGAGAAAACATACATTGCTCAGCTGCCTATCAAAGTAACTTTAGACACTCCGGGATATCAGGAAATGAAAGCCATGATGGGGGATCATGCTGAAGGAACAAAAGTGATGAACTTTATTTCAGCCCAGGCAACGAAAGATGCTACAATGGCTGAATCTATCCTGAAAAGTTTTCAAACCGGAAAAACATTTGTTCATTACAACGGAAACTATCACAGCAAAGAATTCGGAGGAATCTATTGGTACATCAAACAGAAAAATCCTAATCTGAAAATGGCAGTGATCTCCGTTTTTGAATCAGATGATCCTGAATTAAAAGTTCCCTCAAAAGACTATATCCCAACAGATTTTAATCTGATTATTCCGGGAGATATGACAAAGACTTTTTAAACTTTTAAGCGTTTAAGAAAAAGTATTCAACAGGAGCGGGCTTTAGCCCGTTCTTTTTTTATCAAAATTCCACCGGCTTTAGCCAAAACCTGAAATCCAGCAGTAAATTATTCTTAGTATGAATGGAAGTCTGGTCTTTTTGAATAACAATATTTACCTTTGTACCACATTCTAAAAACATGAAAAAAATATCCGTTCTGCTCCTCTTTTTTATAGGACTGATCAATGCCCAGAAACTTACTTCCAACGAGATCTCGATTATTAATCAGGGAGATGTAAATACAGCTCTGCCTATTTATCAGACTACTGATTCTAATCAGCATAAAACACTGTTGAGTATTTCTTCAGAAATAAACCCTCTGGATTCCCATACTGCGGTTCTGGTAAAAAGGATGAAGGAATCTCTTCTTTCTACAGATGGCGGAGTGGGAATTGCTGCCCCTCAGGTGGGGATCAACAGAAAAATTATCTGGGTACAGCGTTTTGATAAAGAAGGAACTCCTCTGGAGTATTTTATCAATCCGGTCATTCTATGGCGTTCTGATCTTCAGAATCTTGGGCCGGAAGGAGATCTTTCTATTCCTGATTTCAGGGATCAGTTCTACAGAAGCAAAGTGATTCAGCTGGAGTACGTGGATTTGAAAGGCCAGAAGTATTCGGAGCTTGTGGAGGGCTTCACCGCAGTTATTTTCCAGCATGAGATTGACCATCTTTTCGGAATTCTGATCTCTGATAAAAAAGAAAAAGAGAAAAACGATTCCTACAACAAGGTGGATGCCTATCAGAAGAGTGATGTGAACAGGAGATAGATTTCAGATAATAAGTTTACATAAAAAAGATAACACGGTATAGTGCTAATTACCAAATGGTTTTTGAGTACTGCAGGTAATATTTTTTCCGGGATTCACTCCAAAATATGTACAAAAGTAGCGGTAGTATTCATAACGGTGTTCTGTTTTGGGTTGTGTGGCAGATTGCCCGCATTCAATACCGCCGTTAATGATATTTACAGTAGTACCAAAACCAACGGTTCTTCCGCTTTCTATATCCTTTTCAGTGGGCTGCCATTTTCCGGTCATCACATCATGGCAAGAAGGTTTAGGGGGTTGAGGTGTCATCCAGAACCAGATGGCAGAAGCAAAAGATACAACATTGTTATTGGCCAGAAGTCCGGGATTTTTTAAAAGTATATTTTTATCACCAAACCAGGCTTCACTAAATTGTCCGTAGTTGTAATTCCAGCTCAGCTGTTTAGGACCACGGCCGTAATAAGTTTGTCCTGCTACAGGAGGGTAGCTGACCTTAGAAGCATCGGAATAATTATTCTCATTTCCCTTATTATTTTCTTCAATAAAATAAAGACCCCATTTATAATAACCTCCCGGAGCATTATCCCAGCCGCCACTCGTTTCCTGAGCAATATTGGCCAAAAATGCAGAGAGCTCTCTCTTCTGATCTTCCGGTGTTCCTTCATTCAAAAAAAGCGGGAAGTGGGCCGTCGCTTGTATAAACGCCTGATAAGAATAAAAGTCTTTGTGGCTGCTGTCTTTTCCCTGGATATTATTCCTGTTGGGGAATAGCAAATTCCAGGTTTTAGCATCTATAAGTCGGGTAATATGCTCCGCTATTTTAGGATCATTAACCTGTTGCAAAGGTTTATTTTCTTGACTTTTTTGTGCATAATATTGGTTGCAAGAAGCCAAAATAAGTCCTAAATAAACGGTTACGATTGGTAGTGTTTTCATTATTTATATATTGGGTTTCTTCCTTTGTTAAACAATTAAATAGATGGCTATTCTGAATAACCTGCCGATTTTATAAGCTTTTATAGCTTGTGACAAGAAATTTTACACTATAAATATATACAATTCAGATCTCTTTATGGATCAGCTGCCTCAAATAAAAAGGAGCTGTTTCCATGGAAACAGCTCCTTTCGTTATAACTATGCTTAAAAAAATTGGATTAATTGTTGTTGGTTACAGAAAGTTTCACCTCCATATTATTTCTCGTAGCATTAGAATAAGGACAGATCTGGTGCGCTTTTTCGGTCAGAGCCTGGGCTTCTTCAATAGAAACTCCCGGAATATTGACATCCAGTTCTGCTGCCAGTCCGAAACCTCCATTCTCAAGCTGTCCTATGCTTACCTTTGCCGTAACTGTTGTTTCCCCGGTCTTTACTTTAGAAAGGCTGATTACTCTGTTCAGAGCACTGTCGAAACATGCAGAATATCCCGCTGCGAAGAGCATTTCAGGATTGGCAAAGTCATCATTGGCCCCTCCTAAACCTTTTGGCATTCTTACATCAAGATCCAACACTCCGTTTTCACTCTTTACATGTCCGTTTCTGCCTCCCTGAGCAGTAACCTGGGTTGTATATAATGTTTTCATTTATTTTTCTATTTTGTTTAATATTTTTAGGACGGTGTCCTTAAGGTGCAGCAGCTCTTCCGGCTGTATTCCCAGTCTTTCCTGGATTCTACCCGGAATTGCACATGCTTTTTGCTGAAGCTGTCTTCCAGCTTCATCTAAAAATACTTCAACCACTCTTTCGTCCTCTTTTTTTCTTCTTCGGATGATAAATCCTTTAGACTCCAGTCTTTTCAGAAGAGGTGTTAAAGTACCGCTGTCCAGGAACAGTTTCTCCCCGATATGGGATACTGTAAGTCCGTCCTCTTCCCATAATATCATCATCACAAGATACTGCGGATAGGTTATGTCAAGCTCATCAAGGAAAGGACGGTAAAGCCCTGTAATCTCTTTGGCAATGACATAAAGCGGGAAGCAGATCTGGTTTTCTAATTTGGGTGTTTTCGGATTTTCCATAAGTTTGAGTACGAAAGATTCGATGAAGGTATTACTTTTTTATGATAAATTCATCCATTGGAATTCTGACTTTTTTCATAGAAGACAGCCAGTCGTTGGTTTCGTCACGGTATCCAAGATATAAAAGACTTACACTTTTCAGTCCTAATTCTTTTAGTCCCAGTACTTCATCCACTACAGCATTGCTGAAACCTTCTGCCGGAGTACTGTCGATTTTAAGTTCTGCAGCCTGTGCCAGAGCAATCCCTAATGCGATATAAGTCTGGCGGGCAGTGTGTGCAAAATGCTCGTCAGGAGTCTGTGCACCATACATTTCTTTAATTTTATCGGTATAGCTTCCGAAACGGCCTCTTGGAAGATCTCTTACATCAGTATGATAATCGTAAACTTTGTCAATTTTTTCATTAGAATAGCTGTCCCATGCTGCAAAAACCAAAACGTGAGAAGAATCTCTCATGACTTCGGGATTCAAAGCTCCGGCTACCATTTTCTCTTTCAGTTCCTGATTTTCCACTACAATGATTCGGAATGGTTGTAATCCCGATGAAGTAGGAGCCAGCCTTGCTGATTCTAAAATAGTAGTAAGGTCTTCCTGTGAAATTTTTTTAGTGGGATCATATGCTTTTACAGCATGTCTCCAGTTTAGATCTTCTATTAATGACATTTTTTCTGTTTTTAAATTAAACTGCTTGGTGTTTGTCTAACTTCTGTGTTTTCTTATTTTGAAGTAGAACAACACTGCAAATATACACCCAATTAAATTGTGTGCAATTTAATTTTGAAAGATTTTATTGATGAAGATTATTGATAAAGTTAAAAAGACGGAAAATAAATGTTCTTTTTTGAACTTTTTCGATTTTACTTATTTTCACACGATTCGGATTTTTTAAGAGGGCTTCTATTCCAATCTTTGTCCTATCATTTTAAACTAAAAACAATGCAGAGATTTAAAAACAAAACTGCTTTAATTACAGGTGGAACCAATGGAATGGGGTTCGTTACCGCAAAGAAATTCATTGAAGAGGGAGGATCAGTGGTGATCACGGGAAGAAGTGAAGAAACCGTGAGTATTGCCTTGGAGAAACTCGGAGAACAGGCTTTTGGAATTGTTTCGAATGCCGGAAATATGAACGACCTGATGAACCTGCAACAGGAAGTCCGAAAGTATACTGAATATATTGATCTGGTCTTTGCTAATGCAGGATACGGAAGATTTGCTCCTGTGGAATATGTAGATGAAAACCAGTTTGACGAACTCTTCAATATGCTCGTGAAAGGTCCGTTTTTCACAGTACAGCAGCTATTGCCATTGATGAAAAACGGAAGTTCAGTTATTTTCAATACTTCAGTGGCTACGGATATTGCTATGCATAATTTTTCAGTGTATTCTGCAGCGAAGTCAGCAGTACAGTCCTTCATCAAAACGTTTGCGGTAGAGCTTACAGAACGTGGTATTCGTGTGAATGGGGTGAGTCCCGGGCATATTAAAACCAATATTTTTAACAATACAGGGTTAACCGGAGCACAGATTGAAAATGCTATTGATGAGATTATCCCTACAATCCCTTTTAAAAGACAGGGTGAACCTTCAGAAATAGCCAGTGTGGTTCTGTTTCTTGCCTCAGAAGAGGCCTCCTATATTCATGGGGCTGAAATAAAAGTAGATGCCGGGATTTCTGTAATCAGATAACGGCGGGCTGCCTTAGTGCATGTCAGAAATTATTTAACCTCTTTTATTTCTTTAATGATATTGGTTTTATTTTCAATACCAATAGTATAGGTCTTATTTTTCTTAAAGCTTTGGGTTGCTTTTTCCATAAGGGTTTTGTACTCCGGTGATTTTTTTGAGATGTAAAAAACCTGAGCACTGATTCCTATAGAAACACGTACCACTTCATCCGGTTTGTCGGGATCTTCGGTGATGTTTGAAATTGTGGCATTATTATACCAGGTTAAATTCTGTGAACTGGAATTACCGGAACAGGATGTGATCATAATAAAAAGTAATAATAAATAGGACCAGGCTTTCATAGCAAAAAAGTATTAAGTAAAAAGGCTCCTGCAATATAACAATAATTGCAGGAGCCCTCTATATTGAGTTAGAATCCACAGCTTCCTACGCTAGGTGCAGGAGATGGGGAACATCCGGATAGGGATGAGAATATATTCAATACACAGTTGGTGTTTACATAATTGTTATCATACAGTAGAGATCCTGACGGGCTTCTGTAGTACACATTTCCTGCTGTATTGGCAAAAGAAGATACAGAAGCAGATCCGCAGCCAGTATTGGTGCATGCCGCTCTCCAGGCTGTATCCGTTACCGGTCCGCTGGAGAATAATGATGGATCTATGATTCTTTTCTCAACAATTCCGGAAGCATTTTTGAAGCTTACCAATATGGCTACGTGATATACCCATGATACACAGCATGTACCTGTAGATGCTCTCAGATTACCATATACAAACTGTTTTTCACAATCGTATCCTGCGTTCAACAGTATTTGTCTCATTTTGTGCGCTCTTGCATAGCATCCGTCTACAGGATATCTGAAAGTGATACATGGGGAAGAAGCAGTAGAAGTTCCGCAAGCCTGATTTTTAATCTGCGCAAACAGACTGTTCAGGGTGGCAAGATCAGGAATAACGCTTACCGCCTTTTTGCTGTCACCTCTCTCTTCTTTGTTGAACACAGATTTGAAATAACGAATGTCATCAGCTGTTGCTTTGTCTACCTTTGCAATTTCATTAGAATTGGCTTTCAGGAAGATGTGCACAGGAGTTTCATTCTCTACAGCTTCTTGGATCATGGAGATGAACCCTGCATTTTCTTTAGTGTCTTTAATTTGATAAGGCTGCGCTGAAACCATAAAGGAAACCTTAAACTTTCCATTCTCTTTTTCTATCCCTACCGGAACAGTCTTGCCGAAATCTTTCATAGCAACTTCGTTAGACTCCTTGGCAACGAGATGAGGATCTTGGTTGGCGTTTGAATCTGAACAGGAATTAAATGACAGTACCGTCACGAATACCATCATGGATAACAGAAATTTTTTCATAGTTTTTATATTTTGGTGGTTTAATTTTTAGCGAACTTTTCAATTGTAATAGTTCACTATTTTGTGATATTAAAAGTAATAAAAATTAAAATATATGCAAGTGATTTTTCCAAAAAATAAATTAATTCTGCAGATTTTTTGATTTTATGATATGAAAAAAAGCAAAAAGATTGATGGTTTTAACGGTGAAACTCAGGAAAAAGATAAAATGCTAAAATAACAGAGATTTGAATTTACGGTCTGGATTCCGTAGGATCTGCATGCTCTGAGCATTTTGATATTATTTAAACTAAAAAACCAGCTTCAATTATTGAAACTGGTTTATGATGAGTATATCTTAATTCGTATTATTTATAGAGCAATTCTGCCTGGAAAACGTCTGCAAAATGTTTTCTGATCTTTGCTTTCAGTTCTTCCATTTCTTCCGGTGTAAGCTCTCTTTCAAGTTCTCTTTTCAGGGAGGTCACCTGCTTATCTTTAATCCCGCATGGAATGATGTATTCAAAATAACGCATATCCGTATTTACATTCAATGCGAAACCATGAAGGGTTACCCATCGGGAAGCTTTTACTCCCATTGCACACATTTTTCTGGCGTAAGGTTTCCCTACATCCAGCCATACTCCTGTTTCTCCGGGAGAACGTTCTCCTTTAATGCCATATTCGGCAATCGTTCTGATAATCACTTCTTCCAGATTTCTCATATATAAATGAATGTCTGTAAAAAAGTTTTCAAGATCCAGAATAGGATAGCCTACCACCTGTCCGTAACCATGGTAAGTAATATCTCCGCCGCGGTTTACCTTTACAAAAGTAGCATCAATCTCTTTCAGCTTATCAATACCGGCAAGCATATTTTCTTCGTGTCCGCTTTTTCCTAAAGTATATACATGGGGATGCTCTACAAAAAGAAGATGGTTGGGAGTGGTACTATGCTGGTCCGCAGGAAGATCTCTGTTTTTTATCTTGGTGTCAATAATGTTTTTCATCAGCTGCTCCTGATAATCCCAGGCTGGCTGATATTCTTTGACCCCTAAATCTTCAAATTCTACTGATTTATTTTGATTTGTATTCATTTCAATTTTTGATATACAAATTTAGTGAATTTTACCCTTTGATGGAATGGATAAAATCTATAGCACTTTTCTTCCAGTCTTTATCCTGAAGTAAAATATTCACAAAGGCTGTTCCGATAATACCTCCATCCGCTTTTTCCGTTACATTTTCAAAATCTTCTTTAGACTTTATTCCGAATCCGATCATCACAGGATTTTTAAGAGGAAGGGAAGCTACCCTGGAAAGGTAGTTCTCATTTTTTAAAACAGCGTTTTCATTTCCGGTGGTAGAGGAAGAACTTACTGCATACAGAAAACCCGAACTTAAAGAATCCAGATAGATCATCCTTTCATCAGAGGTTTCCGGAGTGACCAGAAAGGTAAAATTAAGATGGTACTGCTTTAAAACAGACTGATAATTTTTCTCAAACTCAATAGGGGGAAGGTCAGGAAGAATCAACCCTGAAACACCGCTTTCGGAACATGCTGCACAGAATCTCTCAAATCCGAAACTCAGGACCGGATTGATATATCCCATCAGGATAATGGGAATTCTGATTTCATTTTTGATGGCTTTTAATTGCGATAGGAGCTTTTCAATCGTCATTCCGTTTTGTAAGGCCAGTTCATGAGCCTTCTGGATCACCGGTCCGTCTGCAACAGGATCAGAATAGGGCATTCCTATTTCGATCATATCAGCTCCGG
Organism: Chryseobacterium sp.; assembly: GCA_030146295.1. Taxonomy (GTDB): domain Bacteria; phylum Bacteroidota; class Bacteroidia; order Flavobacteriales; family Weeksellaceae; genus Chryseobacterium. The sequence continues at coordinate 8,942 of JASLCD010000252.1, forward strand.
AATCCTGAATCAGTTGTATAATATCAGCGGTATCTTCCAGTTGTGGAATTCCTGCTGTGAAGTATATATTTAATTTTTTCATTTCTTTCTTTTTTGTATTGATGTATTCATGTAAAATATATTGATGATTGTGCTTCATACAGTATAAGGTTATTGTACATGAATACTTTTTACATGTTACAGATTTTTCAGATACGTCTCCATATCCTTGTCTCCACGGCCGCTCAGACAAATCACTACAACGTCATGTTCTCCAAATTTCTTCTTGTCCAAAACAGCCAGAGCATGAGAGCTTTCCAGAGCAGGAATAATTCCTTCCAGTTTGGTCAGTTCAAAAGCACATTTTAAAGCTTCATCATCATTAATACTAAAGAATTCAGCTCTTTTTTCTTTAAATAAATGGGCATGGAAAGGTCCGATTCCAGGATAATCCAGTCCCGCAGAAATAGAATGAGGCTCGATGACCTGTCCGTCTACCGTCTGCATCACAAGGCTTTTGCTTCCATGAAGTACCCCAAGTGTTCCTAAAAATGTAGTTGCTGCAGATTTCCCGGAATCTACTCCCAATCCTCCTGCTTCAGCGGCAATGATTTTCACGGCTTTTTCCTCTACAAAATGATAGAAAGTACCTGCGGCATTGCTTCCTCCGCCTACACAGGCAATCACATAATCCGGATTTTCCCTTCCGATTTTTTCTTTAAGCTGTTCTTTGATTTCTTTTGAAATGATGCTTTGGAACCTTGCTACAAGATCCGGGAAAGGGTGGGGGCCTACCACACTTCCAATCACATAATGAGTTGTCAGAGGATTGTTGATCCAGTCTCTTAACGCTTCATTCACAGCATCTTTAAGGGTTTTTGATCCTGAAGTAGCTGGCACAACTTCGGCACCCAGCATTTTCATTCTCGCCACATTCGGAGCCTGTCTCTGGATATCAATTTCTCCCATATAGACGATGCATTCCAAACCCAGCAAAGCACAGGCTGTAGCAGTGGCAACACCATGTTGTCCGGCTCCGGTCTCAGCAATAATCCTCGTTTTTCCAAGGCGCTTTGCCAATAAAACCTGACCTAAAGCATTATTGATCTTATGGGCTCCGGTATGGTTGAGGTCCTCCCGCTTTAAATAAATCTGAGTCTGGTATTTCTGACTTAAGTTTTTAGCAAAATACAATGGGGTAGCACGTCCTACATAATTTTTCAGCAAATCCTGATACTCAGCCTGAAAATCTTCAGACTCTATAATATCAAGGTAGTTTTTCTGTAATTCTTCTACATTGGGATAGAGCATTTCGGGGATGAAAGCACCTCCAAATTCTCCATAATATCCGTGTTCATCAGGGTTTTTATAATTCATTTTTTTATTCTTTAGTCATTAAATAAGCATTGTTCGCTGAGTTCAGCTGACTGAGCAGCTCTTTTCTTTCCTGTGTGGTATTAAAAATCAAAATATCATCATCATCAGAATTGATCCATTCCGAGCCGATACTCTCTTTGATCATTTTGGCTTTGTCATGAAGAATTTCGATTGAACATTTTTCATAAAATGGACGAAGATCCGAATGACAGAACCCGATAGTCTCCAAATTTCTCTGAATAACATTTTCTTTGAAATGACGTACCAGAGCTTCTCCATATCCCTTCTTTTCCTGAGCGGAAACAAGCCCGACCGCTTCAGCAAAGGAAAATTCATGGTCTGCTATCTTTAAGGTAAAATCAAAATTTACCCGCATCACCACCAGTATATTTTCATCCGCATCGAGCAGGAAATGAAATTCTGAATCTTTGAAAAAATTCCGAAAATAGGTGGGTTTCATGGTATTCCAGGTGGAAATATCCCAAAGCTGCAAAATATGTCCGATCTCTTTTTCCGTTAAATCTTTGGTCTCTTTTATCTGATATTTCATGGCTTTAAACTATTAATAAATGCAAGATGATAATCGTGTTGGTGTTTGGTAATCAGTTTTTTATAATGTAATAACTCTATTTTATGCATTAAATCAATTACAGTTGCGTTATCTATTTTGGATTGATACATGGTAATGGCAATTTCCAGGTTATCAATCAGATAATAAGAATCGGTGTTTTCATAAAGCAGGAATATTTTAGCATAAATAAGTCCTAAGTCATATTTTATAACCGATCTTACATGGCTTTCCAGAAACTTATCCGAAATAATGACAAGATAATAGCTGTTCCACAGACTGATTCTTTCAAAAAAATACTGGATATCGCTTTCCTGAAAATCTTTAATAATATCAATGAACTCAGACAATAATCCGCCAACTTCCCAATGCTCTATATTGCTGTCATTCTCAGCAACAAAATGGTACAGGGCCTGGATTTTTTCATTCCCAAATTTAGGAGGGAATAAGGTTTTGTAAAACTTTTTTTTTAGCAAGTGAATGTTCATCATCGTGTTTTTTTGTGTTTATATCTTTTACTGATATAGGTTTTTAAATTTTTTTATGCGGTCAGTATCTTTATTTCCGGGTTCCGTTTCAAATTTTGAATTGATATCTAAAGCATAGGGCTGTTGTTGCAAACTTTTGATATTTCCAATGTTTTCTTCTGAAATGCCCCCGCTTAAAAAGTAGGGCAGAGGAATCGTGAGATCATTCAATAAAGTCCAGTCAAACTGTTTTCCCGTTCCGCCAAATGCTTTCCCATCTGTATCAAAAAGGTAGTATGTGGCGGGTGCAGGTTGCTGGCTGAATGTTTGTCGTATTTTATTTTTGGTTTCCAAATCATTGTTTCCTATCCTTATTACTTTAATGATCTTGACTTCCGGATTCAGCTTTTGTTTTAATTCACTGATGAAATCATTACTTTCATCACCATGAAGCTGGACAAAGCTCAATCCTGCTTTTTCAACAATTTTTAGAATAGTATTCGCCTCTTCATTCACAAAAACACCAGTTTTTCCCTGATGATTGATAGTAGAGATCTCTTCCAGGCTCAGATGATTCAAAACATATCTCGGTGATTTTTCATAAAAGATAAAGCCAAGAAAATCTACGTTCATCGCCATCAGCTCTTGAATCTGGTTTAATTGTGTTAAACCACATACTTTCAGTTTAGGAATGTTGGAAGGCTGCAGGTTCATAATCAGGTATGGTATATATATTAGAGGTGTGCTGAGAAATTTTCAAATGCTTTGGCAGGATCTGTATTTTTCATAAAATATTCTCCCATCAGGAAGCCGTCAAATCCTTTTTCTTTTAAAAACTGAAAATCTTCAAGATTGTAAATGCCACTTTCTGCTACAGATAAAACTTCTTTTGGAAGCAGGTTTTTCAGCTGAACGGAATGCTGCAGGTCTACTTTGAAATCCTTAAGGTTTCTGTTGTTGATTCCCACAAGATCTATTTTTGAATTAAAATGCTTCAGTTCATCTTCCGTATGAATTTCCAGTAAAACTTCCATGTTCAGTTCATGAGCAAGATCTGTAAATTCTTGTACCTGAGCAGGCGAAAGGCAAGATGCGATCAGCAAAATGACATCAGCTCCAATACTTTTAGCTTCATAGAACTGGTATTCATCAATCATGAAATCTTTTCTCAGAATCGGAATATTAATATCATTTCTTACACTTACTATATCATTGAGGTTTCCTCCAAAAAAATCATGATCAGTCAGAATAGAAATTCCACTGGCTCCAAAATTTTCGTAAGCGGAAACCACATCTAAGGGCTGAACACTATTGTTGATGATCCCTTTTGAAGGAGATTGTCTTTTAAATTCAGCAATAATCCCGCTTTTACTTTTAATGGATTCTTTTAGTGAATCGGTGGGTCTTTCAAAAAAAGCTGTGTTTTTTAATCGGTCAAGAGATAGGCGTGATTTTGCTCCGGTAATCTCCAATTTTTTTCGTTCAATAATTTTATCCAGTATGGTCATTTTTTGTGTTTAGAAGTTAGAGAATTTGTAAAACCTCTGTGGGGCTTTATTTTAATCTTTTTAATTAATCAAAAGGTTAAGACTGTTTAATGCTTTTCCACTCTGCAGACTTTCCTGAGCCAGCAGAAGACAGTCATCATAGGTTCCGAATTGATGGGTGTTGTAAAGAGCGACTGAAGCATTGGCCAGAATCACAGAATTTTGCTGCTCCGTACCTTTTCCTTCCAGAATATTCATAAATATTTTTGCCGTTTCCTTAGTGGAGCTTCCAGCCTTGATGTCTTCCAGCGTTACCGGATTGAAGCCTAAATCTTCTGCGGAATAGATTTCTTCTCCGTTTTTTGTAATGATCTTGCTGTCATCGGTAAGGCTTATTTCATCATATCCGTCAAGGCCATGTACCAGAGTAAACTCACGTTCTTCTTTTTGCAGAAGATACTGGTAAATTCTTGCAATTTCAAGATTGTACACGCCAATCATTGAATACTTCGGTTTTGCAGGATTAACTAATGGTCCAAGGAGATTGAAGAATGTTCGCAGTCCCAGGGATTTTCTCAATAATCCAACTGATTGAAGGGCAGGGTGGAAATAAGGAGCGTGCAAAAAGCAGATATTGGCTCTTTCAAGATCCTCATTCAATTGCTCCGAACTGTTTTTGAACTGATATCCCAGCTCTTCCAAAACATTGGATGAACCTGTGGTAGTGGAAGCTCCGTAATTTCCATGTTTTGTTACCTTCTGTCCGGCTCCGGCTACCACAAAACTGGCCAATGTTGAGATATTGATGGTATCTTTTCCGTCACCTCCGGTTCCCACAATATCAATAGCATTACCTGCATCTATGTCTGCAGGAACAGCCATCTGGAGAAGCGCTTCTCTAAAGCCTTTCACTTCCTTCAGTGTGATATTTCGCATCAGGAAAACACTGATGAAAGCAGTAACTTCTGCGGCATTGAACTTATTCTGTGCAATCTCAATCATGGTCGCCTTAGCTTCTGACTTCGAGAGCGTATTATGATTGAACAGGTATTGCAGTATTTCTTTCATTTGTGGCGTTTTTATGGTTGTTGAGGAAATTTCTGATGTCTTCATGATAAAAGGAAGTTTTTAATAATGACTTCTCCTTCGGGTGTTAAAATACTTTCAGGGTGAAACTGTACTCCGTGTACATCGTAGGTTTTGTGCTGTAATGCCATGATCATTCCGTCTTTATCTACAGCAGTGATCTCCAGTTCTTCTGGGAAACCTTCAGGATTTACTGCCCAGCTGTGGTATCTGCCTACTTCCAGTCCTGAATTTAGATCCTTAAATAATTTGGTGTTTTCTTTTATCAGTTCAGTAGTCGTTGCTACTCCATGGAAGATTTCAGTCAGGTTAATAAGATTTCCTCCGAAAGCTTCAGCAATAGCTTGTTGTCCGAGACATACTCCCAGGATGCTTTTCGTAGGGGCATATTCCTTAATAAGGTCTAATAAGATACCTGCTTCTTCAGGAATTCCAGGTCCCGGGGAGAGAATAATTTTGTCATACCTTCCGATTTCTTCCAGGGTAATTTCATCATTTCTTACCACATCCACTCTTTGATTCAGAATTTTTTCAATAATCTGGACAAGGTTATACGTGAAGCTGTCATAGTTGTCGAAGACAAGAACTTTAAGCTGTGGCTGTTGAGTGTTTATATTGTTGTTCATTGCTTTTTTTGTTTGGTTGTTGCTGGTTCTGGTAAGTATTATTTTTCAACTATTTTTTCTGCTTTTTCAACTGCTTTTTTCAGGGCATTCAGTTTGTTATTCACTTCCTGCAGCTCATTTTCAGGGAAAGACTTTGCCACAATACCGGCCCCAGCCTGGTAAAAGAGTGTATTGTTTTTACTTAGGAAAGTTCTGATCATAATGGCCTGGTTGCAGGTTCCATTCAATCCGATAATTCCTATGCAGCCGCCATAATATCCCCGGGAATCTTTTTCGTATTGGTTGATAAGCTGAAGCGCTTTATGTTTCGGTGCACCGCTGAGTGTTCCCTGAGGAAAAGTAGCAGATACCATTTCAAGAGGATTGATCGTTTCGGAAACATCTGCTGTTACTTCACTTACCATATGAATAACATGAGAGAACAGCTGGATTTCTTTAAGTTTGGTCACTGTTACATTTTTTCCAAGCTTTCCAAGGTCGTTTCTTGCAAGGTCAACCAGCATGGTATGTTCTGCATTTTCTTTAGGGTCAGCCTTCAATTCTTCAATCGCCTGAAGATCCGCTTCAAAATTTCCTGTTCTTTTGGATGTTCCGGCAATCGGGTGAATGATTGCTTTATTGTTTTTAATGATTAACTGGCTTTCCGGGCTTGATCCGAATAGTTTGTAATTTCCGTAATCAAAATAGAAAAGATAAGGAGAGGGGTTGATGTTTCGTAAAGCACGGTATACATTGAATTCATCCCCTTTGAATTTCTGTTCAAATCTTCTGCTCAGAACAAGCTGGAAGACATCTCCGCGCATGCAGTGTTTCTGTGCGGTTTTTACCAGTTCGGTATAGTCTTCATCGGTAATATTAGAAGTTTCCCCATCTGTTTTTTCAAAAGGATAAACCGGAGTATTCTGATTTTTAATAAGGTTTTCTAACAGGTGTAGTTCAGATTTTACGCCATCAACAGCGTTTTCAATAATATGCATTTCATCGTTGAAATGGTTGATAGCGATCACGTACTGATATAATCTGTATCTCAGAACAGGAATTTCAACTTCCTTACTTTGCGCTTTAAGATTGATCTTTTCGAAAAACTGTACAGCTTCAAAGCTTGTATATCCAAAAAGGCTCTGTGCCGTTTGCTCTATCGGGTCGTTGGTTTCTTCACATTTAAAAATATTTCTGAATTCTTCAAATATATCTGTGATATTACGTTCCTTGATAAATCGCTTTACAGGAGCGGAAGCAGGAAGTTTGATTTCAAATTCGTTGAGATTTTTTACTTCAATTCCGGCAATGGCATTCACTGCGATAAAGGAAAAGTTATTATCAATACTTTTTGAATCCGAGCTTTCCAGAAGAATGGTATCCCGGAATTTATCTCTGATTTTAAGGTAAATATTCATGGGTGTATGAAGATCTCCCAGTGTTTTTTTCGAAACAGTTTTTATTTTTATTGTGTCAGTAAACATTTTGTTGTTTTTTGTAAAATTTAGGAATAAAAAAAGGCTTTAACGGTATCCGTCAAAGCCTATATATTGTTTTTTGATTATTTCTGCTGTAATTAACAACATGACAATACTTCCAGACCCGACGAAGAGTTTGAAAGCCACCACCAAATATTGTTGTTCATTTTAAACATGGGACAAATGTAGAAATTTTTTTAATACAAAGACTAAAAAATTTCAGAAAATAAAAAAACTTAACATAAGAATCTGCTATTTAAGCTGTTTGAGTTCCTGTTTCAATTCTTTGATTTTCTCTTTGTAATTCTCATCATCATAGTCTTTTATATAATTCTCCAATGCATCAATATATTCTTCAATGAATTCTTTATTGGTCCGGTCTGCCTCATATTTGATTTTTGCAGAATTGACGGGGGCCTGCTTTTCATATTGTCGTAAAATCTTGCCTTCTCTGGACTGATCATAAAGAATAACTATGTTCTTTTCATATCCGGGAATGTATTTTACAGGAATATCTTTATCATCGGGTATTCTGATTGAGTTGGTGATAGGATAGATGGCAGCGGAAGTGGTGGAGAAAAAGGTTGTGGTGTATTTTCCGTCCTGTTTCCTTACAATGGCTTCGTAATCGTGGATAAACATTTCATTTAGGGTAGAATTGGTTTCTACATCAGACGTGATGATTGCAGTGCTTTCCACTCCGTATTTGTTTAAAAACCATGCATTTAAAAACTGTCCTCCTATCCCGTTTACTATTGCCAGCGGAATGATCGGGATCAGAAACCATGCTTTTTTGGTCAGGTAAGAGAGAAGTCCAAAGAATACAAACAGCAGGATCACGGTATAAAAACCATGATGACTGACGAAAAACAGAATTTTTGAGATTAAAACCATGGATTAAATATACCTATTTTATTTCAACGCTGAGGTCGCAAAGATGTTATTAAATTATTGGTAAAATAGCCGCAAAGGCGTTTTACTTAGCAAAAGAGGATGTCATTAGCTAAACGAAGTGCCTTTGCGAACAAAGAAATAGGGGGTGCATCATTGCCTTTTGAACCTGGCGTGTAAAACAACTATTTTACTGGTTCAGACAACGGAATATCAGGAGTTCCGCTGTAGAAAACAATTAGGGTAGCCCCCTGATCTCCGGTCTTTCCTCTGTGGGCAATGTTGACCATTTCGGGAAGAACCTGGCCTTTTCTTATCCACTGCGTTTTGCCGTCTTCTTTTCTTTCGATCTGAATTTCTCCCTTTTCTACATAAGCTGCATTGATCACTGGATGTTTATGCCAGTCTAATGCCCTGTTGGGAGGTACAGCAATTTTTAAAACCGAGATTTCCGGTTGTGTTGTAGGGTAAGCCGGATACAAGTTTCCATCCCAGGATTTTGTCGTTTTTAAAAGCGTTACGGATTCAATTTTATCCGTATACTCTGATTGTGGTTCGTTCGAAGAATTATCACAGGATAGAAGCAGGGAAGAGAGTACAGCAAAGAAAACCGTACATGATAAATTTTTTTTAGTCATAAACTTTTCAATTAATAAGTTGTTTTTGGTTCGGATTATCCGCATACAAAAATAACAAGCCTGTTTAAATATCCCTACTGTTTGAATTATTTTTTTATTGACCTGATTACAATTCAGCGCTAAAAAAATATTTATCAAAGAAAACATTTGTCATAAGTTTAAAACTTTATTTTTTATATTTTTGCTACCAAATTAGAAAAAATGAAAAAAGTATTAGCAATCGCATTTATCGGAGGATTATTATTAGCAAGCTGCAAAAAAAAGCCAGATCACTCTTTACAGGACACTAACACTATGCTGGAAGAACCAGAAACAACTACTGTTGTAGATTCTACGGCTAAAACTCCTGCTGCTGCAACTCCTGCTGCACCTGCACCTGAAGCTGCTAAAACAGATTCTACAGCGAAGAAATAATGAAAAAAATACTTTTAGCAGGAGCACTGGGTCTTATGACTCTTTCCTGTTCTAAAAAAGAAAATACAGCAGAAGTGGCAGCTTCTTCTGAAACAGCAGCTGTTTCGGAACCTGCAAAAACCAATCTTTCAGGTGACCAGATCATGGAAACACTGGATTGCTCAGGATGTCACTCTGTGAATGAGAGAATGATAGGACCTTCTTATAAGGAAATTGCAGGAAAGTATTCTGAAAAAGATACAGAATTGCTGGCTTCCAAAATTATAGAAGGCGGAAGTGGAGTATGGGGAAGCGTACCTATGGCTGCCCATCCACAGGTGTCTAAAGAAGATGCCAAAAAAATGGTGGAATATATTTTAAGCCAGAAGAAATAAAATATGTCTGCTGAAAAATCCAGTCTGCACACAAGAAATCTGCATCGAAATCCTTATGATTTTGATGAACTTATTTCTTGTGTGCCGGAACTGAAACATTATGTTTTTGTGAATGCTTACCAGACGGTAACCATTAATTTCAGCATCCCCAAAGCGGTAAAACTCCTCAACAAAGCCTTACTCTTACATTTCTATGATATTAAAGGCTGGGATATTCCGGACACCAATCTCTGCCCTCCCATTCCCGGGCGTGCAGATTATGTACACTATATTGCCGATCTTTTAGCTGAACAGCTGAACGAAATTCCGACAGGAAATTCTGTAAAAGGATTGGATATCGGAACAGGAGCCAATCTTGTCTATCCTTTAATTAGCCACAAATCTTACGGATGGGCCATGCTGGGAACAGATATCAATCAGGATTCTTTAACTAATGCACAGCGTATTTTAGGTCAAAATCCGGATTTTTCATCCTTTATCCAATTAAAAAATCAGCCTGATGCTGATCACATCTTTACAAATATCATCGGCCCTGAAGACAGGTTTACTTTTACCATGTGCAATCCTCCTTTTCACGATTCTGAAGAGTCTGCAATGAAAGGGAATATAAGGAAAACAAAAAATCTTAATAAATCAAAGAAATCCAAACCTGTTCTCAATTTCAGCGGTCAGCAGTCTGAACTTTGGTGTGAGGGTGGTGAACTGGCTTTTATTACTAAAATGATCAATGAAAGTGCATTGTTTTCGTCACAGGTTCTTTGGTTCACATGTCTTGTATCGAAAAAAGAAAATCTTAATAAACTGACGAGTCTTTTAAAGAAAGTAAAAGCCGTAGAAGTAAAGACCATTGATATGGCTCAGGGGCAAAAAGTAAGCAGAATGCTTGCCTGGACGTTTTTGCCACAACAGCAAAGGGCAAAATGGTTCAAAATTTAAAGTTCAAAGCTTAGGAATAAGTTTTAGAGCTTAAAATGGGTCATAATACAGTTCATATTCTGTATCCCGAAGCAGATTATCCTGTATCTCACTATCCCGTACCCCGCATCTCAACTCCATTCCGGTTCACATTTTAAAATTTCTGAAAAAATCAATTGACGGTCAACTCAAAAATGCCTAAATTTGTACGCTTTTAGAAAAATAAGAAATG
>JASLCD010000254.1 GCA_030146295.1 Chryseobacterium sp.
TGGGCAAAGATTTTGTATATTTGTGTGAAATTTATTTTATGACAAATTCTAGAGCAAGAGAAACAACAGAGGCTATTGAAAGACTATACATCTCTATGAGACACTTATTTTATAGAGGGTTTTTCAAGCCAGGAGGAGTTTCAGGAGAGAGCATCAGAAGCTTGCTGAAGACAATCAACCCAGAGATTTATGGTACCATGAATATTCCAAGCAAATTGGAACTCGACGGTTTGATGTATGTTTTAGACAGGCTTCCGGAAGGAATTGAAGAATGTGCTTTTATTCATCTTACATCAGATGAAGGGTTTGATAAAGGGAGTTTCGAACCTATTGTTCCAAAGAAAAGAAGAAGAAACTGTTATAGAATAGACGAGCACCAGATGAATATTGAAGTTCTTTTGGGACGTTCCGAAATTTATGACATTCTTACCCACCTTACCTTCCTGTTTATAGAAGCGGATAAAATCCGTAATCTGGCATTTATCCAGGACGAAAACTGGAAGCCGACACGCGCCTTCAAGATTATTGAAGAGGTTGTGAAAGGCGAAAAGAAATTCAGCAGAAAAGAAAAAGAGGTGGCACTTATTCATCTTTCTTCTTTAATAGGAAGATCTTTTGATGAAACGTTAAGAGCTTACAATACTTTTGGTGATGATCATAACCCTGACCGTTTATTCAAAATCATCTACAACTTAGGAAAAGTAAGTCTTGAGGATGCCAAAAGCAGCAGAGAAAGAGAAATTCATTTCAGTTCTATACTAAAAGAAAGAGTAGGGCATCATTATTTTGGTGAGAAATGGGCCAATAAAGTGAAAGAGGTTTTATTTGAAAATAATCTTCATATGAGACCTTTGCATATTATTTCTGCCAATATGCACTCTGTGAAAAATATGCTGTATGCCAATAACGCTCTTAAAAAGAAACAGCATCACGAGATCGACTATAAACTATATGAAGACATCTCCAATAAAAAAGAACTTCGCGACAAAGTATTGAAATATGCTTTGGATGAAGGGATGATTCATATTGCCGATAAAAGTGGAAGTAATATCGATGTTCAGATTATAGACCTCAGCAAAACAGATCTAAAGAATACACCATTTGCAGACAGTAAATTTACAGGAGATGATGTGATCATGGTATTCGATTATGCTTTCGGAGAGCAGGCTTTCGAGGTAATGGATGAGCTTTTAAGACCTTTTGAACATAAGGGAGAAATCTATATGATGAAAGTGAAATCGGTCTCTATTATGGGTAAAGCAGGAATCCTTACAGGAGAAAAAGGAGATATTATGATTCCTACTTCTCATATTTTTGAAGGAACTGCAGACAACTATCCGTTTGAGAATGCATTGAAGCTGGAAGATTTCAAAGATGATGAATTAAAAGCTTTTGAAGGTCCTATGATTACTGTTTTAGGAACTTCACTGCAAAACAGAGATATCTTATCCTACTTTATGAACACTTCCTGGAAAGCGATTGGTCTTGAAATGGAAGGAGCACATTATCAGAAAGCAATTCAGGTAGCTTCAAAAATCAGGCATCATATTTCACCGGACCTGTTTGTAATGTATGCATATTACGCCTCTGATAATCCATTGGAAACAGGAAGTACATTATCTTCAGGAGGGCTTGGGCTTACAGGAGTAAAGCCAACTTATCTGATCACTTTAAGAATTCTTGAGAAGATCGTAGGAAGCAATAAGAAAGAAGTTTCTGCTAAAAAATAATTGTAATTTAAAATTATCATATCAACCTCAGTTGTATTTTGCATCTGAGGTTTTTTTGTGTTTGAAAAACTAATAATCCCTGTCAAGGATCATCAACTAAAAAATATTTCATAGCATATTTTTATTTAAGGTATACCATTAATTTTATTACTTTTTTTAAATCAACACTTTGCAAGTCTGTACCAGAGCTAAGTTCATCAATCATCATATAGTCACCCGATTTCAAATTATAAATCTTTTTTTTAGCAATAGGGTCGAAGGAGTTACCATAATTTAACGTTGGCTTTTCTTCATTAATTTGATAGCGGAATTTTGAGACCTTTCCTAAATCCATAACTAATTGAGGAATGAAATATTCTATTTTAGAATTAGCAAGTTCTTCTTTTGACAAAGAAATTTTTTCAATTTTGTTGTCAATACTTGCGAAAGGACTGTTGATGTTTAGTATTCGAAATTCTCTTTTATCAATGATTTTTTTACCTTTCCTAAAACCAGTTATTGTAATTTCTGCTGAAGAACCTGCAGTTGGAATAATGAAATATTTACTTTCACGCTCTTTATAAATACCTGGTCCACTTACTTTAATACTATCAGAATTGGGCATATAAATTGTCAGGTTATTTTTTATACCTCTGTAGACAATATTAAGTTTTTCATTTTCTATGATGGTTTTACTATTGGGATTATTTGAAGATAAAATATGTTTTTTCGGTGTACAATAAATGCAAGAACAGAAAATAAGAGTATAGTAAATAAATTTTTTCACAAGGATAGTAAATTATTTTGCTGAAATATATAAATTAATACAATAGAACTAACCTTTTCCGAAGTAACCTACTCACTTTCTTATAACAGCTTGGAAAAAAAAATGAAAAATTGTTCGTAGTCCTATGTGAAATCTTTATTAGCTGCAAAATCTGGCAGAGTAAAAAATAATTATCTTTCGGAAAATTAAAAATATGAGCCTAACATCACAACTTGCCAAAAGATTCAGAGAAGTTCTGCTTGACGGTCTCTGGATTGCCAATACCAATTTTAAAGACCAGCTTTCAGATGTTACCTGGGAACAGGCATTGAGAAAGATAGATTCTTTAAATACCATTGCCATGCTTACTTTTCACATTGATTATTATATTGCAGGCATTATTAATGTTTTTGAAGGCGGAGATCTTGAGATCAAAGACAAATTCAGTTTTGATCTTCCTCCCATAGAGTCTCAGGAACAATGGGACAACCTGTTAAATAAACTTTGGACAGATGCGGAAAAATTTGCTGTATTTTTGGAACAGATGCCCGATTCTAAACTTGACGAGGTTTTTGTGGATGAAAAATATGGAACTTACCGAAGAAATATCGACGGAATGATTGAACACAGCTACTATCATCTGGGACAGATTACTTTAATCAAAAAACTCTTGAAAAGCCGATAAGAAACATTCATAATCATCTGTGAAAATCTGCGCTATCTGTGGTTAAAAAAATCTTGACAAAAAAAATTTAACAACCCAGATTAAAATCCATCTAAACCACAATAAACAGAATGAAACCTCAAAATAACTCCTATTTGAGGTTCTTATTTAAATTACCTACCTTTAAAAAAAATAAAATTTTAAATGAGAAAATCGGCTGCAATCATTTTTGCGTTTATCATTTCACAAATTCAGGCTCAGCAAGGAGCTTATTATCAGCAGGCTGCGAAGTACAAGATGGATATTGATGTCAATGCTGAAAAATTTACCTATCAAGGAAAACAAACCTTGGAATACACGAACAATTCACCGGATGAGTTGAATGTGGTGTATTTTCATCTCTATTGGAATGCCTTCAAGCCTAATTCCATGATGGATCAAAGGGTGGCTTCCCAAGGGAAAAATGGTGACTCAAGGTTGCAGAAAGATGGAATCTCAAGACTATCCTCCATTCCAAAAGATCAGGAAGGAGCCCAAAATATTCACTGGATCAAGCAAAATGGTAAGGACCTGAAATTTGAGGTTCAGGAAACCATCATGAAGGTATATCTGGCGGAACCCATCAAACCAAATTCCACAACGACCTTTACGATGGACTGGGATTCCGTGATTCCTGAGCAGATCAGAAGAAGTGGAAGAAACAACAGGGAAGGGGTAGACATGACCATGACCCAATGGTATCCAAAGATTGCTGAATACGACTATGATGGTTGGGCAACCTTTGATTATCTGGGAAGGGAGTTCCATGCACCGTTCTCGGATTTTGAAGTGAATATCAAGATCAACAAGGACTATGTAGTGGGAGCAGGAGGAATCCTTGAAAACCCTACCGACGTAAAAGGATATGATGCCAATGCCAAGATCAAGGCAGAGAAAGATAAGAAGGTAACCTGGAAATGGACGGCTAAGAACATTCTAGACTTCGCTTGGAGTGCGGACAGGGATTATTCCGTGGAAAGCTTCAACGTTCCGGAAGGACCAAAGGTATACTTGGTGTATCAGAAGAATGATAAGACCAAGGTTTGGGGTGAGGCACAACCTTACATCACGAAGTATTTCCAAATCATGAATTCCCATTTCGGGAAATATATATATCCAACCTATGCATTCATCCAAGGTGGTGATGGCGGAATGGAATATGGAATGTGCACCATGATTTTAGGAGAAGCAAAGGATATCAAAGGATTGATGGGACTGATGGCCCACGAAGGAGCACACTCTTGGTATCAACAGATGTTGGCGACCAACGAATCCGTACGTCCATGGATGGATGAAGGTTTCACGAGCTATGCAGAAGGATATACCATGTACCAATTATTCCCGGAAGAGCTTCCGAACCCTTTTGCCAATACGCTGAATGCTTACAGAAACTTCATCAAGAAAGGAATTGAAGAACCGGCTGTCTGGTTGGGAGACCACCACGACAACGGAACTGCTTATACCTATTCCACATATGTGAAAGGAGAATTGTACTTGGTGCAACTAGGATATATTATGGGTGAGCAGAATCTTGCGGAAACCTTGAAGCAATATTATGATCAATGGAGCATGAAGCACCCTACTGACAGGGACTTCCTTCATATCGCCCAAAAGGTATCCGGAATGGACCTGAAGTGGTTCCACCATTATTGGATCAATACGACCAAAACAATTGATTATGGAATCAAGGATGTAAAGTATGATGCAAAATCTACGACGATTACCCTTGTGAACAACGGTCAGGTTCCAATGCCTATTGACTTCAGTGTGATGACGACGGATAAGAAGGTCGTTACCTACCAAATTCCACTGAATATGACCCATACCTGGAAGGAAAAGGATATCTACGGAGATTTCAAGACAATGCCATACTGGCCTTGGACGCAGAAGGAGTATACCATCACGGTTCCTTACACGAAGTCTCAATTGTCTGTTTTGGGAATCGATTTCAGCCAAAGAATTGCTGACGTGAACATGGCAGACAACTTTGTAGAGGTAAAATAAAAAGATAAACATAGAGATAAAAGGAGTATTTGGAAGTACTCCTTTTATTTTTTTATAAATTTGGGATTCAAATTTTTTCAAATCATAGCCTGTTAGAATATAAATGAATTCAATTGTAATAAACGTAGGGAACAGCAATATCAGATTCGGCCTTTTTAATGGAGATAACTGTGATATTTCATGGGTAATCAATACAAAGCCTTACAGAACGGCTGATGAGCTGTATGTACAGATGTTGATGCTTTATCAGACCTATAAAGTTGAGCCCAAGGAAATAGATAAGGTCATCATAGGATCGGTAGTCCCTCAGCTTACCAAGGTGATGAGCTCAGGCATCAAGAAAATCCATGGAATTACTCCGGTAATCGTTGATAGAGCCACTCCATCAGGAGTGCAGGCAAAATCCAAGCAAATGGGTACGGATATCTATGCGAATCTTGTGGCTGCCCATAATTTGTATCCGAACAGAAAAAAGATTGTCATCGACTTCGGTACGGCCCTTACAGCTAGCTGTGTAGCGGAGACGGGAGAAACACTAGGGGTTATCATCGCTCCTGGAATTGTAACTTCCCTGAATTCCCTGATCAGCCAAACGGCTCAACTGCCAGAGATTGAACTTAAAAAGCCTAAGACCGTATTAGGATTGGATACGGTGACTTGCATGCAGAGCGGTATGGTATACGGATTCCTGGGAATGGTAGAAGGTTTCATCAACCGTATCACCGATGAGGTGAATGACGATTGCTTCGTTGTAGCAACAGGCGGGGTTTCCCATGTTTATAAGCCTTTAACGGATAAAATCCATGTGATGGATAGATTGCATACCTTGAAGGGACTTTATTTCCTTGGAAAGGACTTATAGTCTCAACATCAACTTTAAACAAAATGAAAGAACTGAAAGAATTCCCAAGAATAGAGACGGAGAGATTGATCATTTCAGAATTGGAGGAGAAAGACATTCCCTTCATTGTTGAATACCTTCAGCATAGAATCTACTCTGACCTTACTTCCAATATTCCTTATCCTTATACTGTGGAACATGCTCAATTTTGGTTGAAGATGTCCAAGGAAGCCTTTGAAAATCATACGGGATTCACTTTTGGAATTCGTAACAAAGAAGGACAGCTGATTGGGGCCATCGGACTTCATGACAGGGAGGATGACAAGGCTGAAATGGGATATTGGATAGGAATCCCTTTCTGGAACAAAGGATATGTCACTGAAGCGGCCAAAGCCATGGTGGATTTTGGATTCAAGGAATTGGACCTTAATAAAATCTTTGCCACTCATTTTCTTCACAATCCAGCCTCCGGAAAAATCATGGAAAAGATTGGAATGGAGAAAGAGGCATTGCTAAAGCAACATGTGAAGAAGGATGGAGAATACCACGACCTTGCAATGTACTCCATATTTAAGGACTAAAGAATTTACTTCAAATAAAAGAAAAAACAGCCGGAAGGCTGTTTTTTTTATTTAGAAACATGGTTGGCATTCATACCCAGGATTTGGATATACCCATCCGCCACAGCAGTCTGGAACTGGCCCTAGCACACATCCGATT
>JASLCD010000255.1 GCA_030146295.1 Chryseobacterium sp.
TTTTCTTATAACTGGATGGTACAGAATAAGGTGTTTCCATCCTCGAAAAGTCAAATTTCGTATTTTCCATTAAGATCTGGCTAGATTTTGAGCCTTTTATAATTATTTTAACATTTTTTGGAAGACGGATTCCTTCGTATTCATTCCAGTCACTGTAAGAAACATCAAGTTCGTCCGAAGACAAAATATCTTTTAAATTGACGGACAATAAATCGTAATTAGTGTCATATTGAAGTTCAATTTTATATTCTCTGTTTTTTTCATCTGTGGTAATTTTCTGATTGATATTAGATACCATTCTGAAGCCTTGTGCATTCTGTGTCAGATCAAATTGTCTGTCATTTATTTTCACAAAAGTTCTTCCCAGCAGAATTTTCTCCAAAGATTTATAATCAATGAAATTAACATTCAGTAAATTATTAAGATAATCGAAATCGGAATCTATGTAGGTTTTATTGATCTTATCCTGGCCTTTTATTCCTTCAGGAGTAGCAATACCTCTGGCCGCGTTAATGAATAATGCTCTGAGGTTCATCCAAACCTTTTTATCATTTTCGATATAAACAGTAGCATCCAGGGTAGGCACATAGCTTCCTGTTTCTACACGAACTTTACTGTCAATCTTGATCTGTTCAAATTTGGGCGGAATCAATACATGTTCAAAAAAAGTGAGTTTGTCTCTCACGGGCTGGTTTACATCTTTTGGATATCCATTGTCTTTATCTCCTGTTGTAGCAATACTGTCTCGTGTCTGATCTGTACCATTTTGAACTTTGGTACGGGTTTTACAGGATGATAAGGCAAGAAGCAATAAAAGAAGGGGAATCCAGTTTTTCATGTATTTATCTTTAAATTAAAAAAATACGGTGCAATATTAACGCCAAACCACACAAAACATTTTGTGTGGCCTGGTGATATCTTATTTAAGGTAAATAATTTCTATTCTTATTTATTTGGATAGAAAATCTAAAACGGAATAATCTCCCAAAGAAATTTCTCTGGCTACTCCAAAATATTGTGCAGAATTACCAATCATAGAATTGGAAAGGTTTCCATGATTGATTCTGGTGTTTTCCTGAATCAGGGAGTTTTCAATATTAGAATTAACAACTGTGGTATTGTTTCCTAATGAAACTCCAGGTCCTACTTTTGAATTGGAGATTTTTACATTCTCCCCAATAAAGCATGGCTGAATAATCAAAGAATTTTCAATCACAGCAGAAGCAGGATAATGCTTCATTTCCTCTCTTTCATACTCAAGGATTTTACTGTTTGTTTCCACAGTAGCATTTTTATTACCACAGTCCATCCAGTCGTTTACTTTTCCAAGGGTAAATTTAGCTCCTTTTGCTCTGAGATTTTCCAGAGCTGTAGTCAATTGGTATTCTCCTCCGTTTTTAATATCATTATCCATGATGTAGTTGATCTCTTCCATAAGTGTTTCAGCACTGTTGAAATAGTAGATACCAATGATGGCAAGATCTGAAACGAAAGTCTGAGGTTTTTCAACAAAATCTGTGATGAAACCGTAGTTGTCTAATTTTACGACTCCAAAAGCAGATGGATCTTCCACACTTTTTACCCAGATGACACCATCTGAATTTTTGTCCAGTTGAAAATCTGCACGGAAAAGAGTGTCTGCAAAAGCAATAACAACATCTCCCTGCATAGATTGCTCGGCACACTTGATGGCGTGAGCAGTTCCAAGAGGATCGTTCTGATAATATATACTTCCTTTCGCTCCCAGCTTTTCAGCAATCTGAATAAGGGATCTTTCGATCTCAGGGCCAAAATCACCGATAATGAAAGCTACCTCTTCAATCTTTTCTCCTGCAACTTTAGCAATATCTTCCACCAATCTTTGTACGATAGGTTTTCCTGCAATAGGAATAAGCGGTTTTGGAACTGTCAGTGTATGAGGACGTAATCTGGAACCACGTCCAGCCATAGGAACAATAATTTTCATAAATTATATAAAAAATTTTTTATAGTTGTTTTAATAATACGGCTAAAGATAATAATTAAAACCTTTGACGGGATATGATTTATATCTTTTTAATATTTGAATAGATTTGTTTACTATCAAAATAAAGACCAAAGCTTAATTTTTTCTTATTCTTGATAAAATCAGGTTTTTTTCAGAATAAATCAAAATTCCGGTAAAGATCAAAAATAAGATATTGCTCGTTAAAATGTTATAATTCAAGTATTTAACAATGATGAAGCTAAAGATCCCAAGTAGAATAAGGAAGAAAGACATTTTCTTCATTCTGTAGGGAATAGGATAATATTTCTGTCCCAGCATATAAGAAACAATCATCATGATAACATAGGCTCCGAAGGTAGCCCACGCAGAACCAATCATGCTGTGATAGTAGTTTAAGGCCAGAAGGTTGAGCGCAATGTTGATCCCTGCTCCAAGCCACGAAATAACAGTTCCTACACTGGTTCTGTCTGTTACTTTATACCAGGTGGAAAAGTTGTAATATATTCCGAAACAAAGATTAGCGATAACAATAATCGGAATGATATCTATAGCAATCCAGTACGATTTATTAGGAATAAAAACGGCTTTCAGCCATGAAATATTGGCAATAATTCCTAAGGCAACAGCACAGGCAAAAAAGGCAAAGTATTCTGCCACTTTGGCGTAGGTTTTTTTAGCATCACCTTTATCCATTTGTTTAAAAAAGAAAGGCTCAATACCCATTCGGTATGCCGTTACAAATAACGTCATCAGTACTGCCAGTTTATAACAGCCGCCATAAGCACCGGCTTCTTCATCTGAAATGTGATTTCTCTGGATCGATTTATCAAAGTTTTCATTGACCATAAAAGCCAGACCTGCCAGCATCAGCGGAAAGGAATATTTGATCATGCGTCCAAACAATGAGGTTACAAACTGAAATCTTACTTTTAATATAATGGGAAGTAGTAGTAGAACCCCTAAAGCACTTCCTGCTAAATTACTGAAGAACGGATAATCCACATTTTGGTCCAACCCAAAACTTTTGGATATGTTTTCAGGAATCCAGAAGAATAATGCTGCTGTAAAAACAGCCTGAAATATAGCCTGAACTACTCTCACTGCAGAATACTTGATGGGTTTGTTATGAAAACGCAGCCATGCAAAAGGGATTACCAATAAATTGTCAAAAAAGGCAATCAAAGCAAACCACCTGATGTATTCGGGATTATCGTGATATCCTGCATAATCTGCGATCTGCTGATTGAATAAATAACACAATAGTAAGAAAATTGTGGAAGTTGAAAATAAAAACCAAAACGAGGTGTTGAAGGTCTTTTTCTCATTATTCTCTTCAGCAGAAAACCGGAAATAAGCCGTTTCAAAACCGAAAGAAAGGATAATATTAACAAACGAAATCCAGGCATAAAGCTGGGTGAAAATCGCAAAACCTTCATTGGGAATTTTATAGATCAAAAGTGGATTCAGGATGAATAAAATAATCCTTGGTGCTATAGCCCCTGCTCCATAGATGATTGTCTGCCCTAATAGTTTCTTATACAAAGTCGAAATTTTTTACAAATGTAAAACTTTAAGTATTCGTTTGGTGATTTTGAGGTGAATTAAAACATAAAATCTTAATTTTACGGGGAAATAAATTGAAATGAAAGTTCTTATAAAAAATGTAAATATCGTCAACGAAGGAAAAATCTTTGCAAGCGATATCCTAATAGAAAATGACTTAATCTCCAGAATCGCTGCCGGTATTTCTGAAGATGCAGATCAGATCATTGATGGTTCAGGGAAATATCTTCTTCCGGGAGTGATTGATGATCAGGTGCATTTCCGTGATCCGGGGCTTACCCATAAAGGAGATATTGAAAGTGAATCAAGAGCTGCCATTGCCGGTGGAGTAACCAGCTTTATTGATCAGCCTAATACGGTGCCTAATGCTGTTACTCAGGAACTGCTTGCAGATAAATATGAGATTGCTTCCCAAAAAGCTTACGCTAACTATGGATTTATGATGGGCGGAACCAACGATAATCTGGAAGAGGTGTTAAAGACAAATCCCAGAAATGTTCCCGGGATCAAATTATTTTTAGGCTCATCTACAGGAAATATGCTGGTGGATAATCCGGAAACGCTGGAAAATATTTTCAGCAATACCCAAATGCTGATTGCTGTTCACTGTGAAGATGAAGCTACCATCAGAGCCAATACTCAAAAGTATATGGATGAATACGGCGAAGATATTCCTGTGAAATTCCATCACTTGATCAGAAGTGAGGAAGCATGCTACATCTCTTCTTCCAAAGCCATTGAACTTGCCCAAAAAACTGGGGCGAGACTTCACGTTTTTCACCTTTCCACCGCAAAGGAAATGGAACTTTTCAGAAATGATATCCCTTTAAAAGATAAAAAGATCACCGCTGAGGTATGTGTTCACCACCTTACTTTTACCAATGAGGATTATGAAACAAAAGGCGGACTTATTAAATGGAATCCTGCTGTAAAAACTCAAAAAGATAAAGATGCCCTTTGGGAAGCATTGTTGGATGACCGAATTGATGTTATTGCAACAGACCATGCTCCACATACTGCGGAAGAGAAAAATAATGTATATACAAAGTGTCCTTCCGGAGCACCTTTGGTACAGCATTCATTGGTTGTCATGTTAGAAAACTATAAAAACGGCAAAATTTCCCTGGAGAAAATCGTTGAAAAGATGTCTCACAATCCTGCTATTCTTTTCAAGGTTGAAAAAAGAGGTTTTGTGAAGGAAGGGTATAAAGCAGATTTGGTTTTAGTTGACTTAAATGAAAACTGGACAGTTTCCAAGGATAATTTATTATACAAATGTGGCTGGAGTCCCTTGGAAGGAATGAACTTCCATTCTAAAGTGACCCACACCTTTGTCAATGGACATCTGGTGTATGACAATGGTGTCATTGCGGAAGAGAAATTCGGAGAGAGATTGCTTTTTGAAGCAAGAGCGTAATAAGATGTAACTCAGAATCTAGTCTCGGATTAACCTGAGATGATGAGTATAATTCAATAGGAGCGGGCTTTAGCCCGCTCTTTTATTTCAATAACATTCCATTGGCTTCAGCCAAAACATATATTCCTTCTCTGATTGAGCAAATAAAACAGATTTTTTCCACATAATTTCAGGAAAAAATTAATTAAAAGACTGCCTGAACTCCAATGGTGACATATTCGTTTTCTTTTTGAACAATGTACTGAATGACTGCGAATGTTCAAATCCCAATTCATAAGCAATCTCACTGATGGACAGCTCACTCGTTGAAAGCTTTTCTTTTGCTTTACTGATCAGCTTTTCATGAATATGCTGCTGCGTATTCTGTCCGGTATGGATTCTTAAAAGATCACTCAAATAATTCGGAGAAAGATTCATTGCTTCTGCAATATGATGAACTGTTAAAAGCCCCTTGTCTGAAGAATCCTGATCAAAGTAATGATTCAGATAAGATTCAAATTTCGCTAATAGCTGATGACTCCCGTTTTTTCTGGTAATAAACTGCCGCTCATAAAAACGCTTCGAATAATTCAGTAATAATTCAATCTGCGACAAAATAATTTCCTGAGTATGATGATCAATATGCTGACATTCCTTGTCGATTTTATACATGATTTCAAGCAAGTCATTCTCTTCATCTTCAGACAAGTGCAATGCTTCATTCACAGCATAAGAGAAAAACCCATAAGACGAGATAGTCTTTGCCAAAGGATGTTTCAACAGAAAGTCTTCATGAAAAATCAGGAGATAGCCCGTATTTTCGCAATCTATTGTTTTCAAATCCAGATACTGAACCTGATTCGGAGCTGTAAAGCTCAGCACACCTTTGTCATAGTCATAATGTTGCTGTCCATATTTTATTTTTCCCTTTGCATTTCGTTTCAGCGCAACACAATAATATCTGCTTACAAAACCTTTCCAGGTATCATCTTCAATGAAAATACTTTCAGAAAGGTTGATAACACTTACCATCGGATGCTTCGGCTCAGGAAGAGAAAGTAATTTGTGAAATGCCGAAATAGACTTTATTGTGTTCATAGCTGTAAACTTTTATAATGTTAATTGGGCAGCTTTATCCGCCTTCCGCTCCCAATCTTTTGTTCGTCGTTCCTCCTCTCAAAAGGATTTCCGCTCAAGTCGGGCTTTGATCATACTGCGCTTAAATAGATGATATTCTGAATTTCAGTGAAAAATTCCGGATTAGCAATTATCTGAAACTCTTTCATCAGAAGGATAAACCAGGCAATGTAACAGGCTTTAAATCATTAATTAAAATTACAAAATTAATAATCCAAAAGTCCCATACTGAATTCATCATAAGGAGCACCTGTATCTGTTCCCAAAGGTACAATACTTTCCAGCTGCTGAAGTTCAGATTTGCTTAGCTGAATACTTGCTGCTTCAATGTTCTGTTCAAGATACTTTCTGCGTTTTGTTCCCGGAATAGGGAGAATGCCCTTGCTGATGATCCAAGCCAACGCCAATTGAGATGAAGTAATATTTTTTGCTTTAGCCATCCTGTCAACAGCTTCTACCAGTTGTATATTTTTATAAAAATACTGTTCCTGAAAACGGGGTATTCCTCTTCTGAAATCATTCTCGGGTAAATCATCAATCGTGCGGATCTGTCCGGATAAAAATCCTCTTCCCAAAGGAGAATAAGCCACAAAGCCAATTCCCAGTTCATTCAACGTTTTGAGAACCCCTTTTTCCTCAACAGTTCTTTCAAATAGAGAATATTCACTTTGTACCGCAGAAACAGGATGAATGGCATGCGCTTTCCTTACCGTTTCAGAAGATACTTCAGAAAGGCCGATATATCCTATTTTTCCTTCTTTCACCAAATCACTCATCGCTCCGACAGTTTCTTCAATAGGCGTATTTTTATCAAGACGGTGCATATAATAAAGGTCGATGTAATCTGTCTTTAGATTTTTCAAAGAACGTTCGATAGACTTTTTTACATACTCTTTAGTTCCATTTATTTTCCATGTTAATTGCTCGTTGTCGTCAATTTCCCAGCCGAATTTTGTTGCGATAATATACCGGTCACGATGCCCTTCAATAGCCTTTGCTATCAATTGTTCATTTTTGAAGGGACCATACAAATCTGCAGTATCCAGAAAATTTCCACCCAACTCCAAAGAACGGTGAATGGTTGCAATAGATTCTTTCTCATCCGTTTTACCATATATATCTGCATCACCCAAACCCGTCATTCCCATACATCCCAAACCAATATCAGGAACTATGAGCCCCTGACTTCCTAATTTTACCTGACTCAATTTCATATCGTTGATTTTTATTGATACAAAATTCAGCAGAAATTAAAAACCGGATGTATGCAAAACCATGGTTGTCGTATGCAAATTACGGATTGTCGTTTTTCTCTTAGCCCTCATCAAAGGAGTCTATATTACAATCATCTGCATCATCATGGCAAGCTTCGATTGTGGGACTATGCGATCTGGAATCTCAGATAAAATGTTTATTTTTTGGGTTTGGAGCTCATATAAAAACTTAATTTTCCACCATTCATAATTTCAGAATGCTTCAGCGTAAAATTCTTGATCTCTTTGCCATTCAAAAGAACTTTTTGAACATATACATTTTTTGCACTTTGATTGATGGCTTCAATCTCAAAAGTTTTTCCATTTTCAAGATTCAGTACAGCATTATCAATGGCAGGACTTCCGATAGAATAATCTTCCGACCCGGGAGCTACAGGATAAAACCCTAATGTACTTAAGATATACCAGGCGCTCATTTGTCCGGCATCATCATTTCCTCCCAATCCATCCGGTGTTGCTTTGTACTGCATTTCCAGGATACGACGGATTTGTGCCTGTGCTTTCCATGGCTGCCCGGCCCAGTTATAGAAATAAGCAACATGATGAGCAGGTTCATTTCCGTGAACATATCCACCAATAATTCCTTCGCGGGTAATATCTTCCGTATCTGCGAAAAACTCATCAGGTAAATGCATAGTGAACAGTTCGTCCAGTTTGGATGCAAATTTCTTCTTGCCGCCCATCATTGTGATCAGCCCATCCGGGTTTTGTGGAACAAAGAAACTGTAGTTCCACGAGTTTCCTTCAATAAAACCTTGTCCATGCGTGCTTAGCACATCAAAATCTTTTTTAAAGCTTCCATCAGCCAGACGTGGGCGCATAAAACCGATTGTTTTGTCAAAATTATTTTTCCAGTTTTCAGATCGCCTGATAAACTGATTGTAGATTTCTGTTTTGTTTAAATGCTTTGCCAGCTGAGCAATCGCCCAGTCATCATAGGCATATTCCAGCGTATTGGAAACTGAAGTTCCACTTTTCTCAGCCGGAATGTATCCCAGATCAATATAGTGTCCGATGCCTTCATAATTTCTTTTGTTAGCCGTTTCTATACATGCTTTTAAGGCCTCTTCAGGATCACCCTCATAATTTCCTTTAATAATGGCATCAGCCACCACACTTACACTGTGGTAACCACTCATACACCAGTTGTCGTTGGCATAATGAGACCAGATAGGCAGCATTTTCATAGAAAACTGATGATAATGAGCCATCATAGATTTTACCATGTCACCATTTCGTTTAGGCTGAATGATATTAAAGAAAGGATGTAGCGTACGGTAAGTATCCCAAAGAGAGAAGGTTGTGTAATTCGTGAAACCATCTGCTTTGTGAACATTCTGATCCAACCCTTTATATTCACCATTAACATCCATATAAGTAGTAGGATTGATGAAAGTATGGTACATAGCGGTATAAAAGTTCGTTTTTTCCGTATCCGAACCTTTGATGACAATTTTGTTTAATTCTTTATTCCAGTCGTTCTGCGCTTGAGTTTTCACCTGATCAAAAGACATACTTCCCGCTTCTTTTTCCAGGTTGTCCAGTGCATTGGTCTGACTGACAGGGGAAATAGCTAGCTTAACTTCAATAGCTTCGTTTTCATTGGTGTCAAAATCAAAAAACATTTTCAGATTCTTTCCTGCAATCTCAGGGAAATTCTGGTTTTGGTCAAATTTTCTCCAAAATCCTTTGTAGACTTGCTTTTCATCATAGTTTTTCTGTCCGTAAGATTTAAAAGGTTTTGAAAATTTCATGGCGAAATAAACCGTTCTTGTTCTGGCCCAGCCATTGGTCTGCCGATATCCTGTGATGGTATTTTCGTTCTCTACACGAACGTACGTCCAAACATTTTTTCCATCATAATTGTAAATGCCTGCCATCAGATCCAAAATAATATGAGACTGGTCAGACTTGGGAAAAGTATAGCGGTGGATTCCTACTCTGGGTGTTGCTGTTAATTCTGCCAGAATATTATGGTCATCCAGTTTTACTTTATAATAGCCTGCTTCTGCCGTCTCATTTTGATGTGAAAACCTGCTTCTGTACCCGGATTCAGGGTTGGAAGCAGTTCCCGGATTCAGCTGAAGTTTTCCTACAGTAGGCATGATCAGAAAGTCTCCAAGATCTGAATGTCCCGTTCCGCTGAAGTGGGTGGAACTGAAACCTACAATGGTTTTATCTTCATAGCGGTAGCCGGCGCAGTATTTATAAACTTCACCATTGTATTTTCCGTTAAGCTCATAGGAGATAGTATCTGTTTCAGGACTTAGCTGTACAGCACCAAAGGGAACTGTAGCTCCGGGATAAGTATGTCCCATCTTTTCAGTCCCGATCAGCGGATTAACGTATTGTATTAATTTTTCAAATTTTTGAGCATTAAAGCCTGTACTTAAAAATAATAGAGAAAGAAAAACAATGGGTCTGTGATTTTTCATTAATGACAATTTTTTCGAAGTTTAAAATTAATTAAAATCATCATCTGCTGTTTTGTTTTAGAAAATTTTACGTAAAATTTATTCTTTTTCTGAAAAACGAAAACCTATTCCGTGGAGGTTTTCTATTAAAATATGATGTTCTTCAGCCAGTACCTTTCGCAATCTGGAGATAAATACATCAAGACTCCGTCCCATAAAATAATCATCATCCCCCCAAATAGCCTTCAGAATATCCTGTCTTTTGACCACAAGATTTTTATGACGGATAAAATATAAAAGAAGGTCAGATTCTCTTTGTGTAAGAGTAATATTGTTTTCTGTCCCCTGCAGAGTATAATTTTTAGGATCAAAATCATATTTTCCGACTTTGTATTTTAGAGGTGCAGCATCAGTTTTCTTGGTACGTTTCAGGAAAACTTCAATTTTCAGCATCAGTTCTTCAATACTGAATGGTTTTACCAGATAATCATCGGCCCCTATTTTAAGCCCTTTGATACGGTCTTCTTTTAAAGTTTTTGCAGAAATGAAAATAATAGGAATTTCAGAATTTTTACTGCGGATCTGCTGGGCTACTTCAAACCCGTTCATGCCGGGCATC
This sequence comes from Chryseobacterium sp., assembly GCA_030146295.1. Taxonomy (GTDB): domain Bacteria; phylum Bacteroidota; class Bacteroidia; order Flavobacteriales; family Weeksellaceae; genus Chryseobacterium. The sequence goes on from JASLCD010000255.1 coordinate 10,391, forward strand.
ATAATATCCAGCAGACAGATGTCAAAATCTTGACTGTTGAATGCTTTCAAAGCAGATTCGCCATCCGAATAACAGCTGATATCATAATAACTTTCCAGACTGTCCTCAACAAGGAAAGCTATTGTTTTGTCATCTTCGGCATATAAAATTTTAGATTTCTCCATATTTACACATCATTAATTTGAAACGGGACAAAAGAGGGTGGTAGTAATTCCTTTATCTTCATTATTCTCCACAGAAATTTTCCAGTTGTGCTGCTGAACGACTTTTTTTACATAAAATAATCCCAGCCCAAAACCATTCACTTCCTCACTTCGTTTGGTGTGTACCCTGTAAAATTTTTCAAAAATATGAGGAATATTTTTAGCAGGAATACCCATGCCATTATCTTTAAACTTTAAATATAAGCCTTTTGAATCTTTATAAGAGGAAATTTTAATAACAGGTGTTGTTTCACAATACTTAATAGAATTATCCAAAAGGTTATATATAATGTTGGTAAAGTGAAATTCATCAGCCATTACGGATGTGCTGTTTTCAATATCTACCTCAATGCTGAGGTCTTTATTTTTATGTTGTATAGTGTCTGCTATCTCCTGAATAAATGGAAACAGGAGAATTTTTTGAGGTTTTAAAGATAATCCGGAAGCATCATTCTTGGCAATATTCAATATTTTCTCAATATGACTATTGAGCTTATGGCTTTGATTGATGATAATGGATGTATAGGTCTGCAGTTTGGTGTTTTCCTGCACCAGATTCTGCTTATTGAGAGCTTCTGAAGCTAAAAGTATTGAAGACAGAGGAGTTTTAAACTCGTGGGTCATATTGTTGATGAAATCACGCTGCAGTTCTGAAAATTTCTTTTGTTGGATAATGGTATAGATAGAATAAACATACACCAGAAGAATAACAATAAGGGCAAATGTGAGAAGATACCAGAATCTTAATGAGCTGATCAGATAAGTTGTTTTGTCCGGAAAACGTATAGAAAAGTAATAGATCAGATTTTTGTGCTTTGGGAAATTGATCATCTTATTACTGGGACTTTCCTGGTGTGAAGTCATATACTTTCCATACACCATTTTATCACTGTGACAGTTATATAATGCATATACGTAATCTGTATTGATCTGAAAACGGGTAAATTCTGTTTTCAGATAATATTCAAGAACTACGGGATGAAATTCATTATTAATATTCACCACATAATAGTCATTGGCAATATTCTGGACAGGGTTTTCAGTATAAGATGTTTTTCCTCCGGAGAGCTTTTCCGCAACTTCCATTAAGGCAATATTTACCTTCTGATTAAATTTTTTATCTTCAAGATTATAAGCCTGGCGGGTCCACATCAGCTGAGCTATTAAAATTCCGATAATAGCTACGAATCCCAGTGTTATTATAATATTGAGCTTTTTGATTTTCATTTCCAGAAACAATATTATCCAAAAATATCTATTTATCTTTTATTATTAACAACTCATTAACAAATGTTTGACAGCAGTTAACAAGTTGTAATCATTGTCTGTTTTACATTTGTTATATCGAAAAAGATAATTAGTTTCTAACGATTAAAATTTATACTCATGAAAAAATTAAAAATTACCGCTCTTTTGGCTGTTTTAGCTTTCTCTCCTTTTTATGCAAATGTTCTTACTTCAGATGCTCCATCCATTGTAAAAATGGTTGCAGATGCTATTAAGTGGAAATCAGAATCTATAGATGTAGGAAATATCCCTCAGGGAAAACCAAAAGTGATCAGATTTGAATTTACCAACACAAGTTCAAAACCAATCATTATTCAGAATGTAGCTCCTTCTTGCGGATGTACTACAGCTGATTATACCAAAACGCCTATCCAGCCAGGGAAAAAAGGATTTGTAGAAGCTAGCTATAACGCAGCAACAGCAGGTCCGTTTATGAAGACTGTGAACGTTACGACAAGCGACAGCAAAACTCCTAAGACGCTTTCTTTCAAGGGGGTAGTGGCTTCTTAATATATTCTTTTAACAAATAAAAAATAGCCTGGTAATTATTATCAGGCTATTTTTTTAAAAATACTTGATATTTTTTTTAAAAAATCTAAGGAATAATTATTTGTAGCATTATTTCTCAACTTATTTTAAAGGATTACATTTCAATATTTATTATTTTTAAGAAAAAATATTTTATGAGTCTATATACACAACCTATGCTGCGCGAAGGTGCACTAAAAGATAAAGTAGCAATTGTAACAGGCGGCGGAAGCGGTCTTGGAAAAGCGATGACCAAATACTTTCTTGAACTGGGCGCCAAAGTGGTGATTACTTCCAGAAATCTGGAAAAATTACAAGCAACAGCTAAGGAACTGGAAGATGAAACAGGAGGTAAAGTTCTTTGTGTGGCTTGCGATGTAAGAAACTGGGATGAGGTAGAAGCAATGAAAGAAGCAGCCTTAAAAGAATTCGGGAAGATTGATATTTTATTGAACAACGCTGCCGGAAACTTTATCTCTCCTACAGAAAAACTGACTCATTCTGCTTTTGATTCTATTTTGGATATCGTTCTGAAAGGAACAAAAAACTGTACGCTTTCCGTAGGAAAACACTGGATAGATACTAAAACTCCGGGAACTGTACTGAATATTGTAACAACATATGCATGGACAGGTTCGGCCTACGTAGTCCCATCAGCCTGTGCAAAAGCAGGCGTTTTGGCGATGACAAGATCTCTGGCTGTAGAATGGGCAAAATACGGAATCCGTTTCAATGCCATTGCTCCGGGGCCTTTTCCTACAAAAGGAGCATGGGACAGACTTCTTCCGGGAGATCTTCAGGAAAAATTCGATATGAAGAAAAAAGTTCCGTTGAGAAGAGTAGGTGAACATCAGGAGCTGGCCAACCTTGCAGCTTATCTGGTTTCTGATTATTCAGCATATATGAATGGGGAAGTAGTAACTATTGATGGAGGAGAATGGCTTCAGGGTGCCGGAGAATTTAATATGCTTGAAGCAATTCCTAAAGAAATGTGGGATGCTTTAGAAGCGATGATTAAAGCAAAAAAATCAAATTAAATTAAACTTATATTAAAAAAACTCCCGGACGTGTAACAAATCCGGGAGTTTTTTTTACCTATACACTAAATAATACTTTTTCAAATGAATTTTAAACTTCCAACCCTTGTTTCGACGCTTGCAGTGGTCCTGTTCTCAGGATCTGCCTATGCACAGCAAACTCCGAAATATGATTACGTAGAAGCATTTAAGCCGTTCTTTTATCCGCAGACAGGTACAGCAACCCGCTCTGCAAGTGGGCAACCGGGACATGCTTATTGGCAGAATTCAGCAGATTATCATCTGAATGTCAGTCTGAATGAAGATAAAAAAGAGATTACAGGTACAGCAGAAATCACCTATACCAACAATAGCCCTGATAAATTAGGTTTTCTGTGGCTGCAGCTGGATCAGAACCTGTTTGCAAAAGATTCCAGAGGAAATGGCGTAGTTCCGCTTTCAGGAAGTAGAAATGGCGCTCATGGCGAAGATTTTAACGGCGGATATAAAATTAAATCAATCAAACTTGACGGAAAAAGAGAAGTAAAATATACCATTACCGATACAAGAATGCAGATTGATCTTCCTAAGGAACTGAAAGCCAATGGAGGGGTTGCGAAGATAGAAATTGAATATTCATTTATTTCTCCTGATTACGGATCAGACCGAATGGGAATTCAGGATACTAAAAACGGTAAAATATTTACCATCGCACAATGGTATCCGAGAATGTGCGTATATGATGATGTCTTAGGGTGGAATACGCTGCCTTATCTTGGAGCTTCGGAATTTTATTTAGAATACGGAGATATTACAGCTAATATTACTGTTCCGGCTAATCATTATGTGGTAGCATCCGGAGAGCTTCTGAATGAAAAGGAAGTATACAGCAAAGAAGAAATCAACAGGTGGAATCAGGCAAGAAACAGTGATAAGACGGTAATGATTCGTCCTGAATCTGAAATTGGTAAAAATAAAACTGCCGGTACAAAAACCTGGAAATTTAAAATTAAACAGACAAGAGATTTTGCCTGGGCATCATCCGCCGGATTTATTTTAGATGCGGCGAAAATTGATCTGCCTAGCGGAAAAAAATCTTTGGCTATTTCAGCGTATCCTGCGGAGAGTGCCGGTGATAAAGCATGGGGAAGATCTACAGAATATACAAAGGCAGCCATAGAGCATTATTCAAAAAAATGGTATGAATATACATATCCTGCCGCCACGAATGTTGCAGGAAATGAAGGTGGAATGGAGTACCCGGGAATAGTGTTCTGTCATATGGATTCCAAAGGAGAAGATCTTTGGGGCGTTACAGACCATGAGTTTGGGCACAACTGGTTTCCTATGATCGTGGGATCTAACGAGAGGTTATTTGCCTGGATGGATGAAGGATTCAATACATTCATTAACGGGCTTTCGACTGAAGCTTTTAATAAAGGAGAGTATTATCGTAAACCGAATCTGGCAAGATCAGGAACATATTTGTTGACTGATAATCTGGAGCCTGTAATGGTAGGACCTGATAATATGAAAGAAAGAAGTATCGGAGCTTTGGCTTACTATAAACCGGGAACAGGATTAGAAGTTTTAAGAGAAACAATTCTCGGCCCTGAAAAATTTGACAAAGCATTCAGAACCTATATTGACCGTTGGGCATTCAAACATCCGACACCATGGGATTTCTTCCATACGATGGAAAATGTTTCCGGAGAAGAGTTGAACTGGTTCTGGCGAGGATGGTTCTTTAATAAATGGAAAATTGATCAATCAGTTAAGAACGTACAATATGTTAACGGAGACTTTAAAAACGGAGTTCAGATTACGGTGGAAAATATTGGTCAGCTGCCAATGCCTACAACCGTACAAATCAAATTCAAAGATGGAACTGCGCAGAGCGTGAAAATTCCTGTTGAAGTTTGGAAAAGAAATACTGAATGGACATTTAAGGTAGATTCTAGCAAGGAAGTTGATGAGGTGAAACTGGATCCGAATTCTGTTGTTCCGGATGTCAATCTGGAAAATAATAGCAAAAAACCTGCATAGTTTATCAAGATAAAATTGTGCCGTATAAAAGCCTGAGCTTACCATCGTAAGTTCAGGCTTGTTATTTTTAGGGTGTTTTTCCGGGATAAGTAGAGGGGTTTCCCTACAATGTTTTGATAGTCAGTGATATAATTTTGTCCCACAATATTAATCAAAACAAAAAACATGGAAACATTAAAATCGGTGCTTGAAGCAAGCCACGCCAAAAAAACAAAAAATGAGTTAATTGACCTTTTATCAGGAGTAGAAAAAGTTCTTACCCCGGCAGTCTATGAAAAAGTATCGGGAGTTGAAACTTCAGAACTGAGTTCATTAACGAATAAAGAATTATTAGCCATTGTAGACGAATTCAAAAAAAGCTATGATGAAAAGTGGGAAAAATCTTTCTCCGGTGCATCTTCAGAGATCATGAAAATGATTGCAGGTAAAATAGCTGCTGATGAAGAAATTTTCAGAACTTCTGATGCTGCAAGCGCAGATTTTGCTGCAGAATTGGGAAGCATTGACTTTGCAACTATTATTGGCGGACCGTTGGATGCTTGTGTAAAAGCACAGTCTAATGCCTCTATTGCCACCGTTAATTTCATCAATGAAGTAGGGTTCGAACTTACAGATCCAGCCAATGCTGCCAGTCCTAAAAAACTGAGAATGGCAGAATTCAAGTACAAAAAAAATATTCCGAATCCGGAATTTAAAGAGGATGAGCCGGTAAGTGCTACCAACCCGAAAACAATTCCGAATGATGTAGAAATTTCAGTGCCTTTTATTGCATTGCTGAATGTTCCGAGTTTCAGAATTGAAACCTGTGAAGTAGACTTTAATGTTAAGCTTAATTCTACATATACGAAAGACGTAAGTGACGAATTCGGGATCAATGCCGGAGTATCCGGAGGATGGGGACCTGTAAAATTCAAAGTGGATGTATCTTATAAGAGAACTTCCAGTACAGGAATTAAAGTGGAAAAAGAATATTCTCTCGGGGTAAAAGTACGTGCGACCAACGATGAAATGCCTGCAGGACTTGAAAAAGTACTTGGACTTCTTTCACAATAATTAGATTTTACGAAAGATGATAAAACTATCAGATTACCTGGATTATCTCAATAACGAGATAATTCAGGCTCGTAAAAAAGCAGACGAAAATGCAGTTCTTATTGCCAAAGAATATGCCCGTCACGAATACTTGAAATACTTCAAGGTTCCGCGTTATGCGCTGCCCAGTGTAAAGATGGATATTCCGATCAAAATCACAGATATAGATTCCGATTCCAAATATAATTTTAAACTGAATGAAGATCAGTTTGTGACAGAAATAAATGAAAGAATCCGTCTGGTGAATAAGGAGAAGAAATTTAATATTCCTGAAATAAACAAAAGGCAGATTCAAACTGAAGAGTTTAAAACCCTGTTCAGTAAACTGGAAAAAAATGATCAGAAATTCGGGCAGCTCCCAGCCAATGAAGTTCTCAAACTGGATCTCAGAAAGAAAATGCAGCTTCTTAATTCCGGAATATTTCGACCTCAGGAAGGAACAGAAGAAGAAACTGATGAACTGAAAGAAATCTTTACAAAGGTTCTGTTGAATAAATATACGTTGGTGAATGCAAAGCTGAATAGCATTTACATAGATCCTAACACCAGCGCAGCAGAAGACAAAGATAAATTATTCATCAACCTTCATGTGGAAATGGAGGAGGAAGGAATCAGGATTGTGTCTTATAAAGATAAAGATGGTAACGAAATAGAACAGATAACTTTTGAGTAATGCAGGAACTTATTCACTTTACAGTACAGAAAATCAAAGAACTGCTGGAACAGTTCAATGAGGTTCAGGCTTTATACCTGTCAAAATCATTTGACTTTGATGCCCAATTTGATGCATTTCTCAATGAAGTTCTGGAATATTTTCGTACCAAAGGAAACACCAGCCACGAATCTGAAGTATTGAAAATTATGAATATGATTTCCACTGTGAAAAGAGGTTTTAATCCCATTAAAATGGAAAAAATAGTGAATGGGAGAAGGGAAATGCTCGGAGGATTCTCATTCAACGGAATGGAAAGTATTTATGATATTCTGATTGAAATATATGACAGGGAAAACAAAAAACTTGAGGATGCAGAAGAACTTATTTCAGGAATCATTGTCTCATTATATCAAAATGGAATTCTGGATGATGAGAAGCTGAAAGAGATGAATTCCATTCCTAAAATTGAACGTTTCTGGACTTCACTGGTTGAGCAGAATACAGCCATATCCGGAATCAATAAGAAACTCAGACTGACCATTATTCCGGAGGATATTTTTCTTATTCTGGAAGAGGTATTTCTGAAATTAATTTAAAAAAAAGAGCATTATGGAAACCGGAAGATATATTGTTCTGCTGAAAGATCAGCAGAAAACCGCACTCAAAAAAATTGAAAAAGAACTGGAAGTGAATATTACCTCTTCAGAGTTTCTCTCCAAAGAAAACCGTTCTTATGAAATCATTGATCAGGATAATGGGGTGCTTTACAAAAACCTGGGAGTTCTTGTGGTGGATAACATGGATGAAGATCAATTGAAAAGTGCTGTGAAAGATGAATCAAATTCTATTGTATACTACGAAAAAGAAAGAGAATTTTTTCCTGCAGATGAGTTGCAGCTGATTAATGAACTTAAAAAACAGTCTGCCGGACTCGCAGAAAAAATTTCAGAACTTGAAAAATATATCACCAGCAAACCTTTACCCCAAAAATCATTCATTGAAATGGAATGGGGATTAAAAGCAATCGGACTGGAAAATGCCCATTATACAGGAAAAGGAATCGATGTTTGTATTCTCGATACCGGACTAGAAACTTCCCATCCGGATTTTTCCGCTGAAGAAATTGAAGGAAAATCTTTCATAGATGGTGAAGACTGGAACAGAGATCCTAACGGCCACGGTACACATTGTGCCGGTGTTGCTACAGGAAATACAAGAAGTGATAACGGAAAACGTTACGGAATTGCCAGAGACTGCAATCTGAAAATAGCAAAAGTGCTTGCAGACAATGGAAGAGGAACCACCAGCAGTGTCATTGATGCTATAGACTGGGCGATTACGAAAAAATTCAGAATACTATCCCTTTCACTAGCTTCTCCGGTGAATCTTGATGATCAGCCATCCGTACTTTTCGAAACAATAGGAGAAAGAGCGTTGGAAAATAACTGTCTTATTATCGCGGCTGCGGGAAATGACAGCAACAGACCACAGATTCCGCAGCCTGTCTCAATGCCGGCCAATTCAAAATCAATTATGGCAGTGGGAGCTATTGATGCTCAAATGAAGATCGCAAGATTTTCAAATGCAGGTCTCAACCCGTCCACAGGTGGAAGTATCAATGTCTGTGCTCCCGGAGTAGATATTATCAGTTCCTATCCTAAGAATGCAAAAAATAAAAGTAATTTGTACTACAGCATGAGCGGTACAAGTATGGCTGCACCTCATGTTTCCGGACTTACCGCGTTGTATATGGAGCAGTTTCCCGATAAATCAGCAAAAGAGATCTGGGAGCTTATTGAAAACAAGGCAAGACCTATCGAAGGCATAAAATACAGAGATATTGGAAACGGTTTAATACAGATATACTTATGATCACCTACCTCGCAGTTGTAAAGAAGGATATAAATATGAAAAAGCTTGAGGCTCTTCTCAAAAGTAAAGACATAAAGCTGGCTGCTCACTACAAAACCATTGGTGTTGTAAAGCTTGAAAGCAATGTACCCGTTCCGGAACACGATTTTCATGAGTATTTTATATCTATAGAAGAAGAAAAAGATAATTTAACAATATAATCATATCAATAAAGCTTTTCTGTCACAGAGAAGTTTTATTTTTGTCTCTTACTGATAAAATAAGATATGAATTTAAGATTTTCAATGGTGTTCCTGATGTTTTTTGCATTAGGATTTTCACAGGACCTTACCGTAATGAGTTTCAATATCAGACTGAATGTAGAGTCGGATAAAGATAATGCCTGGCCTAAAAGAAAACAGGACGTTGCCGATTTATTGACGTACTATCATCCTGATTATTTCGGAGTACAGGAAGCGCTTCCGGAACAGATGAAAGATATTAAAGAAGGAGTAAAGAACTATGATTATATAGGTGTAGGAAGAGATGACGGTAAAGAAAAAGGAGAATTTTCTGCCATCTTTTATGATACAACCAAACTGGAAATTGTAAAATCCGGGACGTTCTGGTTATCTGAAACTCCGGAAAAACCATCAAAAGGCTGGGATGCTGCATTGAACCGAATCTGTACTTATGCTGTATTTAAAGATAAAAAATCGAAGAAAGAATTCCTGGCAATGAATCTTCATTTTGATCATGTAGGGAATGTAGCAAGAGTAAAATCTTCCGAACTGATCCTGAAAAAGATCAAAGAACTGAATCCAAAGAACCTTCCGGTAACCCTGAGTGGTGATTTTAATCTGACAGATGATTCGGAACCGATTAAAATTCTTTCCCAGAATATGAAAGATACTTTCTACCATTCAGAAACAAAGCATTACGGGCCGGTAGGAACTTTTACAGGCTTCAATGTCAATGAAGTGCCGAAAGACAGAATTGATTATATTTTTACAAAAGGCTTTAAGATAAAATCTCACCGACACATCAATGACAGAAGAGAAAATCTGTTGTATCCGTCAGATCATTTCCCTGTGATTGTGAATTTGTCTCTATAAAAATCAGTTGGTTGGAAAATCAATTTCAAATCCAATTCCTCTCAGGGATTGGATTTTTATTTGGGGATCACTGTTGAAATATTTGCGAAGCCTGCTGATAAAAACATCCAGACTTCTCCCGGTAAAATAATCATTCGTTTCCCAAAGATGATCCAGAATATTATCTCTGGTAATGATAGTCCTATTGTGTTTCAGAAGGTATAATAAAAGCTCCTGTTCCCGTATGGTCAGACGGTTGTTTCCATTAGGATGTGTTAGCAGAAGTTTGGTGGTGTCCAGTGAAAATGCTCCGATTTTTATTGGGCTTTCCGTAGCAGCCGGAAGCGTTCTTTTCAGAATGTTTTTAATGCGTAAAACGAGTTCTTCAGGATCGCAGGGTTTGGCAATATAATCATCAGCCCCTATTTTTAATCCGGTAAGGCGGTCTATTTTTTGATTTTTAGCCGTTAAAAACAATAGCGGGAAATTGCTTTTTTCCTTTACAATCATTTTAGCCAGAGAAAAACCATTGAGATTGGGCATCATTACATCCAGAATTCCCATTTGAAAAGGAAAATCAGATTGAAGTAATGGAACAATATCTTCAGGATTCTGAAACCAGCTGACTTCAAAATCTTCCAATTCAAGATACTGCTTCAGAATCATTCCGAAATCCGGATCGTCTTCTGCCAGAAGAATTTTAGTTTTCATAAGGAATTGATATTTTAAAGGTACTTCCTGCCTGAGGTTTACTGGAAACTTCTATTTTACCTCCGTACTTTGTAATGATTTTTTTTACGAAGTAAAGCCCAAGTCCCAGCCCTTTGCTGTTGTGGATATTATTGTTCTGAATTCTGTAGAATTTTTCAAAAATATGATTCAATTCTTTTGTCTCCATACCTTGTCCATTGTCTGAAACTTCAATTTCCAGATGCTGAGAAGGGTTGCGTGTATTTATTGTAACAGCAGATGCACCATATTTTACACTGTTTTCACAAAGATTTTTGATGACGGTTTCCATCAGATTTTTATCAAAAGGAAGTTTTTGCGAGATGGTATTTTCAAAGTTGAAATCAATGTTCGGACAGGTAACTGCAAGATCCTGAATGAAAAAATTCCAGTCTTCAGGTTGTATCTCAGTCATTTCATCCGGAATTTCGTCCTTATGAAGCTGAGCCATCAGGCTTTCAAGCCGGGAAATCTGGCGGTCAATAAGAGGCAGTGTTTCCGGGTTCCATTCTTTCCTTAATGCTTTAGAAGCTATTTTTAAAGTAGCAATCGGAGTTTTAAACTCATGTGAAATGTTATCCACAATGGTGTGGAGAACTTCCACCTGCTTCTGCTGCTGGATCAGATTTCTGATCGTGAAGATATAAAGCAAAAGAACTCCTGCAAGAAGTATAATACAGCAAATGATCAGCAGGGTAAGCTCTTTGAAAACAATACTTTTTATATTTTTAATCTCAAAATCTGTCTGGGTTTTAACCAGAAAACTATTCTTTTTTTCAACCTGCCCATTATCTGTATCATCTCTCTGGGTTGTTGAGGTTTCCCAGCTTCCATTACTGGCAATACGGGGATTTTTAAGCTTGTCTTTGGTCTCAAAAATCACGATAGGTTTGGTGATTACTTTGGCGCTGTCCGGAAGGTGAACGATAGAGAGATAGCGGATCCTTGCAGAAATTTCATAGCCGTCTTTCTCATAACGGCTGTCAATATAATGGATCAGCCTTTCTCTGGCCGATTTTCTGTTTTCTATGAAGTGATGTAAAAAATCCCTTCTGCTGATCTCCTTGTTATGGTACCTGATAATGATTTCCTGAAGAGAGTCATCATTCCTTTCTTTCACCTCCTGGATGTCTTCAAGATTGCCTGAAAAACTGGTAAGCCCGTCATTCACGGATCTGTAGATATCCCTTTCTTTTACCTGATACGTCTTATACATAAAGTAAACCTGTATTCCCAATAAAAGCAGGAACAGGGCAGCAAAAACCGAAATCAGAATTTTACTCTTGGTGATCATTGAAACAAAGATAAAACTTTACTATTTTACTGAAATAGTATTTTTGTCATTAACCTTTTATTAACCTGATGGTTAATGTGTTTTTGGTAATTTTAGAAAATTAATGACCATTCAATGAAAAAGATACTTATTCTTCTAATTCTGATTCTTGGGATGCACATCAGTGCCCAAACTCATCGCTTTGTATATGAACTTCAATACAGATTTGAACCTAACGGGGCAAATTATAATAAAGAAGAAATGGTGTTGGATATCAATCCCGGTGAAGTAAAGTTTTATGAATCTGAATTTTTAGCAAGCGATTCTCTGAATATTCTTCACGGGGGAATTTCTTCCCAGCACACCAGTCAGTCCGGACAATCCATTATCCGAAAAAGAAACTCCAATAAAAATAAAAACTTTGTTCAGATTATGATGATGCCCTATTATTATGTTTTTGAAACCGAAGATAATATTCAGTGGAAAATAGAGGCTGATACTAAAAAGATCAATAATTATAATTTACAAAAAGCAACTGCTGTATTTGGAGGAAGAAACTGGACTGCTTGGTTTACACCGGATATCAACATTCCTGAAGGCCCTTATAAATTCAGAGGATTGCCGGGATTGGTTCTGTATGTGGAAGACGATAAAAAAGATTTTATATATTCTTTTTCCCGAAATAAAAATCTGCCCAAAACATACGATACAAAAAGCTTTCTCGAAAGACATTATTCACTGGATCCCATTACCATTGACTTAAAGAAATGGATAAAACTGAATCTGGAGTTTTATAATGATCCATATGCCAGAATGAGAACCGAATTTCAGCCGGACTGGAATGTCCGCATTAATGGACAGCAAATCAAAAGTAAAGAAGAGTTTGCAGGTTTGACCAAACAAACGCAGATGGACATTAAAAAATATTATAACCCGATAGAACTGGATAAGGCGATTCCTTATCCATAAAAAATAGACACCATTGATTTTAAGCCTGAATTTGAAAATTCAGGCTTTATTATTTTAAAAAAAAGATATTAACCTATCATTAACCCATCATTAACCGAAATTTTCCCTTTCAATTTGGAATTTTGTACCCATAGAACAGAACGGTGCTTTTGTTTTGCCAGTATAAAAAAATAGTCATGTGTAAAATTCTTTTTTTTCTGTTTTTTCCAGTCTTGCTGCTTGCCCAGAAACAAAAACTTGGAGGAACAGTTACAAACACCGAAAATGAAAAGCTTTCGTCCGTAAAGGTGGAACTGTTTAATTCTCAAAATGTATTAATCAAAGAATTAAGAACTGATGAAAACGGGAAGTTTGTACTGGAAGACCTGGCAGAACAGGATATAAAACTGGTAGTTAAAAATCAGGGGTACTCTTTATTTGAGAAGAAACTTGACCTGAAATCAGAACCTGAGCCCCTGAATATTATTCTCAGAAAAGAATCCGAGGAAATAGAAGGAATTGTAATGACCAAGCGTAAACCATTGGTGAAAAGAAAAGTTGACCGTCTGGAATTTAATGTTGAAAACAGTAATATTTCATCACTCAATGCCTGGGAAATTTTGAAAAATACACCAAGTGTGACAGTGAATAATGATGTACTTGGCGTAAAGGGGAGTACCGGGATTTTGGTGACTATTAATGATAAAAAGGTAATGCTGACAGGGGACGAACTGAAAAATCTTCTCGAAAATACGCAGGGAGATGAGGTGAAATCGGTGGAAGTGATTACCAATCCGCCCGCAAAATATGAAGCTTCAGGAAGTGCAGTCCTGAATATTGTTTTGAAAAAGAATACAATTGAAGGATACCGTGGGATTCTCTCATCCAAATATGTGCAGACACAATATGCGAAAGGCGTTTTTGGCCTTTCCCAATATTATAAAAAAGATAAACTTTCCATTATGGGAAGCTATTATAGAGGGCTGGGGACGTACTACCGGGAAGGAACAGACTATGTGAAATATCCGGAAAGCCAAACCCGATGGGTCAGTACGATGAACAGGAAGGATAAAAACAATAACCAGAATACCCTGAATTTTAATGTGGAGTACGAATTGGACAGCTTGACTAATGTAAGCCTCAACTACTCAGGGTATTTTTCTCCGAAATCCTTCGGAACGTACAATGTTCCTACGCTGATCTATAATAAACTGGATATTGTAGAATCTAATTATACTACAATCAATGATCACCACTCACGTTCCATAAATAATTCTGTAAGTTTTCAGATAGACCGTAATCTGAATAAAAAGAGCAGCCTCTCGTGGATTAATTACTTTACCGGAAACAATGCAGATAAATATCAGAATGTAATCACTGATCTGAACTTTGCGGGCCAGGCTCCAAAAGAAGATAATTTTCTCACAAAGAACAAAGCTGATGTCCAGCTGTATTCTACCCAATTCGATTATCAATGGAAAGGAGAAAAACTGGAGCTGGAATCCGGTGCAAAATATAGTTTTGTGAAGACAAACAGCCAGTTTGATTTCTCTGATAACGAAAATGGAGTACTGCAGTACCGTCCGGAAAAAAGCAGTATCTTCGATTATAAAGAACATAATTTTGCCTTGTATTCTTCATTAGCCTACAATATCGGAAAATGGAATTTCAAAGGAGGGCTTCGTGCAGAGATGACAGATCTTGAAGGGATCGTCTCAGAACCTTATGAACTGAATACAAGCAATTACTGGAAATTGTTCCCCACTTTTTACGCACAATATACCACAGAAAATAAACAGGAATTCGGATTCTCCTATGGAAAAAGGATCAGCAGACCTTCCTATTCCTGGCTGAACCCTGCGAAATCTTATTACAACCTCTTTTCATATTATCAGGGAGATCCCAAACTAAAGGCAACAATCACTCATAACCTCAATCTTACCTACTCCTGGAAAGACTGGAATCTTGATCTTTATTACCGAAAAGAAATATATCCGTCCATGGAAATTTCATATCAGCAACCAAGTACCAACAGCCTTATTTATTACTTTACTAATATAGAAAAAGGAGAAGCTTTCGGATTGAACCTGTATAAAAATTTTCAGGTCAAACCATGGTGGAATATCATCATGTCTGAAAATCTTGAACACAACGAAAATTATTTCAAGGGAACTGACGGAATGCTGTATAAAAATAAAGTCTGGAACTGGGTTTCTAATATATCAACAAGCTTTACTTTTGATAAGAGCAGTGACTGGAAAATGGAAATGGGACATCGATACTATTCGCCGGGAATACAGGGAACTTTCAGAATTTCTGCGGCCTGGTCAGCCTATTTTATAATGAACAGGAAATTCTTTAATAAAAAACTGGAAGCCAGTCTTATATTCACTGATATTTTCAGGACTACAGGTCAGAAAGTAAGCACCCAATATGCCAACCAGGACAATTATTTTCTCGATTATACGGATGCTCAGGGGATTTCTTTTTCATTGAAATTCAATTTTGGGAATCAGTCTGTAAAAAATGCCAAAACAATAAAGAAGGCTTCAGAGCAGGATAGATTGTAGGATAATTTACTATAAAACCAATTATTATAAAATATTATTACAGAAGAAATGATTCCTTGGTGTCACATTTTCATTATTTTTGAGACCTATCTTTAAAAAGGTCATTATGAAGAAAATTTTTTCCGGAATGCTGATGGTCGTTTCTCTGCTGCAATTGTCTGCACAGGAACTGTACATGCCGAGGAATATCAAAAAAGCGTATGAAAAAGGGACCCGTGATATCTCCGGAGCACCAGGTAAAAACTATTGGCAGAATAAAGGAGCATATAATGTGGATGTAAAAGTGGATGCCAACACAAAAATAGTTACCGGAAAAGAAACAATCGTTTATACAAACAACAGCCCGGATAGTCTGAATGAACTGGCTATACGATTTGTGAATAATCTTCACAAGCCACAGTCACCAAGGTCAGGATTTGTTACTAAAGATTTTCTATCCTCAGGACTTAAGATTAAATCTTTCATTGTAAACGGTGAAAAATATGATATCAACAGTGACGATTGGGGTACTGTTGAAAAAGTAAAATTAAAATCAGCTTTAAAGTCCAAATCAAAATCTGAAATCAAAATTGAATGGGAATATCCGCTTTCAGTGCAAAGTGGAAGAGAAGGTCAGATAGACCCGGAAACATTCTATGTAGCCTATTCTTTTCCAAGAATTTCTGTGTATGATGACTACAACGGATGGGACATGCTTCCGCACTCAGACAGACAGGAGTTTTATAATGATTTCAATGACTACAGCTTTGCTATCAGTGCACCCAAGAATTTTGTAGTCTGGGCAACGGGGGATTTTCTGAACCCGGAAGCAGTACTTCAGCCGGAATATTTAAAAAGATATAAAGCTTCATTGAAAAGCGATAAAGTAATGCATATCGCAACAGAGCAGGAAATGAAGTCCGGAAAAGTAACCAAATCCAATAAATGGAATGTCTGGAAATTTAAAGCCAGCCACATCACAGATTTCTGTTTTGCATTGAGTAACCATTATGTGTGGGACGCCGCGAGTGTTCAGTTAAAATCAAAAAGAGCAAGCGTTCAGGCAGGCTATAAAAACGGGGCGAAAGATTTTGAACACTATGTAGACTGGATGCGTTATAATCTTGATTGGTTCTCAAAAAATTGGCCTGGGGTAGAATATCCTTATAATGTAATGACCGCTATTCAGGGGTATGCAGATATGGAATACCCAATGATGATCAACGATACCAGTATTCCTGATGATCTTCAGGATGCAAGGCTGACGGCAGATCATGAAATTGCGCACACCTATTTCCCTTTTTATATGGGAATCAACGAGACGAGATATGCATTTATGGATGAAGGCTGGGCTACCACTCTGGAATATCTTATAGGAATTGATGAAAACGGAGAAGCTGCAGCTAAAGAATTTTATAAAAACTTCCGTGTCAAAAAATGGATCAATGATCCGTCTGCAGAACAGGACCAGCCTGTAATTACAATGAGCACGCAGGTAAGTGGTGCCGGATATGGAAACAACTCTTATGTGAAAGCCTCTTTGTCTTATCTGGCTCTGAAAGACTATTTGGGAGATGAGCTTTTCAAAAAAGCATTACATCATTATATGGACAACTGGAACGGTAAGCATCCTGTTCCATGGGATTATTTCAATTCTATGAATACCGGGTCAGGAAAAAACCTGAACTGGTTCTTCCAGAACTGGTTTTATACCAATAATTATATTGATTTAAAAGTAACAGGAGCGTCTCAGATTAATGATATGCTTACGATAAATGTAGCGAATGTAGGCGGGTTTGCAATTCCGTTTGATGCTCTATTATCATATGAAGACGGAACGACAGAGAAAATACATTTTTCTCCTTCTGTTTGGGAAAAAGATCAGAAACTTACCGATCTTGTGATTCCTATTAAAAAGAAAGTAAAATCTGTACAGCTGGATGGAGATCTGTTTATGGATTATACTCCGGAAAATAATAAGAAAAACTTGTAAACATAAAAGCCTTCAGATTCTGAAGGCTTTTGTATTTCTAAAAATAGGCGGTTAATCTTAAACCTAAGGTAATATAATTGATTTTTTCTTTCGCCATCAGGTTGTTAAGTTCCTGATCCAGCTCGGTACTTTCCTTAATCTCTTCGCTGAAGTAGTATCGGATCGTAGAGTTGATCTGATTGTAATCTGTATAGAAGGTAAGGCCCAGCCCCGGATTGAACTTGTAGGTCATAGCAGCCCCGGTATTCCAGCGGAAAGCTGGTTTAGGCTTATATCGGGCAATCTGAAGTTCGTGATTAGGAGCGTCTACGTCGTCTCCTTTTACAAATACTTTTCCACTGGCAGTTGCAGCATATCCTCCGGTTAGCTTTAAAGTAAGCTGCCATTTATCTGAAAATTCATGTGAAAAATAAGGTCCAATACCTGCAGCCAGGAATCCCATAGATTGTGTTTTGATTTCATGGTCACCAAAGCCCTGCCCGTCATCAAAGGTTATTCTTTGAGATTTAATCGGGAAGCTGCTGAAGGTTATATCTGCCCCCACACCCCATTTTTTTGAAAAGAAATAGGCCCCTTCCAGTCCACCTTCAAAACCGACTTGTTTTTTATCATCCAGCTCCGATTCCTTCAGGAAATTGGTTGTGCCTAAGGCTGTACCCATCTTTAGAGCTAGAAAAGATGGATAATCATTCCCTTGTATTCTGGATAAAATACTTAAATTATCTCCCTTGTTTTTATAAATTTTATCAATAAAAAAATACCCAAGCTCGGTGGAAATAATTCCGATACCGGCACCGGCAAGAATATCCGGAACCCAGTGTCTGTTATTTAAATTCCGCCCAAGTCCTGTAATCGCAGCAGAACCATATCCTGCGATACTGTAGGCTGGGTTTACCATACCATATTCTTTATGCAGAAAGCTGGCATTGGTAAAAGCCATAGCAGCATGCCCCGACGGAAAAGAATTGTTTTTGGAACCGTCCGGACGTTCAACTTTTGCTGTATATTTAATTGAATTAACCAATATAGCCATGATGGCTAAGCTTGTCCCATAAGACAAAGTTGCTCTTCCCAGATTGTTCCGGCCTTTTACACCAGCTAATTTTAATCCATAAACAGCGGCAGCAGGAGCATATTGAAGATAATCATCATATTTTACTTTGAAGTTGGGAAGGTATCGGTTTCTTACCTCACGGATATTTTCTTTTTCTCCCCAAGTAGCGGCAGCGGCAGTAAAAAGAAGGGCAGGAGCTACTGATTTTTTTACCCATTCTTTTTTGAAAAAAGGTGTTTTCTCCTGGATGGCATAACCAGAATTGATTAATGCAAGATCTTCTTTGAGATTCCGGGGTCGGATCGTATCCTGTGTTTTAATTTGGATCGTATCCTGTGCTTTTATACAGTATAGGTGCAATAGTATTCCTGATGCTAGTGCTATTTTTTTCATCGTAGTTAGTGGTGCTGAAATTAAATCATGTAAAAATATTAAAAAAATCTATCCCAAAAATTGAGATAGACTATTTTAATGTTTTTATAATATTTCAACTGGTGTGGTTGATTATCTTAAGCCGGATCTTGGACCGGATGCTGCTACTACAGCCTGCATTCTTGTTTTTTGATTGGCAGAGAACATAACCATAGATTTGTCGTCTACATAATCCATATAGTTCATAAACATCTGAGAACGGCTTACACCTCCGCAAACTCTGTTGAGAGGATAGGTAGGATTTCCGTAGTTAGGGCCGGGAGATACAGGCGTATCATTAGAGTAATCTGTTTGGCATCCTGTATCAGATGATCCCCAAAGGTGTGGTAGGTTTAGGTAGTGTCCTACTTCATGCGTCACTGTTCTTCCTAAGTTGAACGGAGCAGAGGCTCCTGTTTTTCCAATATATTGATATCCTATTACTAGACCATCATACCACTGTCCTGCATTTTCCGGATAATAAGCATAGCCTAAAGTTCCAGGTTGGTTATTTTCGTCAAGTATTGAATTGACAACCCATATATTCATATTTTTAGTCACATCAGTAGCATCAATACCACCTGTGCTTGCTTTTTTCATTTGTTCAAGATCCGATCTCCAGCCTGTTTTTGTACTTTGTTTGCGGTTGGTGGCTACCAATTTGAAACGGATTTTTACATCTCCTGCTGCCGAAGGCTGAAATGCCGAAGGAATTTTATTAATGTCAGAGTTGGTAGCACCATAATCGGCATTAAGTACAGCAATTTGTTCTGCGATTCTTGCATCAGAAACATTTTGAGCAGATGTATTGTAAATTACATTAAAAACAACTGGTATCTCAACAGTTCCATCTGCAAGAACTTTTCCTAATTTGAGATTTTCAGTGAATTTTTCAGTACCGAATTCAATATCGGCCATTTTTTGTCTTAATGCAGGGTTTTTCAGAAGCATTGCCTGTCTTATTCCTTCTGATGGACAGCTTCTTTTAAGAGCGCTTGGAGCAGAAGAGCCCTGATCCAGAGGCGTTTCATTTTGATTGTTTAAGTTGTCGGTGTTACATGCCGACATAAAGCCCAGAACTAGGGCTCCGAATAAGAATTTTTTCATATCGTTATAATATAATTTGGTTGAGGGCGTGAAATTATAGTATTTGAAATTGATATGCAAGTTATTTCGTAAAATATTTAATAAATATCCATTTAATTGTTTATTTCTTTAACTAAAATTCAATTAAAACGTAAATTAGTTGAATTTTAGTTAAATTCTTTTAATTATTTTATATTTCACGCTTATGTGTGTTTTTAGATGTAAATAATTTTGTGATTTTTTGCAATTAGTAGAATATTTTTTACAATAAGCAAGGTTCGTAATAAATCTTAAAACATAGGGAGAAACTGTAAATTTCCTTTTCTATTGTCTTGTCCTGAATTGTATGTCAGAATAAAATTATACAGGATTTTCCTGATGCTTCCGCTTTGAGCAGCACTTAGCAAATGTACTCGTATTCATTTTTGAATACTTATTTTATCATTTTCTCCGGAACTTGATCGGGAATACTATAAAATAGAGTCTATTCCAAACCTTGGAATAGACTCTATGCTATAATTAAAAAAATTGGTACTAATAAACTCTTAATCCGGATCTTGCACCAGAAGAGGATGTTACAGACTGCATTTTGGTTTTTTGTCCTGCAGTAAACATATATAGCGAATTATCATCAGAATAATCCATGTAATTCATAAACATAACAGATCTTTTTACACCATAGCAAGTATTATAAAGAGGGTAGCTTGGAGTTCCTGTATTGGCTGTTGTCTGAGTAGGAGTATCTGCAATTAAATCGTCACCACAATTGGTGTCTCCCCAAATATGTCTTAGCCCTAAATAGTGACCTACTTCATGAGTTGCAGTTCTTCCCAGGTTGAATGGAGCAGAAGTTCCTGTTTTTCCAAAATAAGGTGCAGCAATTACAACACCATCTTTCCATGTACCTGCATCTTCAGGGAAGGTTGCATATCCAAGAATGCTTCCTTGAGTATCGGGCATACTGCCAACTACCCAAATGTTGAAATAATTAGCAGGAGTAGTGGCATCAATACCGCCTGTAGAGGCTTTTTTCATTGTATTATTGGCTCTGTCTGTCTTGCTCCATGAAGTTTTGGTAGTCGTTTTTCTTATGGTATTTACCAGTCTGAATCTTACTTTTACATCGCCTGCTTTTACCCCCTGAAATTCAGTAGGTATTTGTGAGACATCGCTGTTTGTACCTCCGTAGTCAGCATTTAGAATGGCGATTTGTTCAGCAATTCTGGCATCAGATACATTTTGTGCTGCAGTCTTATAGATTACATTTACCACTACCGGGATTTCAACAGTTCCATCTGCAAGAACTTTACCTAAAGCAAGGTTGTTGGAATATCTTTTTGCATTGGCCTCAATTTCTTCTACTTTTTGTCTGAGTGCGGGATCTTTTTGTAATGCTTCTTGTCTCATTTCCTCTGATGGGCAGATTCTTTTTGAAGCTATTGCTGAAGGAGTTTCCTGTTCAGCCTGTAGTTCGTTTTGATTGGAAACGTTGTCATTGTTACAGGCTGTCATAAAGCCGAGCATAAGAGCTCCAAATAATAGTTTTTTCATATCGTTACAATTTGGTTGAGGATGTGAAATTATAGTATTCAGAATTGATATGCAAATAATTTCGCAAATAGTTTGCGAAATTATTATTAATTACTTGCTTTAGTTGATTTTAATTCAGTATTGTTTATTGAATTTTGAATTTTAATCAATTTTATAAAATATAGTGATGTGTTTTATTATTTGATTGTTTTATGTGAATAATTTTCGTTTTAATTTATTTATAAAAGAATTTTTCACCATAAAATTTAGTTTGCAAAACCGTTTTTAATAGCAAAAACGGCCAGTCCTACACGGGTTTTCAAATCCAGTTTTTCACAAAGCTGATCGCGGTAGCTCTCCACAGTCCTAGGGCTGCAGCACATTCTGTCTGCAATTTCCTTATAGCTGAGTTCTGTTACAGTATATTTAAGGAATTCTTTTTCTCTGTCAGAAATTCTTACGGCGATTTCAGTTTCAGTTTCTTTATTAAGATTAGAAAAAATAACT
This sequence comes from Chryseobacterium sp., assembly GCA_030146295.1. Taxonomy (GTDB): domain Bacteria; phylum Bacteroidota; class Bacteroidia; order Flavobacteriales; family Weeksellaceae; genus Chryseobacterium. Next base: position 32,243 of record JASLCD010000255.1, read on the forward strand.
TTAGAAGCCCAATCCGGATAAAAGAAGCCGTCACTGTTCAATCGGGTAAGGGCGGTTTCAAGATCTCTTGGGTGCGTGTTCTTTAAAAGGTAGCCTTTTGCCCCGCTTTTGATCATCTTAATGACACTGTTGTCATCACCTTGCATGCTGAGAGCCATTACTTTAATGTCAGAATAGTTTTTTGTAAGCCAGGCTGCGGTTTCAAAACCGTCCATAATTGGCATACTGATATCTAAAAGTATAATATCCGGAATAGGATTCCCCTCTTCAAATTTTTGGATGAGGTCTTTTCCGTTTTCACAGACATAGATCACTTCAAATTCACTAAAATTACCAATAATCCCTTCCAGGGCTTTTGCAATAAGTATATGATCGTCAACAATTACAATTGATTTTTTCATGATTGTTTTTTTAAGATAAGATTGAGGTGGGTTCCTGTATTTTCATGGCTTTCCAGACAAAAACTGGCACCTATAATTTCAGCTCTGTTTTTCATATTGGTAAGACCAATTCCGTTGGATTTGATCTGTGAAGTATCAAACCCGGATCCGTCATCACGAATATCTAGTTCCCAAAGGATATCTTCAGAAGTATTCAGACTGATGAAAATATTTTTACAGCCAGAATGTTTGATACTGTTCTGAATGAATTCCTGAGTAATCCTGAGCAGTACATTTTTATGAACAAAACCTAAATCTAGCTGTTTAAAATTGTGTTCAAAACTTATGTGACACTTTTTAAAGGAATTGGTATTGTCCACTTCTTCCTGTATCAAAGTGACAATTTCCTTTTGGTTGATGTTGTCATCCGTTAGTGTTTTAGACAGGCTTCTGAGATCCTGAAGAGACTGATTGATGATTTGTGAAACCTGATCAATTCTTTCGCTGGCTTCAGAAACTTTGTTTTCGTAAAGCATCTGTTGCACATAAAGACTTACAAGAGTAAGTTTCTGACCTATGTTATCATGCAGTTCCCGTCCAATCTGCTGCATGGTAGCTTGCTGGATCTCCAGTTGAGTAGATAAAAGTTCTCTCTGATGAAGTTCATTTTTCATCTCAATTTCAATCAGATATTCTCTTTTTCTCTGTCTGTAATTCCGGATATATATAAATACCGCTATTACAAACATCAAAAAAAAGATGTTGAATGAAATAATGGTTATTAAGAGCTCTGTTTTCCCCATATGAATGAACTTGCAAATAAAATGTACATTACTGCTCCTGAAACCTGGAAATATATAAAATAAATATCCCAGATATCTATATACTTCCACAGAAAAGAGTTAAATGTCATAAATGGCTGATTGGCGATATAAAAAAGCGTGATCCCCAGATTAATATAAAACATTCTGTTTTTACTGAAATTGAGAATCTCAGTTGAGTTAACCTGTTTATAAAATTCCATAATGACAAGACCCATTAATAGTAAACATCCTATATTGTAATTGAAAGAAAAAACTACTTTCTTTTCCGGGAAGAAAAGCGCCCTGAGGATATATGATAAAATATATATACCTGTCATTATGTAGAACAGTTTTACTTTCCTTAGAGATTCTTTTGCATACAGCCAATAAAAAAATATAAACTGTAATGGAATCACGAAGTAGTTGTAAAAATTTATTCTGTCTATTTTAAGCGGTTTTTCTCCCCATTTTACAGCTGATTCGCAAAGAAAAATAAGAATGAGATAAATGGCCAGATATTTCCAGGGTTGCTTTTTTACACGGTTATAATAAATCAGGGAAATTAAAGCAGCAAAGGCTTCTCCCCAATACATAAATGAAGAAAAAATTTTTTGAATCTCAGTCATATTGTGTTTAAGAATATGAATGGTAATTAATAAGATGTGCCCAATGGTGGAGCTGGTGGAATAAGTGTTCCACTATTTTCTCCAAGGCTAGTGTCATCTCCCAATGCTCCTCCGTCACCATTACCATTACCATTATCATTACCACTACCATCGCCATTCCCAAGCGGGTTGATATTACGTGCATTTAGCGATAGATTTGAACCTTCTTGATCTGCCAGGAAAGGATTAAAATCACAATCAAAAAGTACATTTGTATCATTTGTTTTTTTCAATGTTGGGATCAAAACTAGTGTATGTTTTTCAGCATACTCTGCAGGAACAGGATGCGATTCCATGATAGACCAGTTTTGTTCCTTTGGATAGGCAGCATAATAAAATCTGATCCCTAAATCTTCCTCAGTGACATCGGGGTTTACTTTAGCTGCTTCTTCTTCGATTGTAGCAATAAACTTTTTCAGTTTTGGAAGATCAAACCAAATAGAATGTGCATCCTGGATGCCCAAAGTGGTGTTAATTGCACTTAAATGATTTTGACGGTAATTGTCGATCAAAGCCTGGATAAGACTGTTTGACATTGTTCCAGGTTGCAGAGGATTGTTAGATTCTGTATTCATAGCTTAGTGGTTTGCGGTAAAACTCAATTAATATGCAAATCTCGGAAAAAATATGATAGAAAATGTATTCATAAATAGGGAATTACACTGTTATTTTTACCGTGTTTTTACGGATTGTATGTGAAGTATAACAATTTAGAGATGATGCAAACGCAGATTGGTAATATAAAAAAACGCAGAAAAAAAATTTCTCCGCTTATTCTTTAAATACAAGGATATTTTCTCCAATCTCTGCAGACAAGCCCTGCTGTACAGCAAAGACCCGTAGGGCAGCTCCAGTCCTCTCCGCACATAATAGCATAGGGTTCATATCCGCCATCAATTTTCTTTAATTCATCTCTTTTTAATTTTTTCATACTGATTTTGTTTTAGTTATTAACTTTTTGAATGATAAAGATAATTGTATTTCACAATTTATTGATATAATGTGTTTTTATTTACAGATTGTTTTCTAATCGGATTTGTTTTGAAAGTTTACTTTCAGTTAGCATCTCGAACATGACCTGAGGGGCCATGATTATTCAATAAAAAATAAGTGCTGTAGATTATTCTACAGCACTTATTCACAAAAATAATGTATATGAAAAAAACTATTTTATTGTTCAGTAGGTCTGAAAACCAAACCTGTTTCTACAAAATAATCCAGAGTGATTCTGTCTCCGTCGTTTACATTCCCTGCAAGAATTTCTTTGGAAAGTTTGTTTAATACTTCCTGCTGGATCACTCTTTTCAGTGGTCTTGCTCCGAAGGCCGGATCATATCCTTTGTCCATCAGATAATCTACGGCATCCTGAGTGAAGGTCATGATAATATTTCGTTTCGATAACATTTCATTGAATCCTCTCAATTGATACTGAACGATTTTTCCGATTTCTTTTTTTCTTAAAGGCTGGAACAGTACAATCTCATCAATTCTGTTCAGGAATTCCGGACGCAGAGTCTGTTTCAGAAGATCGAAAACTTCTACTTTTGTTTTATCTACAATTTCATCCTGGTTTTCCTCCGTAAGATTCTCAAAATTCTCCTGAATAAGGTGTGAGCCTAAATTCGAGGTCATAATGATAATTGAGTTTTTAAAATTCACCACACGGCCTTTATTATCGGTCAGACGGCCATCATCCAAAACCTGAAGCAAAGTGTTGAAAACATCGGGATGTGCTTTTTCGATCTCATCCAACAGTACCACAGAGTATGGTCTTCTTCTTACAGCTTCAGTCAGTTGCCCGCCCTCATCATATCCTACATATCCCGGAGGAGCTCCTACCAGTCTCGAAACACTGTGACGCTCCTGATATTCACTCATATCAATTCTGGTCATATTGTTTTCATCATCAAATAAGAATTCAGCCAATGCCTTTGCCAATTCGGTTTTACCTACCCCTGTTGTTCCCAGGAATAAGAAAGATCCGATCGGTTTTTTATCATCACTCAATCCGGCTCTGTTTCTTCGGATGGCGTCCGCAACTGCTTGAATAGCTTCATCCTGTCCTACCACTCTGTGGTGCAATTCAGATTCCAGATTCAATAGCTTATCTCTTTCTGACTGTAATAATTTGGTTACAGGAATACCTGTCCATTTAGCAATCACCTCAGAGATATTTTCTGCAGTCACTTCTTCTTTGATCAGCTCATTCTGATGGTTCTGCATTTCCAGCTCCATTTTGTTGAGCTCTTCCTCTTTTTCGCGAAGTTTTCCATATTGGATCTCCGCTACTTTTGCATAATCTCCGGTTCTGGAAGCTCTTTCTGCTTCATGTTTCAGAGATTCAATATCTTTTTTGATCTGGGTAAGATCTTCACTTTTTTGTTTTTCTTTCAGCCATTTGGCATTGATCTCATTTCTCTGTTCAGAAATTTTAGCAATATCTTCTTTCAGGTGATCAATTTTGGTCTGGTTACCCTCTCTGGAAATGGCTGCCAATTCAATTTCAAGCTGCATCAGTCTTCTGTCCAGAACATCAAGCTCTTCCGGTTTGGAATTGATTTCCATTCTCAGTTTTGCAGAAGCTTCATCAATAAGGTCAATCGCTTTATCCGGTAAGAAACGGTCTGAAATATATCTCTGAGACATTTCCACAGCCGCAATAATTGCTTCATCTTTGATTCTTACCTTGTGGTGGGCTTCATATTTATCCTTAATACCACGAAGGATCGAAATAGCAGATTCTGTATCGGGCTCTTCCACCATCACTTTCTGGAAACGTCTTTCCAGCGCTTTGTCTTTTTCAAAATATTTCTGATACTCGTTCAAAGTAGTAGCACCGATTGCTCTCAGTTCTCCTCTTGCCAAAGCAGGTTTTAAGATGTTGGCCGCATCCATAGCCCCTTCACCACCACCGGCACCTACCAGGGTGTGGATTTCATCGATGAAAAGAATGATCTGCCCGTCAGATTTGATAACTTCATTCACAACGGATTTCAAACGTTCCTCAAATTCTCCTTTATATTTAGCTCCTGCAATCAGGGCTCCCATATCCAAAGAAAACAATGTTTTATCCATCAAATTTTCAGGAACGTCACCGCTGATAATTCTGTGAGCAATACCTTCAGCAATTGCAGTTTTACCAACACCCGGTTCTCCGATAAGGATTGGGTTATTTTTAGTTCTTCTGGAAAGAATTTGCAGAACTCGTCTGATTTCTTCATCACGTCCGATTACAGGATCCAGTTTCCCTTCTGCTGCTAATTCGTTGAAGTTCTTAGCATATTTATTCAAGGACTGATAGGTCTCTTCTGAGCTGGCAGAAGTAGCCTTACTTCCTTTTCTTAATTCTTTTATAGCGCCTTCCAAAAGATTTTTGGTTACGCCCATATCTTTCAGCATTTTGGATACCTCAGAGCTGGTTTCCAAAAGAGATAGCCATAGGTGCTCAATGGTTACATATTCGTCACCCATCTTTTTCGCGATATTGGGTGCATCCAGCAATACTTTGTTAGCAGATTGCGAAAGATAAACGTTTCCTCCCTGTACTTTTGGGAGTTTTTCTAAATTTTCACGGTTGCGCTCTCTCACTAAATTAGCATCTGCTTCAGATTTTTTAAGTAAGAAAGGCGATATATTTTCATCTACCTGAAAAATTCCTTCAAGAAGATGTTGTGGTTCGATACTTTGGTTGCCCAATTCCATAGCAATCTGTTGTGCTGCCTGGATGGCTTCCTGGGATTTTACTGTATATTGGTTCAAGTTCATATTTTATATATTTTTGGTTATGATTTATTCTAAGTTTAGTTTTTAAAAAACATCAAGAAACCAAATTTTGAGGCTTAGTTTCTTAATGCCATCAATTATTTAATCATTTATTCGATGACTGTATCACAAAAACTGTTCAATTATTAAATTTACAAAAAAATAGGACAAATTTTCCGGATATTATATTTTTAACGGAAAATTAACTTGACAAAATTTCCGATTTCGTAATAATTTCTTTGAAATCCATGAACAAATAGTCATAGCCTTTGAGAGAACTTTGATCCCATGAATCTGAAAATTGGGAATTTACTTGATGTATGTGTTAAAATTCAGCTTTTTATTTTAGAATAATTACTTTTGCATTTTACCAGATGGAACTAAAAGAAAAACAGAGAAAAATATTAGACGTAGCAGTAGAACTTTTCAAAGAGAAAGGATATATGGGGAGTTCTGTAAGAGACCTTGCTACGAAACTCAATATCAAAGCCGCATCATTGTATGCCCACATCCGTTCAAAGGAAGAAATTCTGGAATGGATATGTTTTGGCATTGCTCAGGAGTTTTTCGACAAACTTCAGGAAGTAAAAAATACAGATATTGCACCAAAGGAAAAACTGAATCTGTTACTGGATAAACACCTGTCCGTTGTTCTTAAAAACCGCGATGTTACTCACATTTATTCCAATGAGTGGAAACACCTGGAAGAAAAGCTTCCGGAATTTGTAGAACTAAGGAAAAACTACCAGCAGGAAGTTGAAGAATTGATTTCTGAGATCTACAGTGCCGAAAACTGGGAATTGAAATCTCCATCATTTACCACAAGATTTATCCTTCATACCTTAAATAACTCCTATTTCTGGTTCAAAAGAAGCAGCGATTCTACAGATGAAATTACAGATGAAATAAGAGAGAAAATACTTCTCGGGTTATTGGGAAATCAAAAATCATAGCCTTTCTCAAAGACAATCATTCATACATTTTACATTATACTTTTCAAGTATGAAGCCGTTTTGCTTCTGTTTTATTATTTAGAATCATTCAAAATATGACAAAAGTCATAAAAATTTTGCCAGCTTACAAAATCTTTTTAAATTTACACCTAACAAATGTTAGTTAGTTTTATGGATTTTTCAGTTGAATATCTGG